>NZ_JAMYUI010000042.1:0-36459 GCF_040322895.1 Mesorhizobium sp. M0088
CACCGACATGGTCGTTGGCCAGGACGCCATTGGCCGCATTCGTCACGATCGCCGCGCCGCCTTCCGTCGCGGCCTGCCCGTCATTCACCGCAACCGGCCCGTCGTCGTTGACCTTGACGGTCAGAGACGCATTGGCCGTGTCGTTGTCACTGTCGGTGACCCTTACCGCGAAGTTCTCCCCGATCGCTTGGTCGGCGGCCCCGGTCTGGTTGGGATTGGCGTTCGCCACGTTGTTCGAGAGCGTGTAGCTGTAGCTATAGATGCCGCCGCTCACGGTCACCGTCAGCACGCCGTTGACGCCTTGGACCGAGCCGCCAGAAGTGACATCCACCAAGGTGCCATTCTTGTCCATCACCTCGAGCTTCTGCAGCGTGTCGCCGCCCGTGCTGATGTTGAACGTGCCCGCCGTGGTTTCCGAGTGATCCGAGTTCAAGGCCGGGTCGGCAAGCTCGCCAGTACCCGTCGGCAGGCCCTTCTCGTCGACAACCGCGGTCGCGTTGACCGACGGCGTCCCGCCCTCCGGCGTCACATCGATCGTCGGTGTCGAGTCCTTCAGCAGGTTGATCGTCACCGTCGCCACCGACGAATCGCCGTCGCCGTCGATGATCTGGTACTGGAACGTCACCGTCCCTTCCTCGCCGGCAGCCGGCGCGTAGGTGAAGGTGCCATCATTGTGGTAGGTAACCGTTCCGGTGCCGCCCGCCAGCGATCCCGCGACATAGCTCACCTTGGTCGGATCGGTGATGTTCACCCCGTCCGCGCCGGGCACGTCGTTGGCGAACACGTTTACCGTCACTGCCGCGTTCTCGGTCGCCTGCGTGGCACTGTCGGCAACCGCCGTAGGCACGTCGTCGATGACGGCGACGGCAAAGGTGGTGCTGGCCGAATCGCCGTCGACGTCCGTGACAGTGATGCTGAAATTGTCCGGAACCGTATCGTTCTCGTTGAATCCGTCCCCCTGCTGGGGATGAGTGACCGATTCGGTCACCGTGTAATTGTATTCGATGGCGCCGGTGCTCGGATTGTAGGAGACGATCGTCAGGAAGCCGAAATCGCCCGGGATCTGCTGGCCGACACCGGTGACGGTGACGCCGTTGATGACGATCGACCCAATTCCGTCCGGGGCGTCGATGCTGATCAATCCGACGCCGGAGGTTTCCGAATGGCTCGGCGCCTCGCTGCCCGGCGATTGACTTCCGCCGCCATCAAGGCCTGTTTCACTGGCCGCTTCGGATGGGGCAAGCAATGACGTGGCCGTCACTGTAACCTGCCTGTCGACGATCGAGGGAAACAGCTCGCGCCGCTCCAGAAGCCCGAACTGCAGAGCCGTCGGGGGCAACAGGGCCGACAGGTCGAACCCGTCGCCGATGCCGCCGGGGGGAACCGAGAAGTCTCCGCCCGCGCTCGAATTCGAACCGCCCGGGCCGGCCGAGATGGAACCGTCGGCACCGAAGGCAACATCGACATGGCTGGCTTCCAGCGCTGCCAGCAACGCCACGCGCGGCACCTCGACGTCGCCAATGATGAAGGTCGGCACGTTCAAGGCGCCATCCTTGACCACGATTACCGAGCCGTCGGCCTGTTCGAGCAGAAGGTTCTGGCCATCGACCTTGATGTTGTCGATGGAGGCGTTGGCGGGAAGCCTCACCACATGGCTGGCGTCGGCTACGTATTCGTGCGGCGCAGCTGCCGGCGGTGCCTTTGCTTCCGCGGGGGCTTCTGGCTTGACAGGCGCTCCGCCGCCGACATCGACCGGCACCGGTTCGGACGCTGCCGGCGCGGGCTGCGTCGAATTTGCCTGTGCGACCCGAATCTCCGCCGGCGATGCCTGATCGCCGTGTTCATTGGACGCGGAATGCTCGTTCAAGGAAGCCGAAAAGCTGTCCAACTCGATATTGTTCGTCATGGCTGAAACCCCTCCGATATTTACCGGATAGAGACAGCGGCCACTTCTACTTTGCAACTGCCCCCTAATCTATTTCATATATTATGATATGCATTGCCCGGCATTTTTTACACGTGGTAAACCGCAACAATATAACCTGATATATGTTGGTTTCTGGAGGTCTGGTTGACGGATGACTAGTCGGCATCTTTTTGGTGAACCAAAGTATAAATTTGAATAAAATTTTAGACAAACTGGATAAAGACAGTTGCTGGATATTTATCCACCTTCCTTTCCAATAATTTGAGACAAGATTGGTAGCGTCCACAGTCAAAGGTGGGCGTTATGAAAAAGCAAAAACCAGTTCCGGGAAAAACCCGGCTCCAGATGCTCCTGCTGGCAATCGGGCTTGTCGGCCTGGCGGGGCCGTCATTCGCGAGCGATATCGCCGCATCCGGCTGGCCTCAGGAGAAGGTCCAGACGCCGCCCTGTCTCGGCGGTGTTTCGCTGGCGAGGCCCCAGCCCAGGCAGCCTGCGGGCGCTTACCGGATCGGTCAGGTCATCAGCAGCTATGGCCCGGCAGATGCTGACCGCGGGGATGGCTCGTCAACGGCGCGAGATGACGCCGGGATAGATCCGGTGCAGACCGCGTCGATCATTCCGGGGGTCTTCGGATCGGTTGCCTTGTCCATGCGCAATTTTCCCGTCGCGGCGCGCTGGGCGCCCGTGTACCGGGCAATCACCGCTTGTTCGGCGGGCAGCCCCTGCGAGCGCAAGAGCACAGCTTTTGCCGGCATGGTCGCCGCCGCTCAAGGCAAGGGATTCAGCGAGAAGCTGTCCTTCGTCAACAGCAGCGTAAATCGCCTGATCGCCTACAGGAAAGATAGCGTCGTCTACGGCAAGCTCGACTATTGGGCGAAGCCTTCGGAGATTCTCGAGCGGCGAGCCGGCGATTGCGAGGATTTTGCCATACTCAAGATGACGGCCCTGCTGAGGGCCGGCATTCCAACGCAGAGCATGGCGCTGGTTGTTCTCCAGGACCGCAAGCGAGGCTTCTTTCACGCAGTGCTGTCGGTGAGCACAGGCAGCGGCACCTTCATTCTCGACAGCCTCAGCAACACTGTCGTGCGTGACAGCGATCTCCCGGATTACGTTCCGCTCTACTCGTTCAGCACGGACCGGGCCTGGATCCACGGTTCAAGACCGGGCGGAGCCCAGATGGCTGACATCAAAGGCGGTATCGCAACCGTCGCACCTGGCGAAGGTTTTCAGCCGTAAGTTCTCGTTGGATTGGTGGTGATTCAGCCGCCGAAGACGAACGCCATCAGCAGCTCCGGCTCGAGCACCGGAGCCCGCACCGCATTCAATTGCCCCCGGTATCGACGATCACCCGCGCCGATGACAAAACCGGTGGCCACCGGCGATTCGCCATTGGCATCGAGCCGCGCGAAGATGTCGGCCACGTTGAGGTCCAGCGCCAGCTTGAGGTCGTGCCGTGCGTCATCGCTTGGGGCGATCGGCAATTGACGTTTGACCAATTGCTGGAACGGCGCGTTGAACGACAGGATCTTCTTCGACGATGCCAGCGCAAAGGCTGGTGACGGGCAAGCGACCAGTATGGCGTTGATGGTGTTGATCGATGCAAGCCTTCGCAAGGTCAGGTTTTCATCCGCCAATCCACGCATGCAGGCCACCCGGATCGCGGATGTCAAATTGCCTGTCTGTGCCTGGCTTTCGGCGATCTCGTCGATGAGCATGCCGATCGTGCATTTCCTGCGTTCGGCCATCTGCTTCAGCGACAACCAGAATGCCCGCTCCAAGCGGATGCCGCGTCTTATGCCGCCACGCGCCACGACCCGAAATTCAAGCCCAAAATCCTCGGCCGCGACTGGCGGAAGCAGTCGCTCGCCATCAGGATGAGGGCTGGCGCTACCGCTCACTCATTGCCTCCTCGCGCGCCTTGTTGATCGGCTTCAGGAGGTAGTGCAGGATCGTCTTGCGCCCGGTCTTGATGTCGACCGAGCAGATCATTCCGGGGATGATCGAATAGGCCTTGCCGTCTCTTTGAAGGGTGGATTTGTCGGTCGCCACACGCACCTGATAGTAGGGTTCCCCCGTTTTCTGATCGACCAGGCTGTCGGCTGTGATGTTCGAGACCTTGCCCTCGATGCCGCCGAAGATCGAGAAATCATAGGCGGTGACCTTGATAAGGGCCTCCTGGTCGGGACGGATGAACGCGACATCCCGTGGCGAGACCCGTGCCTCCACCAGCAACGTCTCGGAGGTCGGCACGATGCCGGCGACGACCGCGCCAGGCTGAACGAAGGCCCCGACCGTATTCAGCTCCAGCGTGTTGACGATGCCGTCCACGGGAGAACGGATGTCGGTGCGCGCGACCTTGTCGGTGGCTCCCCTTATGGTCTCATCCACCACCGACAGTTCCGCCAGCGCCTGGGTCAGGTCATCCAACGCCTCCTGCTGCAATTGCAGGCCGAGTTCCTCGACCTGAAGCTGGGCTTCCGTGATCGACGATTTGATCTTCTTTATCGTTTCGCCCGCAAGGTTCAGCTGGCCGTTGAGCTCGGTCTGTTCGCGCTCCACCCGGAGTTGCTCGGTCCGTGCCATCAGGCCTTTCTTGACCATCGCGTCGACCAATTTTGCCTCCTGGTCGCTGACGACCAGGTTCTTTGTAAGACGATCGGAATTGGCCTGCGCCTCGGCCAGTTCCCTCTCGCGCTGGTCAAGGCGTGACTTGAGCACGGATAGCTTGTTATCGAAGTTCCCGCGCCGGGCGATGAGCAGCTTCTGTTCGTTGTCGCAGATTTGCGGAGCGACCGACTGGATGTCCTGCGGGCACGGAAATGGGCCCGAGAGATTGCCGGCCTGTTCGTATTTCAGCCTTGCTATGCGCACTTCCAGCGCGCGCGCCTTGGCCTGCTGCTCGCCGAGACTGGACGTGTTGAGCGTGTTGTCCAGGCGGATGATGAGATCGTTCTTCTTGACCACCTGGCCAATCGTCACGGCGATTTCCTGAACGACACCGGCTTCACTCGCCTGAATGATCTGGGTCTTGGAAGCGGGTATGACCTTGCCGTCGCCGCGTGCGATCTCATCGACTTCGGCAAAGGACGCCCAGGCGACGAAGACCACGAAGAGCGCTCCGATGATGAATATGGACGCCGACGCAAACAGCGGCGGTCGATCTTCTCTGGCAAGCATTTCCCACGCCCCAACGCATTGGATGCAGCAATATTTGTTTTGTCAGGCGCTTGTTTTCTGCAACGCCTGTATGACTTGGTCCTTCGGTCCGTCAGCAACGATTCTGCCCTGTTCGATAACGATCAGGCGGTCGGCCAGCTCAAGCATGCTGAAGCGATGTGTCGAGACGATCAGCGTGGTGTCGCGGTCGAAGGCGACTTTGAGCTGCTTGATCAACTGGCGTTCCGATGCGAGATCCATCGAGCCCGACGGCTCGTCCAGAAAGACGATTTTCGGTTTGGTCAGCAGCAGGCGTGCGATCGCCACCGTCTGCCTCTGGCCACCGGAAAGATTGGTGCCGCGCTCGCCGACATTCATGTCGTAGCCGCGCGGGTGGCGTGAAACGAAATCGTCGACGCCGGCCGCCTTTGCCGCTTCGATGATCTGTTCGTCTGTAGCCTCGGGGCATGCCATCAGGAGGTTTTCCTTGATGGTGCCCGAGAACAGGTCGCCGGCCTGCGCAACGATGCCGACCGCGGCGCGAACCTCGGACGGGTGATACTGGCGAATGTCGATCCCATCCAGCAGCAGCTCACCGGACGTCGGCAGGAAGAGCCGGCCGATCAGCCGCCCCATCGTCGTCTTTCCCGATCCTATGCGGCCGATGATGCCGATCCGCTCACCCGGCTTGACCGAGATATTCAGGCCGGTCAGAACTTCGTTTTCCGAGCCTGGATAGACAAACCCGACATTCCTGAACACCATCGCCCCCTTGCGGATGGGGCGATTGACGAAGCCCACCGTGTCGGGTCGATCTTCCGGCTGAGCCATGATCGAGTTCACCATTCTCAGCGAGAGCATGGCCTGGCGAAACCGGGACAACGTTATGGCGATCTGGCCGAGCGGCGCCACGGCCCTGCTCGCCAGCATCACCGTTCCTATGATTGCTCCTGTCGAAACATGCCCTTCCGAGAAGGCATAGGCGCCGGCCACGACCAGGGCGACGGTCACCAGCTGTTGTATGGATTGGGTGATGTTGCCCGCCGCCGCCGAAAGCTGCTTGATCTTCTCCGACGTGTTGGCGGCGTTCTTGGAGTGCTCTCCCCATTTTCGCAGCAGATATGCCTCGGCGCGCAGCGACTTGATGGTCTCCAGCGTCGAGATGGATTCGACCAGCAGGGCCTGGCGCTGCGACGCTTCGTTCATCGAGGCGGCGACGCGCTTGCCGATGCGGCGCTGGGTGATCAGGCCGACGATGACGGACATCACGAAGGCCAGCGCCGGTATGATCACCAGCCATCCGCCTATCGCATAGATCACAAGGAGGAAGACGAAGACGAATGCCGTGTCGATGAACACGCTGATGGTGTTGGAGGTGAAGAACTCCCTGACGAATTCATATTGCGTGACCCTGTTTGCGTATTCACCGGTCGAGCCGGGGCGCACCGACAGCGACGAGTTCAGCACTTTCTCGAACAGCAGATAGGATATCCGGAGATCCGCCTTGCGCCCGGCATAGTCGATGAGGGAGGCCCTGGCCGTCTTCAAGAGCAGGTCGAACAGGATGACCGCGCCGATGCCGAGAGCCAGCACCCATAGTGTCGATATTGCCTTGTTCGGCAGGATCCTGTCGTAGACGTTCATGGTGAAGATCGGCGAGGCTATGGCCAGCAGATTGATGAACACCGCCGCCAGTACGACTTTTGAGTAGGTGCGCCAGAAAGCGCCCATCGTCCCCGTAAGCCAATGTCTCCGCTCGATCCTGGCCGCCGAGCCGACCGACATGGTTTCGGCGGCATTGGCATAGGTGATCGAGAAGGAAGCGCCGCCGCTGATGTAGCTGGCGGCCAGTTCCGATCGGCCGATCGTGGTGCGGCCGTCTTCCTGGGGCGCGGTGATATACGCATCGTCTTCGCCCAGAGCGAGCAGGGCAACCGGCAATTGGCTGACGCGAAAGACGATTGCCGGCAGGTCGATACGCCCCCTGAGAAAATCGCGGTGGTTGAACTCGGTGACTTCCAGGCCGATGCGTTCGGCAAGGTGCCTGATGTCGTCGGCCGCAATTCGCGTGTCCGAGAGCGGCACGCCGGCAAACAGCACGGTCTCCGCGCTCGGCCTGCCGAGATATCCGGCAACGGCCGAGAAGCAGGCCTTGAACGCCTCCTTGGGGGAGAGGATATTGGGTTGCTGGTTCACGATCTGCCCGTCAGGACGCTCGCTGGACCTTGCGTCGTCTTATTTCTTCCTCACCGGGGCGAGGATATCGAATGGCAGGTCGTTCTTCTGCTCCGATGGCGTCCGCGCATAGGTCTCGGTGTCCGCGGTTTCCGGTGTTGCAAACTCGGTGCGAGCATAGGCTGTCGCTTGCTTTGCCGGCTCGAGATTCATCGTTTTCAGCAACTGTCCGGTCGCGGCCAGGAGCCGGTACTGGGCAAACAGCGATGCGTAGGACGCGGTATCCGCCAGCGTTGCCGTGTTGAACCGCGTATTCTGCGCGTCGAGCACGTCGAGCAGCGAGCGCTGTCCAACCTTGAACTGCTCGCGATAGGAAGCGACCAGCTTTTCATTGGCGGCCGCCTGTTGCCTCAGGGTCTTCGCCAGATCGGCCTGCCGGAAACGGCGATCCCACGAGGTGCGAACGGCTTCCTCGATTTCGCGCAAGACCTGATGATAGGCGAGCCGCTGCTCGCTGGCGCGGCGGATCTGCTCCTGTTCATTGGCCTTGTCTATGCCGCCGCGATACAAATTCCAACGCAGCACCAGACGCGCCTGCAGGTCATTGGTGTCCCCGTCGTCGCCGTCAATGTCGGTGCCTGCCCTGGCCCGACCTTCAGCAATGACTTCAGGGCCATATTTCGCCCGGGCCGCATCCACCAGGGAAGCCGCGGCGTCGATATCGCTGGTGGCCATGTGAACGCGCGGATTGTTCTGTCGTGCCAGGCCGATCGCGTCATCCAGTGACCGCGGAAGCGCGGCGGCGACGTCACCCGGCCGCGAAGCATTGACCAGCGGCTTGCCGACGGTCTTGAAGAACCGGATCTTGGAGGCTTCCAGCTCTTCGGTCGCCTCCTGCATGCGGGCCTTGGCCGCGAACAGACGCTCCTCGGCCTGTTGGCGGTCGGCCTCGTTCAGCGCCCCGCCTGAGATGCCTTGCCGGATGTCGCCGAGTATCGCCTGATGGAAACCCAGATTCTTCTTGGCTTCGGAAACGATCGAAGCCTGCAGCATGTATTCGAGGTAATCCTGGACAACGGACAGCCCGATGAATTCGGACCGTTCCAGCACCCGGAACGACGCTCCGTCGACGCGCGATGCCTGGCGGTTCAATTCCGCGCGACGAGCTCCGCTGTCGAATAATTTCTGGGTCACCACCAGATTCGCTTCCGCCGGATAGAGCGAATCGTCCTCTATCGACAGCGAGCGTCGGGACGAATTGTCGAGCCGGCGAACACCAGCCGATCCCTCGACATCGACACTGGGAAGGTAAAGGCCCTTGGCCTGCCGCAACTCGAACTCGATTGCTTCGCGGTTTTCGATCGCCTGTCCAATCTCGGGATTGGATTCCACCGCGACAGCCATCGCCTCCTTGAGCGTAAGCGCATGAGCGCCCCCGCAGGTCAGCATGGTGGCCGCCATCAACAGACCAAGGCGCCTGCCTATGGTCGACATACCTGTCGTATTCATAATCCCACCCTAACGTTTCCCCAGCGTCCTTTTTCAGAGCGCTAACCAAGCCAAGGCCTGCCCGTCGGTGGATTATCCACAAATTCACGGAATGTGTGAGCGATTATTGATTTAGAGGGCGCTAAATAGCCCTTTTGGGCAACAAGGCTGCGAGATGTAGCAAAAATAGCACATAACTTCGGCTCGCTGTGGTTGTATCCGGACGCCCCATTCAGTGGGGAAGCACAGAAAATCGCAAGCCAGTGGGCCGATATGCCCAGAATCATGGCCGGTTCGGATAGCGGTTGTCGATAATCCAACCGGAGGTTGAACGCTTTTTCAGGCATGCCCCTTGGGTGCCGGGTCCAAAAAATACTCTGTCGCGGCGGCCGGCGTGCGCGTCATGTCGCTCATCACGGCCAAAAGCTGGTCAGCGCGTACCTCTAATTTGCGCTCAACGCCACCATGCGGTCGAGCGCCGCGGTCAGGCCGCGAAGCGACACCGGGAAGCTCAGCGGGGTCTCGGCGTCCGTCGTGACATTGAGCTTCAGCACCGAGCCTCCCCTCAGCTTTGCAAGCGTCGGCCGATCGACGGTAAAGACGGAGACGCAACCCGTCGGCAGGCAGGTCCTGAATCGCTGCGGGGGCAGTGGCGGCTGATCGTCGATCTGCAGCGTCACGCCCGGATCGAGCAGGATGCCGAAGGGCAGAAGCAAGGTAGCCGTCGTCGAGCCGTCCGGGCGTGCCGCGATCTCCACGGCAAGAAGCCTCTGCCCGTTCTGCTGGACCTGGTCTTGCGCGAGCGAGCACACTCTCGCCTTCTCGCGAACCGAACAGGTCACACTCCAGTCCTGATAGACCTCGCGCAGCGATGACGGTCCATCCGGGACAGCCGCCACCTGTTGCTGGGCGAACGCCGGCGACATCAACGAGAATAGAATTGCCCCACATGCGGAGACGGCCTTCGGGCCAGGCTTCATGTGCAGACCCACTCGCGGATCTTGCATTTCTCTCCCGTTGCCTCGCAGGCCTGCAAAGCGAGATCCTCCGCTTCCCGACGGGTCTCTGCCGAGTTCACGCCCCAGGGCGTGAAACGGTTCTCCACCTTGTCCGCCACGGCGAGCGCACCGCAATGCTTGTAGGGAAAGCCGGTCTCGTCGTCATCATCCCAATGGCGATGGTTGCGGAAGACGGTGACGACGTTGCAGGCTTTTCCGCCCGCGTTCTCGCAATATTTCTGTGCGATGTCCTTCGCTTCCTGCCGCTTGTCGGCGCCCCAGAAGAAGCCGTATTTGCTATCGGCCTGCGAATAGGCGATGGCCGCCCATATGCCTTTTTCCTCCTGTTGCGGCTCCGATGGGGCCACAAGGTCGGCTGAGACGACTTGTCCACTCCACAACAAGGTCAAGCCCAAAACTGCCAAAGCCTGCAATCTCATGCTCATGGTCGGCATCCTTTCCTTAACCTCAATCGCTTCGCGTCCTACTTCGCCGCCGAAGCGAGGGAGATCACCACACAGCTTTTGCCCGTCGGCAGGAGAAGCGCTTCACCGGCATTGCCGCCGAGCTCGTAGACCTCGACCTGCCCGAGATGGTCGGTAATCTTGCTGCCCTGCGGCAGGATGGATGCGATGTCGGCGCACGGGCTGGCGAATGGCGCCACCCGCACCATCGCCCCTTCGCAACCCGTGGCGGTGGGCGATGCGAAGACGATGCCGGCGGCCGGTCCGCTATAGCGTTCCGATGCATAGTCCATGCCGACAAAGGCCTGAATGGCGTGCTTGTCGGCCGCCTGATCGTTCCACAGGGATTTGACGCTGTATTTCGTGCCGTTCGTCAGAATCTGTCCGAGCGCCGGATAGACGGTCGAGCAGGCCTGCACACCGGCCTGCTTGACATGCTCGAGGAAGGGCGTGTCCGGAAGCACGGGGGCCGCCGCAGTTTCTGCAGGTGCGGCCGTCGCGCCGCCGACCAGATTGGCGATCGCGGCATAGTTCCCGGCGGCGAAGCCAAGCCCCGCCACGACCAATCCCAGCAATGAATATCCGGCCACGCGTGGCCAGCGCCGCCTTGGGGGCTCGGCCCGCCTCTGCCGATCCGCCTCGACGGCCGGAGTGCGTTTCGCGGACGTGAACTGGTCCTGCTGGCTCATGGTGATGCCCCGATTATTTGAGTGGTGAAAGGGCCTCTGACAGCCCCTTGAGCGTTGCGGTCACGGTGATCGTCTGGCCGTCGACTGTCGAATAGGTGATCGCCGGTGTCGCATTCTGCGAGATCTGTCGGCGCATGACGGGGCCGACCGGCAACATGCCGACACAGACCATTTCGTTGCAGCCGTTCAGGTGCACGTCGATCGGCTGCTTCTGCCCATCGAACTTCAGCGACACCAGGCCATCGCTCCTGGCATTCGCAGCGGTGCGCAGGATCATGTAAGGCTTGCCGTCCTGTGTGGCGGCAAGCGACCAGCTGAAGGCCATCTTGCCTGATGCGTCCTCGATGATCTGCGAGACGTTGCAGACCTTCTTGCGGGCCTTGAGGTTCTCGTCGCAGATCAGCGTCCAGTTATCGAATGGGCGGATGGTGCGCTGATAGTCGCCGAGCTTCACCTCGGGCGGCACCACCACGTCCGAAGGTTTGATCCTGTAGGTCGACGCGACCTGCCCGGCGGCCGGCACGAGGCCGCCGCAGAGTGCCAGGCAGGTCAGGGCAACAAGTCCTTTCATTCCTGCCTCAGTTCAAGGTGAAGCTGATGCCGGCGCCGACACCGACATGCCCACCCGCGGCCGTGCCCGACAGATTGCCCCGGATGCGGCCGTCTTCGCTGGTGTAGCCCGCACCGAAGGCGAACGCGCCTGCGTCCCGCCACAAGCCGCCGCCCGCCGCCACGCTCAGCTTTCCGGGCCGGTCGTCATAGCGCAGCGAGGCGGCCGCAAGGCCTATTGCGGCCGCCTGCCGCGCCTCGTCGCGGATGCCGCTGATGTCCGAATTGAGCTGGCTGAGCTTCTGGTCGGTATAGTCGTTGGCCTGCTGCAAGGTCGTGACCGCCACCTTGTCGGTGTAGTCGTTGGACGTATCGATAGCGTAGGCTACGCGGTTGTCCGTATAGCTCTTGCCCGCGGTCAGGCCCTGGTTCATCTGGTCGACGTTGACCGCATCGGTCCCTTTGACGCCGGGGCCGACATTGGAGATGACGACCGGCGCGTTGACGTCGCCGCCCTGCAACGTGATGGTGTTCGACTTGACGCCGCCCGGGGCGTCATAGGTCACCGCGTTCTCGGTAAGGTTTCCGACGCCGGCTTTCAGATCCTCGATCGCCGTATTGGTGGCGTAGAGCTGCGAGCCGTTGATCGCATCGGTGCTGTCGGAAGACACGCGGCCGGCAGCGACATTGGTGATCGTCCGCTCGGCGCCGGCGTCGCCGACGCTGACGGTTCCGGTTGGAGTCGTTCCGGCATAAGTGTAGGTCTTGCCGTTGATGACGGTGCTGGAGGTCCCGACGGCGGTCTGCGTCACCGAACCGGAACCGAGCGCCACATCGTTGGCATTGTTGGCCTGCGCGCCCTGGCCGAGCGCGACGGCGCCTTGCCCAGCGGCCGTCGAGCCATGTCCCGCGGCCAAGCTGTCGGTGCCGCTCGCCACGCTCTCCGGTCCGATCGCAACGGCGTTGGTGCCGCCGGCGATGCTGTCGGCCAGCGTCGAGTTGGCGTGGAAATACTTGATGCCGCCGCCATTGCTGATGCTGGTCAGCGCATTGTCGACGGCCGTGAAGCCGTCATAGACGGTGGAATAATTGTTGCCCTGGATGTTGTAGGTTGGGCCGGTGATCGAGCCGTCGGGATTGACGGTCGTGCCGCCGCCGAACAGGTTGCTGACGTTTTGCGTCACGCCGCGCAACTGCGAAACGTTGACGCCGTCGGTGTCGGCAGAGCCCGCCGCGACATTGGTGAGCTTGCGTTCGGCCCCGGCAGAGCCGATCGACACCTCGCCGACCGACGTTTGCGGACCGGCGAGCGCAAAGGCCGTGTAGCCTGCCTGCGCGCCGACCGTGGTGATGGACTGCGCACCGAGCGCCACGCTGTTGATGAAGGTGCTCTGGGCGCCGGCGCCGAGCGCCACCGACTGGATGCCGGACGCCAGCGAATTGGTGCCGAGCGCCAGGCCGTCGGCCAGCATGACATGGGCGTTTTGGCCGATCGCGGTTCCGCCGGGTGCGGTCTGGTCGACGATGGCGCCGTTGCCGATGCCGATGCCGTTGTCGCCGTTGACGACCGTGGTCGGACCGACCGCGACCGACTCTGCCCCGACCGCCAGCGAGTCGCCCGCCGCCGAATTGGCATGGAAATACTTGGTCGAGGTGACCGATACGGCAGCTATGGCGCCGGCGAGTTGGCGCACCGTCACCGCGTCCTGGTCCTGGGTGCCGTCGGCCACATTGGTGATCTGCCGGTACGAGGTGGCATCGCCCACCGAAACGGCGCCGAGCAGCGTCTTGTCGGTTGTGTTGTACTGGATGAAGTTGGATGGGCCGGCGGGCAATTGCCCGGTAGTCGGAGCGATCGCACGATCGGAAACCGAACCCGAACCGAGCGCCACGCCGCCGTCGATGCTGGCATTGCTGTCGCGGCCGAGCGCCAGCGCGCTGTCGCCGGTCGCGGTCGCCTGGTAGCCGACGGCGGTGGAGCCGACCCCTTGTGCGAAGGAATCGGTTTGCGCCAGCCCGGCCTCGTTGGTGCGGGCGTAGCGGATGCCCTCGCCATTGGCGTCGGTATAGGCGGTCGAGGTATCGCCGGCGATGTTGTTGATCGTGTTGCCGAGATCGGTCACGGAACCGCCAATGGTGCTGAGCGTGGTGCCGATGGCATCGACGGCCTGGTTGGTGGCGGCGAGCTGCGAACCGTTGATGGCGTCGGTCGACGTCGAACTGATCCGCCCCGCGGCGACATTGGTGATGGTACGTTCCGCACCGACCGCGCCGACGCTGACCGTCGAGGTCGGAGTGGTGCCCTGGAAAGCGTAAGTCGTGCCGTTGATCACGGTACTCGGCGTGCCGACGGCGACGTCGGTGACACTGCCCGAGCCGAGCGCCACGTCGCCTGCGTTGCCAGCGGTCGAGTTTGCACCCAGCGCGAGCGCATTCGCGGCGCTGGCATTCGCTTGCATGCCGAGAGCCGTCGCCTGGAGGCCGGTAGCAAAGGCGTTCTGGCCGATCGCGGTGCTGGAGGTCGCCGTGGCGTTGGCGTTGGCGCCAATGGCGGTGCTGTATTGGCCAGAGGCGTTGGAAATGTATCCAATCGCCGTTGCGTCGAGCGCCGATGCGACGGCGCCGCTGCCGAAGGCCGACGCATTGGCGTCGGATGCACTCGAATTGACACCGGCCGCGATGGCGTTCGTCCCCGTTGCGGTCGCGACGGGTCCGATCGCAACGGAGTCCGTGCCCGTCGCCGAGGAGTCCGCCGCCGTCGAGTTGGCATGGAAATACTTGATGCCGCCGCCGACATTGATGTTGTTGACGACGGCGCCGATGGCATCGACGGCCTGGTTGGTGGCGGCGAGCTGCGAGCCGTTGATGGCGTCGGTCGACGTCGAACTGATCCGACCCGCGGCGACATTGGTGATGGTGCGTTCCGCGCCGGGCGCGCCGATGCTGACCGTCGAGGTAGGGTTGGTGCCCTGGAAGGCATAGGTCGTGCCATTGACCACCCCACTGGCCGTGCCGACCGCCGTGGTGGTCACCGAGCCCGAGCCGAGCGCCACGTCGCCGGAGCTTGCCGCCGCCGTCGCGCCATCGCCAAATGCGATATTCCCGGCGAGGCCGGCGGCACCTGCCGTGGAGCCGTTGCCCAACGCCACTGAGCCTTGGCCGATCGCCTTGTTGTTGTTGCCGATGGCGACGGCACCGTTGGCCACGTTGGCCGCGGTGGCGGTCGCCGTGCCGTCGCTGTTGGCGATGTTGTTTGCGCCGCCGGTGAAGGCGCCGGTGCCGCTGGCGAAGCTCGGATCGCCGATGGCAACCGCGCCGTCTCCATAAGCGACGTTGCCCGCACCGATGGCGACAGCCTTGCCCCCGCTTGCGTTTGCGTTGGTGCCGATGGCGACGGCGTCGACGGAGTTCGCAGTGGCCTGGAGACCGACCGCGATGGCGTTGGCTGCGGACGCCGTCACGTCCGTGCCGATGCCGATGGCGCTCTGTGCGCTGGCGCCTGCGCCAAAGGTGCGCGAGCCGACATAGATGGCGTTCAACCCGGACGCGCTCGCCGAAACGCCGACAGCGACGGCATTGGTGCCGCTGGATGCGGCGCCGATGCCAAGCGCTGTGCTGGCAATCCCGCTGGCGTTGGCGCTGACGCCGGCGGCGAGGGAATTGTCCCCCGTCGCATTCGCTCCGGACCCGAAGGAGGAAGAGTTTACACCGCTGGCAACGGCCGTGTTGCCAACCGCTGTGCTGGCGGCGCTGCTCGCATTTGCGGTCGTGCCGATGGCGATGGAATCGTTGCCCACGGCGGTGGCTAAACGGCCGCCGGCGAACCCACGGTCGCCGCTGGCCGTGGCGTTCCCGAGGGCTGTGGAATTCGCTCCCGAAGCAACGGAGAAGGTGCCGAGGGCGGCGGAGCCGGCTCCCGTGGCCTGGGTGCTGGCGCCGATCGCGACCGCGTTGGTGTTGGTTGCCGCCGAACCGGCCCCCAGCGCCATCGAGGCCACGCTCGAGGCCGACGCGTTCTTGCCTAGAGCCACCGCGTTTCCTGCAGATGAAACGGATTGGCGTCCTATCGCAATGCTGTCGACCTGAGATGCCCTGACGTCCGTGCCGATGGCGATGGCGCTCTCTTCAAGGGCGCCCATTCCCGCAACAGTTCGGTTGCCAAGATTGACGGCGTTGATCGCGGTCGCGGTCGCCTGGAAGCCGATGGCGATGGCGTTCTGGTTGCTTGCGACGGCGCTATTGCCTTGGGCAAGCGAATCCAGCCCGGACGCTGTTGCACCAAACCCGAGCGCGGTGGCGCGCAGTCCGGTCGCCCGGGTAACATAGCCGATCGCCGTCGAGTTCGTTCCGTCCGCACGCGCGTTCAGGCCAAAGGCGGCCGCGCCTGCGGCTGCAACCGAGTTGACGCCAATGGAGCTTGCTCCATCCGCAGTAGCTTGGGCGTTCCCGCCTAACGCGAGGGCGTTGACGCCGGTTGCCTTCGCAAAGACACCTATGCCTATGGAGTTGAGGCCATTGACACTCATCGAATAGCCGATGGCGATCGAAGCATCGCCCGTTGCGCTGTTGGAGGTGCCCAATGCTACGCTGTTCGCGCCATTCGCCTGGGTACCGTTACCGATGGCGACGGCGTTGCCGGCTGTCGCCGACCCGCCGCCGGCCTGATATTGCGCCTGAGCCGGCGTCGCAGCCATGCCGATCGCGAAGGCGCCCAGCATCGCGGCCGCCACCCCCGACTTCCCGCCGACGCCCAAAGTCCCCAGCCCCAGGCGCTTGCGCCCCATGCCGAGCGCACGATGCGCCATCCGCAGCACAGCCATCAGGCGGCGGCGAACCGAGCGGGAACTGACATCGGCCCCCGCGATCCAGTGCCCGGCGAAATGCGCCGCGCGACGCTGAACAAGAAGCGAGCCGTTCGAAAACTGGTTGTCGGTCATGGTTCCCTCTCCGCTGGCCGGCACGAAATGTCTGACAATTCCGCTCCACCGCAGGAAGACATGATTCCTGCCCGCGGTATTTCACGAAATTGCTGCCTTGTGAGAAAAGATCGGAGCAAACCTGCAGAGGTTAACGGCTTGTTACCTTAGCCAATGCTTTAAAACCAAGAAATAAAGCAACGACCTAAGCGCCGCCTCATCTAACCTTGGAGTTAAGCTTGCCCACCCGCAGCTGCAGCGGCGTCACCTGGCGGTATTTCTTCATCACGGTGGTAAAATGGCTCTGGCTTGAAAATCCGCAGGAATGCGCGATGTCGGCGATCGTCATGCGGCTGTCGGCAAGCAGTCTTTCAGCCAAATCCAGCCGCAGCTCGAGGACATACTGGTGCGGCGGCACCCCGAACGTCCTCGAGAAAGCCCGCATGAAGTGGTACGGCGAGAGCTCGCAAACTGCGGCCATCTCGGCAAGCGCCAGCTTGCGCGTAAAGTTCTTGTCCAGAAATTCCTGCACGCGGCGTATGCTGCGGACCGAAAGTCCGCCTTTCGCGTTGAGCGTCGGCTGTCGCAGATTGGTTCCGGAAGCCGGTCCGGGGAAACCATCATCACCCGGCATTTTTCGGCCTCCTGACACGTCCCAGATGAGGTTCAACCGGAGGCTTTCCTCCTCGTTCCCCCGAAAAACAATTCGTGATTGATCGAAGCCGACCGGCATCGCCATTCATCGGATCGTTCCGGCCGGACGGCGAACGATGAATGTCTGCGAGACGGGATCGCGGACGGAGGATATGACACTCCCCCGCGCGATGGCCCTCCTGGGCCCGGCGTTTTCAGGAATTATGTCCAGGACAAATCGAGCTGTCCGTTCTCGATTGACGCCCCGGGAAACGCCGCTTTCCCGAGCATCGTCCGTATTTTTCATTGCCTGGCCTCAGCCGCTTGTCCGCCGCCTGAAATCCCCCTTAGCCCGACCCGGATCCAACGTAACGCACATGGCGCGGAGTGTGAATAACATCCGTACGCAAAGAAAAAATTTTGTTCGGGATAAGAAGACGAACCAGTCAACAAGGCAAGGGCTGGACCATTTCGGAACCTTCGCCGGCGCATTGGCTGACGGAGCATCAAACGAAAAACCCGCCTGTTCGGCGGGTCACTGGCGCAAATCAGCACCATGCACGAATTTATACCTTAGCTGAGGTCACCGAGTCAAGAAAAAATTCCTATCGTGAAAGCTGCCAGCGCAAAAGCTGCCACACCGAGCCCGCTGCCGCGAGGCCTCTGGTTGGCCTGAGTTCGGAGCCCTGCTTCAGGTTTGGACAATTCGACCAATTCAGCAGCCCTTCAAGGCAATGCAGAGCTACCCGATTTGCTGCCGGTCATTGCAGATCGTCGCGACGATTCTCGTACAAATCCCATGTAAGTTCCACAAACCCCAGAAGAACGTCCTCCTCGCTCCACCCGGCAGCGACCGCTGCCTGAACGATCTCACGGACGAGAGGCAGCAATTGGCGTTGGCATTCCGCCGACGCGTCGGCAGCTGCGTCATCGCCGGGAGGTCCATCGAAGTTGAATTTCATCATTCAGCGCCCCCCTCGCCATAATCAAAGTGTTTATATAACTAAATTCATTTCTCCTGATATACAATAGAGGTGGTACCAAAGCATAAGAGGCTTCGGTGGGCCTGGGAAGAACAGGACGATGCCAGGCTTTATGCTTCCCCTCGGTCAGGTTTGTCCTTCTGAACAGGATCTATCGGGGTGCTTCAGCCCATCGATCTCTGCGGCCGGTCGAACTCTTCAGCCGGGGCCGCATGCCACCAACCGGCGAATGCACGGCACGAGCGGCTGCATTGCCTTCTGCAACCGCTCGCTGGATAGTCTCGGCATGTTGGCGACCCTGGCGACTCACTGGCCGCAAATTCTGGCGATCATCTCCGTGGTGATGGCGACGGTCGGCATCGTCCATGCCGTCATGACCAAGGAAGATGTCCGCGCCGCCACCGGCTGGGTCGGCGTGATGGTGCTGTCCCCGATCCTCGGCGTGCTGATCTATGCCGTCGCCGGCATCAACCGCATTCGCCGCGCCACGATCACCGCCCAGCGCCCGTTTGCCGATGGCGCGGTGTCCGCCAAGCACGAGCGCGACGTCGCTGTCGAAGAGACCCTGATCGTCGAGCGCTACGGGCAACGATTCACGGGCTTGCGGACATTGGGCGACAGGGTGGCGCGGCGCGCGCTCAATCCTGGAAATGCAATCGATGTGCTGGAGACCGGCGACGAGGCCTATGCCGCCATGTGCGCGGCCATCGATGGTGCCGAGCGCAGCGTCCTGCTCGAGACCTATATTTTCGACAATGACGCCGTCGGCCTGCTCTTCGTCCAGGCGCTTGCCGGCGCCGTCCACCGCGGCGTCACCGTCCGCGTGCTGATCGATGCCGTCGGCGCCCGCTACTCGGTGCCGAGCATCCTGGGGCATTTGCGCGAGGCCAACATCCCCGCCGATGTCTTCAACGGCAACATCGTCATGGGCCTGCGCCTGCCCTACGCCAATCTGAGGACCCACCGGAAGATCCTGGTGGTCGACGGCATCACGGCCTTCACCGGGGGCATGAACATCCGAAAAGGCTTCTCCGCCGAATTCGCCGGCTCCAACAGCGCCAGGGACACACATTTCCGGGTGACCGGTCCGATCGTCGCCGACCTCTTTTCGGTCGCCGCCGAGGACTGGCGCTTCGCCACCAACGAGGCGCTGAAAGGCGACGCCTGGCACATCGCCCCGCTGTCGCCGTCGCCAGGCGCACCGATGATGGTGCGGGCGGTTGCTTCCGGCCCGGATGCCAGCAACGAGACCAACCACAAGCTGCTGATCGGTGCATTCTCGGTCGCCCGCAAGTCTATACGCGTGATGTCGCCCTATTTCCTGCCGGATCGGGAACTGATCAGCGCGCTGATCACCGCCGGCAGGCGCGGGGTCGAAATCGACATCGTGGTGCCGGCGGTGAACAATCTTTTCCTCGTCGACCGCGCGATGATGGCGCAGTTCGATCAGGTGCTCAAACACTATTGCCGTGTCTGGCGCACCGAGGGACCGTTCGACCATTCGAAGCTGCTTTCGATCGACGGCGTGTGGGCCTATGTCGGCTCTTCCAATCTTGACGCCCGATCGCTGCGGCTGAATTTCGAGATCGACTTGGAGGTGCTCGATGCCGGCTTTGCCAGCGAGATCGAGGCGCGGATCGGGTCGGCGATCGCCTCCGCCGTGCCGGTGACGCTGGAAGCTTTGCGAGCCCGGCCGTTTCTTATCAGGCTGTTCGACCGGGTATTGTGGCTCGGTTCACCCTATCTCTAAGGCGGAGGTGCGCTTGAGGAACTCGTCCGTCATGGAACATACGCGGAAATTGCCTATTTTCACTGTATCCGGCTTCTGAATTGATGCCAGCGAGGACGAGCAGCACAGAGATGCACAGAATTGGACGCAGCCTCCCGGCAAGCATGCTTCTGTCCCTTCGTGACCGCCGGATGCAGAAAGCGAATGCCGCCGCACTCAAGACGACAGCCACCACCGGCACGCTGGTTGCCTCCTACAATGTCCACAAATGCATCGGCGTCGACAGGAAATTCGACCCGGAACGGACCATCCGCGTCATCCGCGAAATCGATCCGGATCTCATCGCGCTGCAGGAAGCCGACAATCGCTTCGGCGACCGTAATGGGCTTCTCGACCTGCCCCGGCTCGAACGGGAAACCGGCTTGGTTCCGGTGCCGATTTCGGCCACAGGCAAGGGCCATGGCTGGCATGGCAACGTCTTGCTGTTCAAGAAGGGCGTCGTTCGCGACGTGCACCAGATCAAGCTTCCGGGACTGGAGCCGCGCGGCGCGGTGGTGGCGGAGATCGACCTCGATGGAAGCCAGACGCTGCGCATCATCGCCGCCCATCTTGGCCTGCTGCGCCGCTCGCGCTCCCAGCAGGCGCGCGTCGTGCTCGACCTGATGAACAGCCCGGACGAAAGACCGACCTTGCTGCTCGGCGACCTCAACGAATGGCGACTTGGCAACCGCTCCGCTCTCAACACGCTGCATGCGACGTTCGGCCCGCAGCCGCCGGCGGTCCCCACCTTCCCGTCGAACCTGCCGCTGCTGGCGCTCGACCGGATCATGGCCAACAGGCACGGCATGATTGCCGCCATTAACGCGCATGACACGCCGCTTTCGCGCGTTGCCTCCGACCACCTGCCGCTGACGGCCTTCGTACGCCTGGAGCGTATCTCCGATAACGCCTTGATTTCTCCGGTGTCGCAAAGCGTGTAGATTTACGCTGGAACGCCCTGGCATGATCAGCTGACGAAATAGCGCTGCCACTCGAAGTCGGTGATGTGCGACGCCTGCCAGGCGTCGAATGCCGCCTGCTCGGCTCGCCGGCTCTCGGCATAATTGTCGCGAAAGGCCTCACCAAACGCATCGGCGCAGAAATCCGATGCGGCGAAGGCCTCGATCGAAGCATTGAGCGTACGCGGCAGTTTCGGCTTGTCGAGATTGGCCAGGTTCGACGTCACCGGCGCTTCGAGCGGCAGATCTTTCTCGATGCCCTCGCATCCAGCCGCCAGGATCGCGGCGATCGACAGATAGGGATTGATGTCGGCGCCCGGCGCGCGATGCTCCAGCCGGCAGGCGCCGTCATTCGGCGTGGTGATGGCGCGGACGGGTGCTGTGCGGTTCTCGAAACCCCACGCGACGTCCTCCGGCGACCAGGCGCCACGATCGAAGCGGCGGTAGGAATTGACCGTCGGCCGAAACAACAGATGTGTTTCCTGCATCCGGTGGAGCACGCCGGCAAGGAACTTTTCCGCAACCGGCGTCAGCCGGTTCGGGCCGGCGGCGAAGGCCGGCTTGCCGTCGCGCCACAGGCTGACATGGTGATGCGCGCCGCAGGCGCTTTCCTTGCCCGGCGGCTGGAAGCGCGTCATGAAGGTGGCGACCAGGCCACGCTCGGCGCACAGCTCGCGCAGATGCAGCTTGGCACGCATGGCGTCGTCGGCTGCCTGCAGTGCCGATTTCGGCGTCAGCGCATATTCATACATGCCATAGCCATATTCGGTGACCAGCGAGGCCACCCCGATGCCGATGCTCTTCATGCGGGTGATGAATTCGGCGGCAAAATCCTGATATTCGCCGCTGCGCACCAGATCATAGTTGATCAGCGAATGGCCCCAGGGCTTCAGCTCGCGGTAGCGCCCGGCGCGCATCAGATCGTGGTCGGCATGGAAGATGCCGAACTCGTATTCGAGCGCGATCATCGGCTCGTAGCCGAGCGCCCTGGCGCGTTCTTCGACGCGGGCCAGCACGCCGCGCGGATCGAACGGACAGACCGCGCCGTCGAGCATGTAGGAGCTGGTGATGGCGGAGGCGAATTTCGGCTTCCAGCCGTGCTGGACGACCGTTGCCGGATCGATGATCCCCTTGATATTTGGAAAGCCGTTCTCCTCATTGGCGCTCGGCGAGGCGAAGGCAACATCACCCATCGGTTGGCCGTCGCCATGGGTAACGCAATAGAGGATGGCGTTGATGGATTCGCCATAGGTAGAGAGCTTCAGCGGTGCGATCTTGGAGCGGAACGCCCCTGATGTGTCGACCGTATGGATCTCGATGAATTCGACGCCGTCGGCCGCCAGCTTGCTCTGCAGCGCTTCGAGCCTGGGCTTGTAGGCCGCGGCCTTATCCTCAAATTCCACTTCAAACCTCCACCAGGAAAACTCGGAGCAATTCCAGGAAAAGTGTGAAACGGTTTTCCGTCCGGAATTGCGTTAGAAGAAACGGACAGACGCTACGCTATTTCGCGTTGCGCCTGAAAAATCGCGACAACAATTCGTCGAGCTCATAACGGCCGCTGATGCCGCTTGGCCGGAAGGCCATGCAAAGCACGATGACGACGCCGAGCGCCACACCCGACAGCCCGAGCAGCTGCGGCAGCTGGAGGCCGGCGATCGTCACGCCGGATTCGATGCTGCGGATGAATTCCAGCCCGACCGAAAGCACGATCACGCCGGTCACCGCGCCGGTCACCGTCGCCATGCCGCCCAGGATCAGCATCGCCAGCGTGTTGAAGATCATCTGGAAGTAGAAAAGCTTGGGACTGATCGTGCCGGCAAAATAGGCGTAGAGCACACCGGCGAGGCCGCAGATCAGCGCCGACAGCACCCACGACATCAGCCGCAGGCGTCGGGCGTCGATACCGAGTGCTGCGGCGGCCTGCGGGCTCTGGGCGCTGGCGCGGAGCTGCAGGCCCCAGCGGCTGTCCTTGAACAGCCGCGCCAGCACGATCACCACCACCGAGAACACCATCATCCAGGGCAAGCCGACCACCTTCGGGATGCCGAAGAAGGCCTGGTTGCCTTTGAACAGATTGGTCCAGTTGAGAAACACCGAATGGACGATGATCAGCAGCGCCAGGCTGACGATGGTCGCGGCGACACCCGACAGGCGGCTGATCACCTTGCCGCTGACCGCGGCGACGATGCCGACCATGATGAGCGCGATGAGCGCCGACGACACCGGATCGAGTTGCAGCGTGGCGAAGCCGAACGGCGCATGGGGGATCGACAGTTTCTTCATGGCCAGTGGCGTCGACAGGATGGCGACGCCATAGGCGCCGAGGCCGACAAAGGCACTGTGGCCGAGATTGGCGATGTTGCTGTTGCCCATGAACACCTGAAGGCCGACGACGACGATCAGGTTCACGAAGGCGCCGAGCGCCAGATAGGTGTAGTAGGTCGGTGCGAAATTCAGGATCAGCAGCCCGACCACCAGCACCGGCACCGACGTTACCAGCCCACCGATGAGCGAGCGCGTCAGCGCAGCGCGGGATTGTGCGACAGCAGCCGGCGGAGATGCGGTCTCTTCGATTGCCTGCGACACGTCAAATCTCCTTGTCGCCGAGTTCGACCCGCTGGCCGAGCAGGCCTTCTGGCCGGTAGACAAGCAGCGCGACGATGATCCCGTAGGTGAGCGCGTCCTTGAAGCCCCCATACTCCTGCGGCAACGCAACCAGCAGGCCGACCTCGATGAAGCCCAGCAGCATGCCGCCGGCCGCAGCGCCCGCCAGCGAGCCGAAGCCGCCGATCACGCAGGCGACGAACGCCTTCAGCACCAGGCTGAAGCCGAGATCGGGCGAGACGCTGCCGCGCCGCGCGATGATGAAAACGGCGGCGATGCCGGCCAGTGCGCCCGAGATGGCGAAGGCCGTGGCGATCACCCGGTTCGCCTTGATACCCATCAGCCGCACCGTGGCGAAATCGCGCGACGCCGCGCGGATGGCGAGGCCGAGCGTCGAACGGTTGAGGAAGAGCACCAAGGCGAGGATGGTCAGACCCGAGACGATAAGCTCCATCACCTGCAGCGACGACACCGCGAAGGGGCCGAAGAACCACATCTGGTTCAGCCCGTTGAGGATCGAAACCGACTGCGGCTTGGGTGAGATCAGCAGCATGAACAGGTTCTGCACGACGATCGAGACGCCGAAGGCGGTGAGCAGCCCGGTCGTCGTCGGTGCATAGCGCACAGGCCGGAACGCCACCCGCTCGAAAGCGATGGCAGCCAGTGCCGCTGCGGCGACTGCAAGCAGCACCGCAACGATGGGCGAGGTCAGTCCGAGCGCGGCCGCCAGGAACACGCTGTAGGCGGAGACGCCGATGATCTCGCCATGCGCGAAATTGACAAGGCCCATGATGGAGAACACCACCGCAAGGCCGAGCGCCACCAACGAATATTCGGCGCCGAAGGCCAGCGCATTGAGAAGCTGCTGCAAGGCATAATCCATGTCGCCGCCTACCCGCCGATATAGAGGTTGAAGAGGCCGTTTTCGTCGGCAAGGCTGGATGGCGGCCCGCTGTGGCGAAGCGTTCCAGCACTGACGACATAGACGCGGTCGGCGAAGCGCAATGCCTGCCTGGCGTTCTGCTCGACCACCAGCAGCGTCAGCCCTTCCGCCTTCAGCTCGCCGATGAAATCGAAGATCTGCACCACGATCTTCGGCGCCAGTCCCAGCGACGGCTCGTCGAGCAACAGCAGCTTCGGCCGCGACATCAGCGACCTGGCGATGGCCAACATCTGCTGCTCGCCACCCGATAGTGTGCCGGCCGCCTGCCCGTAGCGTTCGGAAAGCACCGGAAACAAGGCCAGGAAGCGCTCGATGTCCTGGCGCACGCCCTTGGGATCGCGCCGTATCGCCGCGCCAAGCCGAAGGTTCTCGCCGACCGTCAGATTGGCGAAGATGTGCCGGCCTTCGGGGGTGGAGGTCAGGCCGGCGCGAATGCGGTCCTCGGTGCGGACACGCGAAATGTCCTGGCCGTCGAGAACGATGCGGCCGGAAACCGGCGTGACCAGGCCGGTCAGCGCGTTGATGGTCGAACTCTTGCCGGCGCCGTTGGGGCCGAGCAGGGCGACGAGTTCGCCCCGCCCGACCTTCAGGCTGAGGTCGCGCACCGCGCTCACCGCGCCGTAGCGGACGACCAGATTGTCGACGCTCAGCACGACGAGGTCTGCACTGCGAAGTCTCGATCCGTCATCGCTTTCTGCCCGTCAGTTCAGCGCCGGAACGAAGGTCGGCGGCGTGTCGGTGATCAGCACCCGCTTGCCGTTCGCGAACCCCATCACCGGCACTGCTTTGACCGGATAACCCTTCTTCTCGGCGAAGGATATGACCGGCGCGGTGGTGCCGGGATAGCCACCCGGCGCGCGGATCGCCTCGCGCAAGGCGGCGGGCTCGACCGTGCCGGACTTCTTCGCCGCCTCGTAGCTGATCTGCACCATATCGGCGCCAAGCGCGTCGAAGATGCCGTTGATCTTGTAGCCGTCGGCCTTGCACTGGGCCAGGAACTTGTCGATCGGGCTGTCGACGCCGGTCGCGCCATGGGTGGCGAACATCACCTTCTCCAGCGATGCCGGATCACCCACGGTGCCTTCCAGCGACTTGTCGTCGAAGGCATCGCAGCCGGCCACCCAACCGTCATAGCCATTGGCGCGCAGCTGGCGGATGAAAATGCCGACATCGGGCAGCACGCCGCAGATGTGGATGGCGTCCGGCTTCTGCGGCAACGCCTTGATGCTAGCGATCTGCGGCGACCAGTCTGATGTGCCCCAGGAATAGTTGAGCTTGGAGACGACCTTGCCGCCGAGATGCTCGAACACCTCGCCGAACCATTCCGGCAGCTTTTCGGAATAAGAGCCTGCATCGGGCGAGACCATCAGCGCCACGGTACGCGCGCCCTTGCCGTAGAGCGCATTGGCGGTCGCTGCCGCATTGATCGGATCCGGCACCGCGCCGGCAATGAAATTGTCGAGGCCGGCCTGCTGCATCTCAAGCTGCGTGTTCGGCGCCGAGAATACAGTGGCACCATAGGGCGCGGCGATCTGCGCTGTCGGGATCAGCGCATCCGGGAACGGCACGCCGGTGATGACCTGGGCGCCGGCATCGAGGAATTTCTGGCCGAGCGACACCGAAAGCTGCGGATCGGAGCGGTTGTCCTCGATCATCAGCTCGACCTTGGGATCGCCGGCGCCTGCGGCCTTGTTCAATTTGTCGGCCATGCAGCGCGCCCCTTCGGCCTCGCTGTAGGGTGCGTAGGTGCCGGTCATTGCCACCGCGAGCCCGATCTTCAGATCGGCGGCACCGGCATGCGTCACCTGCAAAAGCCCCGCCGCCACGACCGCGGCCCCCAAAATCATCTTCTCCATTTGACCCCTCCTTCTCCCTTGTTGTTGGCGCTTAGGGCGCCGTCACGATGTCTCGGACTGCCCGACATAAACCTCGATGACGCGCGGATCGCGCCACACCGCTTCGGTTTGCCCGGACGCGATCACCTGGCCCTGATCCATGACGCAGAGCCGGTCGCAAAGCCGGTTGATGAATCGCAAATCGTGATCGATGACGATGGTCGCGCAGCCGACATCCCTGCGAATGCCCTCGATCGCTACCGCCAATGTCTCGGACTCGCCTTCGTTGAGGCCGGCCGCCGGCTCGTCGAGCAGCAGCAACGATGGGCCCAACGCCAGCGCGCGGGCGATTTCGAGCCGGCGCTGGCTGCCATAGGACAGCGTGCCGGCCGGAACGTCGGCGAAGCCATCCAGCTGATATTGCGCAAGCAGTTGATCGACGCCGATGCGTGCCGCCGCTTCCGGCCGAACCGCCTGGCAGGTAATATGGGCGACCTCGACATTCTGCCGGACGGTCAAATCCTTGAACAGGCGGATGGTCTGGAACGTACGCGCGACGCCGGCCCGTGCGCAATGTTCAGGACCGTGGCCGGCGATCTCCTTGCCCGCCAGTCTGACACTGCCGGTGTCCGGCTTGAGCACGCCGGAGATGGCGTTGACCAGAGTGGATTTCCCGGCACCATTGGGGCCGATCAGGCCGAGGATTTCGCCGGCCTCGCAGGCCAGCGAGGCACTGCGCAACGCCTGCACGCCGCCAAAGGTCTTGCTGACTGCCTCAACCGACAGCATCGGTTCCATCTCCCATCCGGCCGATGGCTATTTCTCCTGTCGGCCGGTCAACAGGATGCTAGACCCCCGACTTTTCCATAACAAGTATTTTTTTCCATTTTAGAAAATATTCTTGAGAGGCCCCAAACTTTCGGGCCCGGATTCCAGTCAGGCCGGGATCAGACCCCGGCGCCGGCCGGCAGCCCGTCGCGCGGCACTGTGTTCGACATCAGCATGATCACCGGCTCTTCGCCCAGCGCGATATAGGCGTGCTGCATTTCGCCATCGAACAGGATGCTGTCGCCCGGCTGCAGCACGGTTGGATCATAATGGATCGTGTGCAGTTCCAGGCTGCCGCTCAGCACGTGGATGAACTCCTCGCCCGAATGGCTGCGCCAGCCACCGTTCTCCTCAAAACTCTTCGCGCGCAGCGTGACACGCCAGAAAATGTTGGTCTTGTCGCGAAAATCGCTGCACAGGACCTCGAATTCCATTGCGTTGCCCTGGTGCAGGATGCCGCTACCGGCGCGCGTGATCGAGCGCCGCGCCTGCATGCCCGGCTTCGGGCTGAACAGGAAGGAGGCCACCGGCACATGCAGCACGCCGGCGATCATCAGTGCGACGTCGACCGTCAGCCGGGCTTTACCGTTCTCCAGTTTCGACAATTGCGAAACCGAAAGGCCGGAGCGTTCGCTGAGATCGCGCAGCGTGATGTTCCGCTCCTTGCGCGCATCGCGGATCTTGCTACCCACATTGCCCTGCATCACCCACGCCCTTGGCTGTCGTGTTTCCAATTCGACAAGCTCTAGCGGCGCGCCTCGGGGGCGTCCAGCCTTTAGACGGCTACGGCTGGTTTCGGCCATAACGACATCGCAACGGTGGCAAATACGGTTTCTAGCGTGCGGCTGACGAGCTCGAATGTTTCCGGATCGGAAAGCAGGTCGTTGCGGACTTCGAGATAAAGGCAAGGCCTGCCCTGCTCCAACCCGTGCCGGTTCAGCGTGTAGCCAACTGCCTGACGCCAGTCATACGGCTCGTTGTCGCCGATCCTCAACCCGGCCTCGGCGCCCCGCGCGCCAAGCGTTTTCAACACCGAGGTGACGAAGGGGGACTGCTCCCGCCACAGGACGCCGATGTCGACATTGCGCCTGACGCCGCCCATCACCGGGGTGAAGGAATGCACCGAGATCAGCGCCTGCCGGCCAGCCGCGGCGTCGATAACAGCCTGTTCGACCGGCGCCCAGGCGATCATCTTGCGCAGCCTGACATCGACTGCATCGGGCGCGAGATTGCCAGGCACCGGAATGCCGCCGAGATCCGGGCGCATGAAGTCCCATTCGCCGGCAGGCCGGTTGTAGTCGAGGAACAGCCGCGAATAATGCGCGACCACGGCCGGCGCCCGCAATGTCTGCGACAGCCGGCGCGTCAAGGCATCGATGCCGATGTCGACGGCGAAATGCGTGCCGAGATAGGGTGCTGCGAGGCCAAGGTCATGCCATGGCGCGGGCACCAGATTGCCCGCATGTTCGGCGATCAGCAGATAGGGGCTCGCCGCCTCGATCCGCAGCCGCTCGACACTGGCGGCGGCCAGCGCGGCGACTGCTCTCTCATCAAGCTCTGCAAGGCTCGCGGCGCTCACCGGGCCGTCCTCCGGATCAGCCGATGACGGAGCGGACATGATAGGCCTTGGCCGCTGTCGCCTCCGCCAGGCCGGCGCGGCCATTGGTGCGGCCGAGGCCGGAATTCTTGATGCCGCCCCAGGGCAGATGCAGGTCGGCGTGGTCGCAGCGATTGAGATAGACGGTACCGGCCTCGACCTCGTCGAGCAGCGCCACGCCGCGCTCGATATCTGTGGTCCAGATCGAGGCGCTGAGGCCGAAATCGCTGTCGTTCATCAGGCCGATCGCCTCGTCATCGCTGCCGACGGACTGGATGCAGGCCACCGGCCCGAACAGTTCGTCGCGCATGATCCGCATGCTGTGATCGACACCCACCAGCACTTCCGGCGCGACATAGGCGGCGCCAAGACCAGAGGCCTTGAGCGTTCCGTCTCGCGGCATCAGGCGCCGGGCTCCTGCCCGGACCGCCTGTTCGGCGAGATCGCGGATCGTGTCGGCGGCACTCGCCCGCACCACCGGGCCGACCATCGGCTTTTCGCCGATGGGATGGCCGATGGTCCATTTCGCCGTTTCGGCAACCAGCGCTTCGACGAAGCGGTCATGGATCGCCTGGTCGACATAGATGCGCTCGACCGAACAGCAGGACTGGCCGGCATTGGAATAGGTGCCCTCGGCGATCTGCGGGATCGTGGCTTCGAGATCGGCATCGGCGCGGATATAGGTCGGATCCTTGCCGCCGAGTTCGAGATGCACCTGTGTGAAGGTGCCGGCGGCGGCGGCATGGACGCTCCGGCCGCCATTGACCGAACCGATGAAATTCACCGCGTTGAAGGCGCCGGACGCAATCAGCTTCTCGGCATCGGCATGGTCGAGATGCAAGCTCTGGAAGACGCCCTCGGGGCCGCCGGCGGCACGGAAGGCCTCTTCCGCCAGTTCGGCAATCAGCGGCGTCTGCGGCGAATGCTTGAAGATCACCACATTGCCGGCCGCGAGCGGCGACGTCACGAGATAGCCGAGCATGGCGGTGGGATAGTTCCAGGCGCAGATCGACAGATGCAGGCCGCCCGCCACCGGCTTGGCATAGCGGCGGATGTTGTCATCCGAAGGATACGGCACATTGGCCAGGGTTTCCGGTGCGATGTCGGCAAGCAATTGTCCGACCAGCGCCAGGCGAGGCGTCTCGTCGGCCTGCCATAGCGGCCGGCCGATCTGCCAGGCCACCATCTCGGCCAGCGGCGTTGCCCGCGCCTTCATCTCCTCACCGAAGCGCAGCAGGATCGCCAGTCTGTCGGCCAGCGGCGTCCGCCGCCAGGACGGCAGGGCGGCACGCGCGCGGGTGAGCGCTGCCTCGATGGTGGAACCGTCGGCATAAGAGCGCGTCGTATAGGTCGAGCCGTCGACGGGAGAAATCACGGAAAAGGTCCGCGCGCCGGAATGCAGGTTCATGCTGTTGAAATCCATCCGAGCTGAGAGGTCATTTGGGGTACGATATCG
Organism: Mesorhizobium sp. M0088; assembly: GCF_040322895.1. NCBI lineage: Bacteria > Pseudomonadati > Pseudomonadota > Alphaproteobacteria > Hyphomicrobiales > Phyllobacteriaceae > Mesorhizobium > Mesorhizobium sp. M0088. The sequence goes on from NZ_JAMYUI010000042.1 coordinate 29,969, forward strand.
CTATTTTCCATTTTGGCAAATTTTTTCTAATACCGCTTGATGGAATTTTGGTCCGCCCCTATTGTCCCTTCGATCTGCATTTTGGCAGGAACAGACGAGGGGTTCAGATGATCGCTTACGATTTCACCGGCAGGCATGCGGTCGTGGCCGGCGCAGGCGGCGGCATGGGCGAGGCGATCACGCTGGCGCTGCTCGATGCCGGTGCCTCTGTCACTGCCATCGACGTCAAGCAGCGTCCTGCGTCCCTCGCCGCCTATGACGACAGGCTCGCCTTCGCGCAGGGCGATCTCACCGACGCCGCCTTTGTCGAACAGACGATCGGCACGGCGGGCCGCGAGCGCGGTGGCATCGACTATCTCGCCAATGTCGCCGGCGTGCTGTGGTTCGGCCGCGACAAATCGGCCCTCGAGATGGATCTCGACGTCTGGGACGAGGTGTTCAACATCAATTTGAAATCCTTCGTACACACGGCGCGCTCGGTCGTACCCCACATGCGCGCGGGCGGACGCGGCGGCGCCATGGTGCATTTCTCGACCATCCAGTGGTATCGCGGCGACGCCAACCCGCAGGACGCCTACCAGGCATCCAAGGCCGGCGTCTGCGCGCTGTCCAAATCGCTGGCCATGCAGTTGGCCGGCGAACGCATCCGCTCCAACGCCATCTGTCCCGGCATGGCGCTGACCCCGCTGCAGGCGCGCTGGGACACCGAGGAGAAGCGTTCGGCCGTGGCGAGTTACGCGCCGCTCGGCCGCATCGGCACGCCGCAGGACATGGCCAACGCGGCCCTGTTCCTGCTCTCCGACGCGGCGAGCTACATCACCGGCATCGAACTTGCCGTCGATGGCGGCCTGCTGATGCGCATGTAGCCAGCACGCCCGCTGCCGGGCTGTGGCAGCACGACATGCCGGGTCTCTCCGCGATCACAATCTGTCAACTTTCCGTTCCTTGCCAGCCCAGGGATTGGAACGCCTCTATATGGATATTGCGGGCCACGAACCGCCGGCGATGACAGGATCACCGCGACGCGACGGAGGAGATTGCCCGTGTCCGGAAAGCGATATCCACACCGCTTTCCCGTTGAAGGGAGGCGCGACCATGCGCAATGTCACACCAAGGATCATAGCAATCGCATCGCTACTGGCGGCCGTGCCGCTATCGAGTGCTTACGCGGTACACCGCCACAGGGTCGAACCGCAGCGCATGTCTGTCGAGGCTAGAGCCGTCCTGGAGCAGTTGCAGGGCGTCAAGCAAGGGATCGTCGAGGCAAGGGAGGCCAAGGCGATCACCCCTGAGCAGGAGCACGATCTGATGATGAGGGCCGACAGCATCCGTCGCTCGGCCACTGACCGCGGCGCATACCAAGGTTTGCTCAGCCAGATTGAGAACTTGGATCAGCGACTGCAAGACGATTCAGGCGGCGGCTTCTACATCGGCGACGGCGCCGATGGCGGCTACTATCCAAACGGCTGACGCAGACTGACAATGATCGCACGGCGCCTCCGGCGATTGTCGGGGCTCCGGCTTTTCCGATACGAGATGGGGGGGGGCAAACGCCTACTGAACCGACGCGACAGTGCAGACGGACGCGATGTCTCCGATGCCCTGACAGAGGGCGGGACCGTTCAGGCGCGGATCCTCGACCAGCGTCTGCGTCTCGCCATCGGAGGGCTGGCCGGCAAAGAAGATAGGGGCCGGCTGACCGCCGCCATGCGTGTCGGCATTGTGGGCGACGATGCTGGCAGCCTCGGTTGGCGGCACCGCGTTGGCAGACTGCACCACTAGGTCCGCGCCGACATAGGTCAACTCGTAATTGGCCGAGATGGTCAGGCTGCCTTGCTCGATGGCGTAAATGCCGGGCATGCTTGCAGTGGTGGCTTCGGTCGAAAGGCCGCCCGCGAACATGTCGCCGTTGACCAGCCCCAAGCCGCCGACCGTGTAGGTGAGTGGCGGATTGGCCGTCCCTTGTGGCCGGCTCTGCGCATCCGCAACCACGGTGATGGCCCGCTTGCCGATGCTGAAGTCCGCGCCGACATAGCTGATGTCATAGTTCGAATTCGCGGCGTTGGTGATGCCGCCTTGCCCCATTGCATAGCCGCCGACAGTCTCACCAGCGGCGCGATCGAGAGCACCGGCCAACGCCGCGCCACTACCGAGATCGGAGACGGTATAGCCTAGGGACGACGGGTCGGCATCGCCATAGGATTTGCCCTGGCCGGCATTCGCCGTCACCGTTACTGCACGCTTGCCAATACTGAAACCGGCACCGACATAGCTGATGGCGTAATTGCTATTCTCAGCGTTGGTCAGCGTGCCCTGGCCGATCGCATAGCTGCCGACAGTCTCGCCGGCCGCGCGGTCGAGAGCACCGACCAGCAGCGCTCCGCTACCAAGATCCGAAACGCTGTAGCCGAATGACGAGGGATTGCTGTCGCCGTAGATCTTGCCTTGACCGGCATTGGCCGTGACGGTGATCGCCCGCTTGCCGATGCTGAAGTTCGCGCCGACATAGTTGATGTCGTAATTGCCGTTGGCGGCATCAGTGAGCGTGCCGCGGCCAATCGCATGGCTGCCGGCATTCTCACCGGCAGCACGATCCAGTGCGCCGACAAGTGCCGTTCCAGTGCCCAGATCCGAGACAGTGTAGCCGTAGGACAGCGGATCGCTGTCACCATAGGTCTTGCTCAAGCCGCTATCCGCCGTGACCGTGACGGCGCGTTTGCCGATGCTGAACCCGGCGCCGACATAGCTGATGTCGTAATTCGCATTGGCGGCATCGGTGAGGCTGCCGCGGCCGATCGCATAGGTTCCGACGCCCTCGCCGGCTGACCGGCCGAGAGCGCCGACAAGGGCGACGCCGGTGCCGAGATCGGTGACGGCGTAGCCATAGGACAATGGATCGGCATTGCCGTAGGTCTTGCCCAGGCCCGCATTGGCAGTAACGGTCACCGCCCGTTTGTCGATGGTGAAGTTGGCGCCGACATAAGTGATGGCGTAATTGGCGTTCGACACGCCGAGATTGCCTTGGCCGATGGCATAGGTGCCGGCATTCTCGCCGGTCACGCGATCGAGTGCGCCAAGCAGCGATGCGCCGCTGCCGAGATTTGAAACGGTATAGCCATAGGACGATGGATCGCCATCGCCATACGTCTTGCCCTGGGCGGCGCTGGCGGTGACTGTCACCGCCCTTTTGCCGATGGTGAAATCGGCTCCGACATAGGTGATGTCATAGTTTGAATTGTTGCCGTTGGTCAGCGTGCCCTGGCCGATGGCGTACATGTCGGCATTCTCGCCGACATCACGGCCGAGTGTGCCCACCAACGCCACGCCGGTGCCCAGGCTCGAAACGCTGTAGGCGTAGGATGACGGATCGACATCGCCATAGGTCTTGCCCTGCCCTGATGTCGCTACCACCGTCACCGCACGCTTGGCGATGGAGAGCAGGCCGGCGCTGTTGAAGGCAAGGGCGTAGCCGTTCGAGGCAGCGACGTTGCCGGTGCTGATGCTGATCGCATAGGGCCCGCTGCCGACTTGTTCGTTGCCTGACAGCGTGGCGGTGGAGAGCGACGGCGCGCCGCCAAATGTATTGGCGGCAGCGTCGCCGAGATAGGCATTGGTGACGCCCGCCTGATAGCCCGACACCGTATAGGTCAGTGCCGGCATGGCGGTATCGCCATAAGTCTTGGCCGCATTTTCGGACTTGAAGGTCAGCGTCGGCTGATAGTTAAAGACGTAGCGGTTGCCGGTCGCGCTCACCGTGGCGCCGGCCGTCGTGTTCCAGACCGCCGTGTTGCCGCTGTCGAGATTGCCGAATGTGTTTCCGGTCGGGTTTGCCGCATAGATCAGCCAGCGGCCACTGGTTGCGGTGACAGCGTCGCTGCCGCGGTTGTTGACGAACCTGCCCATGGCTGACAGCACCGGATCGATGCCGCTGACCTTGGCGCCGGCCGCCATCGTCAGGTCGCCCGTCGTCTGAAGCTTGACCTGGCCGGTCGTGGTGGCACCAGCCGTGACCACGCCGCGCGCATTGATGACGCTGCCGACGACAAAGCCACCCAGGTCGAACAGACTGACGGATCCCGCATTGGCCGCGATCGTGCCGATCTGGTTGCCGCCATTGTTCAAGTTGAAGCCGCCGGCGCCGCCGAGCAGCAGCGATGCCGCCGCCAGCCCGTGCGTCTGCGTGACCGTGCCGTTCGACGACAGCGCCAGCGTGCCGGCGCCGATCGACACCGCCTGGTCGATCGCGAAGGTGGTGGCCGCCGTTTCGATCTGCCAGTTGGCGAAGGACAGGCTGCCGACATAGGTCGATCCGACAGTCGCTGCAGCGGCGTCCTGCAGCGCCGAAAGAGACGTGATCGAACTGTCCGCCTCGTCGAGACGCCAGTTGCCATAGACGTTCAGGTTGGAGACATTCCCGCCCGCAAGCCCGGTGCGAAATGTCACGCCGTTTTGAGCCCCGGAACTGTCGTCCGGATGCGAATCGCGAACGGCGTAGGCCAGCACGCTGTCCGATATCCAGCCGGTCGGCACGGCGATATAGTAGTAACCGTTGACGCCCGTGGTCACCGTGCCGATGTCGACACCGTTCGAGACGCCGGTGACCCAACCGGGATTTTTTGCATAGTAGGGCTGTCGCGTGGCCGACGAGAGCGGTGTGATGCCGCCATCCTTGTAGGCGATGCCGGAGATCGCCTGGATGCCGTTTGGATAGAAACTGTTCAGATACGGGTAGAGACCGCCGGTTCCGCCGACGAAAGCGGAGCTCAAGCTGGTGGCGCCGCCGCCCTGCAGCTGTGCCGTGGTCAGGCCGGTGCTGGTGACGCCTGCAGCGCCTTGGCCGGCAACGCCCGTCGTCGTTCCTGACGTGGTGGTGTCGAAATAGACATTGGTGACCGTGCCCCAGGAAAAGCCGACGCTGCCGCCAACGCCGGTAGCGCCCAGAAGTCCAAGCACGGCGCCTGTGGAATAGCCGTCGCTGATGGCGCCGACATTGAACCCGACCAGGCCGCCGATGTTGTCGCCACCGACAACCGAACCACTGGCATGGACCTGGCTGATCGTGCTGCTGTTGAAACCGGCAATGCCTCCGATCTGGCTGCCATCGTGTCCTCGCACCGCGTTCGTCGAAAACGAACCGGTGATCGTGCCCTCATTGCGTCCGACGAGACCGCCGACGGCAGCGACACCTTCGAGATAGCCGCTTGCCCAGACCCCCGATATCGTACCCTTGCTAAAGCCGGCAATTGCGCCGGTGTTGTACGAACCACTGATATAGGCGTCGACCAGACCGACATTGCGCACCACGCCGGTGCTGCCGACATAGCCGAACAGCCCGACATAGTTGGCAGGAATCTGCCGCACCCAGATCTGGTTGATGATATGGCCGAGACCGTCGAAGGTGCCGGTAAAGCCGTTGCCGCCATTCTGGATGTTGGTGTTGCCGTCGGTGCCCAGCGCGGTGAAACCGAGCAGGTTGTTCCAATAGTAGGTGGAACTGGCCTCGATGTTGTTGGCCAGCGCATACCGTTCGGTCAGGCCGCTGTTGATCGCCTGCAGGCCGTTGACATCGTAGATCAGCGTGTAGCTCTGGCCGTCGATCGACAGCGCCTGCGCACCGGGCGTGCCGGTGAAGGTCGCCGATGCACCCAAGGCATAGGAAATCGTGCCCCCGGTGCCGCCATTGTTGGTGACCAGCGACAGGCCGCCGACGCCGCCGATCGTGGCGTTCGCATTGAAGACGATCGAATGAGAGGCGCTGAGCGTCAGCGTGTTGGTGTTCCAGCTGATCGGCGCGGCAATGGTGATGTCGCCAGCCTGCGAACCGCCGCTGCCGGTCGAGACGGTGACGTTGGCGGTTGCGAGAAGGTTCTGCAGCGTGGTGACGTTGATGACGCTGTCATCGGTGTGGGCGGACATGCTGCCGCCGGTGTTGCCGGCAGCGTTGGAGATGGTGACGTTGTAGGGGTCGAGCAGAAGGTCGCCGGTGTTGCCGAAGCGGGCGCGCAGATCGACCTCACCGGTGAAGTCGAGGCGCTGCTTGCCGGAGACTTCCGTGAAGCCGCCATTACCGCCCTCTTCGCCACCACGTGCGGAAATCTTGCCCGCGAACTTTGTCTGCTCGTCCGACCAGACGATGACCGTGCCGCCATCGCCGGTGCCGGTCGCATCGGCGCTGATTGTCGTCTTCGCATCGATCTCGGTTGTGACCGCGCGTTGCAAGGTGCCCTTGCCCTGCTTGTCACCGCCGATCCTGACGCTGCCGCCGCCATCCTTGCCCGAGGCATCGATCTTGGCGGCCTTGAGCTTCAGCTTGCGGCCAGTCACCGTGACCTTGCCGCCCTTGCCGCCGGTCTTGGCCGAAGCGTCGAGCGTGCCGGTGATTTCGACCGAGCCTTCATCACCACCAAGCACGATGGCGCCGGATTGACCTGACACCGTGCGTGCCTCGATGACACCGGACATGTTGACGGCCTGGCGTGCTGCATCGCGCA
>NZ_JAMYUI010000043.1:0-27821 GCF_040322895.1 Mesorhizobium sp. M0088
ACCGCAGCAGCGCTTTGAAGTCGCGGCATGGATCCTGGGGTCTGCGCCGCGTCGCTGCGCTCCTTGCTTCGCCCCAGGATGACGACGTGACGGGGGTTTCGATCAGTCTCCTGGGTGTACGGTAGGGGAGATTGACCTCATGCTTGCGCCGGCAGCAGGTCGGCTATGGGCAGCGCGATCTCGTCCTTCACTGTCTTGATGACGATGTAGGTGAAGTAGCGATCGATGCCGATTTCGCGGTCGAGCAAGCCGTCGACCAGCCGCTGATAGGCGTCGATGTCGCGCGCCATCACCTTCAGCACATAGTCGACGCCGCCGCCCACCGACCAGCAGGCGACGATCTCTGGGATGTCTCGGATGACGCGCTCGAAGCGGTCGAAATCGGCCTGGCGGTGGTTGGCCAGGGTCACCTCCATCAGCACGGTGGCGACGGGTGCCACGACGCGCATGGCGATCCTGGCGTGATAGCCCGAGACGATGCCGGCCTTTTCCAGCTTGCGCAGCCGCATCCAGCACGGCGTCGGCGACAGGCCGACCTGCTCGGCCAGCGCCAGCTTGGTAATGCGTCCGTCGCGCTGGATGGCGTCGAGGATTTTCAGGTCGATCGGGTCGAGTTTCGCTGATGTCATCAGAGCTCACTTTTCGTCCGAGTACCATGACGGCGCATTATTTCGATTGTCAATTGCACTGATTTCGATCTCTAATAAGTCATGACATTGTGGCAACCCGATCCCGCACTCATCAGGCGGCCGGCATATCAATCGCTGGCCGACCAGTTCGCGCGTGCCATCCATGACGGGCGCCTGGCCAATGGTGCGCGGCTGCCGACCCATCGCAGGCTGGCCGACGATCTGAAACTTTCGGTGCAGACGGTCAGCCGCGCCTATGAGGAACTGATCCGTCGCGGCCTGATTTCGGGCGAGATCGGCCGCGGCAGCTTCGTCCAGACGCAGCGCCGCGAGCCGGAGCCGCCATATCTGCCCGAGCGGCTCGGCGAAGTCATCGACCTGTCGATCCTGAAACCGGTTTGTGAGCCGATGCATCTGGAGCGGCTGAAACAAGCACTGGGCTGGCTGGCTGAGAACCTGCCGTCGAGTTCAGCACTTTCGTTCCGGCCCAACATGGTGTTTCCGCGCCACCGCGCGGTGGCGGTCGAATGGCTGAGGCTTTGTGGCCTCGATGCATCGCCGCAGAACGTCAGCCTGACCAACGGCGCCACCGCCGGCATGACCGTGGCGCTGATGAGCGTCGCGCCGCCGGGTTCGACGGTTGCCACCGAGGCGATCGGCCACCATACGCTGGTGCCGTTGGCACGCTATCTCGGCTTCAATCTGGAAGGCCTGCCGATCGACGACAACGGCCTGATCCCGGAAGCGCTGGACGAGGCCTGCCGGCTTTCCGACATCCGCGCGGTCTTCGTGCAGCCCTCGGTGATCAACCCGACGGCGACCCTGATGGATGCGCGGCGGCGAGAAGAGATCGCCGCGGTCGCGCGCAAGCACGACATCGCCATCATCGAGAACGATGTGCTCGGTCCGCTGGTCGAAGACCGGCCGCCGCCGGTTGCCGCGTTCGCGCCGGAGCGCACGCTCTACGTCACCTCCTTCACCAAGATCACCGTGCCCGGTCTGCGCATCGGCTATCTGGCCGCGCCCGACCGCTACGTCGCCGCCGTCGCCAACCGGCATCTGGTCTCGAACTGGATGGCGACGCCGCTGGTGGCCGAGATCGCCACCAAATGGGTGACCGACGGCACGGCGATGGAGCTTGTCCACTGGCAGCGCGCGGCTTTGCGGCGCCGGCAGGATATTGCAGCGCAAGTGCTGGCGGGGGTGGACTATCGCGCCCGGCGCGACGGGTTGCATGTCTGGCTGCAACTGCCGGCCGACCGGGCTGAGGAAAGCTTTGTCGCCCAGGCTCGCCTGCAGGGCGTGGCGATTGCACCCGGCACGTCCTTCCGTATTTCGGCTGCGCCGTGGCATCCGGCGGTTCGTATCTCGCTGGGTTCGACCACCGAGGGGGAACTGCGCGCCGGCCTCGGCGTTGTCACCAAGCTTTTGCTCGGCGATCCCGAGCACCTGCTGCTCGCTATCTAGCGAGTGCGCCGCTATCCGGGTGATGCCGGCCTGCGAAAGGCAGCCTCCTGCGCTTCCGGTACTCACGTACGAAAAGTACGCTCCGTTCCGGTTCTCGGAGGCTCCCATTCTCGGCTCGGCCTGACCCGAATCCCGGCGCACTCTTCGGCACTGGTTGCTCAAGAATTGTGCGGAATGGGAAATATTGTCATGATATTATTTTCCCGATTGACATGATTTGGCGCGTTCCGCATCGTTAAGGGGCACAGGCTTCTCCAGCACGGGGAATTTATTTGTCCGCATCAGCGCCCATCATCAAGATCGACGACATCTCGAAGAGCTTCGGCAGCTTCAAGGTGCTGGACGGCCTGTCGATGCAGGTCATGCCCGGCGAGAAGCTGGCGCTGATCGGCCCGTCGGGTTCGGGCAAGACGACGATCCTGCGCATCCTGATGACGCTTGAGCGCATCGATGGCGGTCATATCCAGATCGACGGCGAGCAGCTCTACCACATGGAGCGCAACGGACAGTTGCTGTCCGCCGATGAGCGGCATCTCACAAGGATGCGCCAGAAGATCGGCATGGTCTTCCAGCTGTTCAACCTGTTCCCGCACAAATGCGTCATGGACAATGTCACGTTGGCGCCGATGCTGACCAAGGGCACGCCGCGTGCCGCCGCCGAAAAGCGGGCGATGGAACTGCTTGAAATGGTCGGCATGGCCGACAAGGCCAAGTCCATGCCGGCACAGCTCTCCGGGGGGCAGAAGCAGCGCGTGGCGATCGCCCGGGCGCTGGCGCTGTCGCCAAAGATCATGCTGTTCGATGAGGTGACGTCGGCGCTCGATCCGGAACTGGTCGAGGAGGTGATGAACGTCATGCGCAAGCTGGCCGCCGAGACCGACATGACCATGCTGCTGGTCACCCACGAGATGGGCTTTGCCCATGATTTCGCCGACCGGGTACTGTTCTTCGATCGTGGCAGGATCGTCGAGGAGGGCAAGCCCGACGAGATTTTCCGCAATCCCAAGCAGGAGCGCACGCAAGGCTTCCTGAAGAAGATCATCGCGGCCGGACATCGCGTCTGACCGCAATGCCCAGGGCGACGAAGTCGTCCCGAGGTGGCGAGAGCCGCCCCGTAACAAAGCAAGACAAGAAACAAGGAGTTGGGAACAATGAAGAAGAAACTTGGCATTCTGGCTGGCGTCGCCAGCCTTACGCTGGCGGCGGTGCTGGCCGCCTCGAGCGTGGGTTCGGCCGATGACAGCAAGCTCGAACAACTCAAGGCGCAGGGTTTCGCTCGCCTCGCCATCGCCAACGAGCCGCCCTACACGGCGGTCGCCGCCGACGGCAAAGTTTCGGGTGCCGCGCCCGATGTGGCCCGCGAGATATTCAAGCGGCTCGGCGTCGCCGACGTCGCCGCTTCGATCTCTGAATATGGCGCCATGATCCCCGGCCTGCAGGCCGGTCGCTTCGATGTCGTCACCGCCGGCCTGTTCATGAAGCCGGAACGCTGCGCCGCCGTCGTCTATTCCGAGCCGGTGCTTTGCGATGCCGAGGCGATGTTGGTGAAGAAGGGCAATCCGAAGGGCTTCAAGAGCTATGAGGATGTCGCCAAGGATACGACTGCGACCATCGGCGCGCCAGGCGGCGGCACCGAGGAGAAGCTCGCGCTCAATGCCGGCGTGCCGCGCGATCGCGTCATCGTCGTGCCGGATGGCCAGAGCGGCGTGAAGATGCTCCAGGATGGCCGCATCGACGCCTATTCGCTGCCCGTCCTGTCGATCAATGATCTGGTCAAGAAGGCCAACGATCCGAACCTCGAAGTCATCGCTCCGGTGCAGGGCGCACCGGTCTATTGCGACGGCGCCGCCTTCAAGAAGGGCGATGAGGCACTGCGCGACGCCTTCGACGTCGAACTGGCCAAGATGAAGAAATCGGGCGAGTTCGCCAAGATTATCGAACCCTACGGCTTCTCGGCGGCGGCGGCGATGTCGACCAGCCGCGACAAGCTCTGCGCGGCGAAGTGATTTTTCCTTCTCCCCGTTCAACGGGGAAGGTGTCACGAAGTGACGGATGAGGGGCGGCGCCAAGTTCTGAGACTCTAGTGCCGCCCCTCATCTGCCTGCCGGCATCTTCTCCCCGTAAACGGGGAGAAGGAGCTAAACCCAACGTTGGAACGTAAATGACCCAGTGGTCCGGCTATTTCGGCCTGATATTGCAGGGAGCGCTTGTCACCATCGAGCTGACGCTGATGGGGTCGGTGCTGGCGTTGATCATGGCCTTCCTCGCCGGCATGGGGCGCGTATCGCGCTTCTTTGCGCTGCGTTGGTTGGCCACCGCCTATATCGAATTCTTCCGCGGCACCTCGATCTTCGTGCAGTTGTTCTGGGCCTATTTCGTGCTGCCCTTCATCGGCATTTCGTTGACCCCGTTGCAGGCCGGCGTGCTGGCGCTCGGCCTCAATGTCGGCGCCTACGCCGCCGAAGTCGTGCGCGGTGCCATCCAGTCGATCGGCCGCGAACAGTATGAGGCCTGCACCGCGCTCAATCTCGGGCGGTGGCAAGGCATGCGCCACATCATCCTGCCGCAGGCGCTGCTGGTGATGCTGCCGACTTTCGGCAACAACGCCATCGAATTGCTCAAGGCGACCGCCGTGGTGTCGCTGATCTCGCTCACCGACCTGACCTTCCAGGCGCAGGTGGTGCGCGCCCAGACCGGCAACACCCTGGTGCCGTTCACCACCATCCTGATCATCTATTTCATCCTCGCCCTGCTCATCTCGTGGGGCGTGCGCTCGCTGGAACGACGCATGGCGCGCGGCCTCGATGGGGTGCGTGCCTGATGGCCAATTTCCTTCTGATAAATTGGGCCTGCTGATGGAATGGGATTGGAATTTCGTCTGGGAAATCATGCCGACGCTGATCCAGGGGGTGAAGATCACCATCCTGGCGACGCTGCTCGGCTCGGTGCTGGCGGCGGTCGTCGGGCTGGGCATTGCGCTGGCGCGCCGCTCGCCCAACAAAGCGCTGTCGCGCACGGTCGGCTGGGCGGCTGAATTCATCCGTGGCACGCCGCTGCTGGTGCAGCTCTATTTCATTTTCTACGTGCTGCCCGACATCGGCATCCTGTTGCCGCCGCTGGTCGCCGGTGTCATCGGGCTCGGGCTGCATTACGGCACCTACACGGCCGAGGTTTATCGTGCCGGCATCGACAATGTGCCGCGCGGCCAATGGGAGGCCGCCAAGGCATGCAATTTGAGCGCCAGTCAGACCTGGACCCACATCATCATTCCGCAGGCCATCCCGCCGATGATTCCGGCGCTCGCCAATTATTTCATCGCCATGTTCAAGGAAACGCCGCTGCTGTCGGCAATCACCGTGCTGGAACTGATGAACCAGGCCAAAAGCGTCGCCAACACCTACTATCGCTATATCGAGCCGATCACCTTGGTCGGTGCTTTCTTCCTGGTCATCAGTTTATTTTCGGTCGTGCTGCTGCGCTGGCTGGAACGCCGCTACGGCAAGATCGAGAGGTAACCGATGAAACCCTTGCCCGAGATCAAGATCTACCCGAAACGGCCGGCGCTGGATGCACGCCCGCTCGACATGCGCATCGGCCTGATCATCCTGGCCACTGACCACACCAGCGAACCGGATTTCCGCCGCATGGTGGCGAGCGAGCGGGTCGGCGTCTATGTCGCGCGCATTCCCTATGCCAACCCGACGACGCCTGAAAACCTGCGCAAGATGCAGCCGGCGCTGACGGCGGGCGCGGCCCTGATCCTGCCGGACGAGAAGCTCGATGCCATCTGCTATTCCTGCACTTCGGCCTCGGTGGTAATCGGCGATGCCGAGATCGAGGCGGCGATCCAGGTCGCAAAGCCCGGCGTGCCGGTGGTCACACCGCCGATGGCGGGCGTGCGCGGGCTGCGTGCGCTGGGCGCAAACAAGCTCAGCATCCTCACTCCCTACACGGTCGAGACATCCAGGCCGATGGCCGCCTATTTCGCGGCGCGCGGCTTCGAGATCGTCAGCTTCACCTGCCTCGGTTTCGAGGACGACCGCGAGATGGCGCGCATCGCACCGGCAACGCTTGTCGATCTTGCGCGGGAAGCCACCGGCGCCAGCGCCGATGCGCTGTTCGTGTCCTGCACGGCGCTGCGTAGCGCCCTCGCGCTCACCGGCATGGAAAAGGCGATCGGACGTCCCGTGGTGACCAGCAACCAGGCGACCGCCTGGAACTGCCTGAGATTGTGCGGGGATGAGGCGCCGCATCCTGAGTTCGGGCGGCTGATGACGTTGCCGTTGGTTCAGTAAGACGATGTCCCACATTCACGAGCGACCCCCTCTGGCCTGCCGGCTATCTCCCCCTCGAGGGGGGAGATTAGCTGCTGCCCGGCTTTCGCCAATCACCGACGTGACAGGAAGAACGGCAGCGTCGAAGCTGCCAATCTCCCCCCTCGAGGGGGAGATAGCCGGCAGGCCAGAGGGGGTCGCCCCATGACGCGCGCCGTCGCCCTAGCGGACATCCGTACCGCCCGTGAGCGTATCGCTGGTAAAGTCGAGCGCACGCCAACCGTCTTGTCCCACAGCCTCTCGGAACAGTTCGGCGTCCCCGTTCACCTCAAGCTCGAGCATCGCCAGACCACCGGCAGCTTCAAGCTGCGTGGCGCCTCGAACGCCGTCGCCTCGTTGAACGCCGAACAGAAGGCGCGGGGCGTGGTCGCGGCCTCGACCGGCAATCATGGCCGCGCGCTGGCGCATGCGGCGAAGCTTGAGGGCATGCGCGCCGTAATCTGCATGTCGCGCCTGGTACCCGGCAACAAGCTCGACGAGATCCGCCGGCTTGGCGCGGAGGTCCGCATCGTCGGCGACAGCCAGGACGATGCCCAGCAGGAGGTCGATCGGCTGGTGGCGCAAGAGGGGCTGGTGATGCTGCCGCCCTTCGACCATCCCGACATTATCGCCGGGCAAGGCACGCTCGGGCTTGAGATGATCGAGCAGGTCCCGGATGCCGCCCTCGTTCTGGTCCAACTCTCCGGCGGTGGGCTCGCCTCAGGGGTTGCTAAAGCCATCAAAGGCGTCAGCCCCCGGACAAAAGTCAGCGGTGTCTCGATGGCGCGTGGCGCGGCGATGAAGGCCAGCCTCGATGCGGGCCAACCGGTATTGGTGGAAGAATTGCCGACGCTGGCGGATTCGCTCGGCGGCGGCATCGGCCTCGACAATCGGCTGACCTTCGCCATGTGCCGCGACCTGCTCGATGATGTCATCCTGCTCAGCGAAGACGAGATCGCCGCCGGAATCCGTCACGCCTATGCGCAGGAGCGCGAAATCGTCGAGGGCGCGGGCGCTGTCGGCATCGCCGCACTGCTGGCCGGCAAGGTCAGGTCGGACGGGCCGGTGGTTGTTCTGCTGTCCGGTCGCAACATCGATATGGACGCGCACCGCACAATCGTTTGCGGCGTGGCGCCATCGCTCAAGGAGCGCGCCGCATGAGCCGGATGACCATCCTTACCGAGAAAGAGTTGCGGGCGATCGTGACACTCGATCTCGATGCCGTCGCCTGCGTCGAGAACGCCTTCCGCGCGCTCGCCACTCTGCCGGTGGCGATGCCGCCGATCCTGCGGCTAGACATTCCCGAGCATCGCGGCGAGGTCGATGTGAAGACCGCCTATGTGCCCGGCATTGACGGCTTCGCTATCAAGATCAGCCCCGGCTTCTTCGACAATCCGAAGCTCGGCCTGCCCAGCGTCAACGGCATGATGGTGCTGCTGTCAGCCAAGACCGGCCTGGTTGAAGCGCTGCTGCTCGACAATGGCTATCTCACGGATATCCGAACCGCTGCTGCTGGCGCCGTTGCCGCGAAACATCTGTCGCGGCAGGACTCGTCCGTTGCCGCGATCTTCGGCGCTGGCGTCCAAGCCGGGCTGCAACTGGAAGCACTCATGCTGGTGCGGCCGATCGCCGAGGCGCGCATCTGGGCCCGCGATGCGGCAAAGGCCGAGGCAACCGCCGGAGCCCTGCGCGAAAAGCTCGGCATTCTCGTGCATGCCGTATCAGACGCGGCAAACGCGGTCGCCGGCGCCGACATCATCGTCACGACGACGCCTTCGACCGAGCCGCTGATCAAGGCCGGCTTCGTTTCCGCCGGCCAGCACATCACCGCGATGGGATCGGACGCCGAGCACAAGAACGAGATCGCGCCGGCAATCCTGCGCATGGCCGATCTCTATGCCGCTGACAGTGGCCGCCAGACAAAGCGGCTGGGTGAGCTGCATCATGCAATCGCGGCGGGCGTGATGGCCGCGGAGGAAGAGGTGACCGAACTCGGCCAGATCATCGCCGGCGCGAAACACGGACGGCGCTCGGCCAGCGACATCACCATCGCCGATCTCACCGGCACTGGCGTCCAGGACACGGCGATCGCCACGCTCGCTCGAGACCGTGCGCGGGTGGCCGGTTCCGGGGCCATCTTCGAAAGCTGATGCTGGCCGCAGGAGCATGATCCGGAAAAGTGGGAACCGGTTTTCTCGGACAAACGGTTTTCCGTTTGTCCAGAGATCACGCTCAAACAAGAACGACGAGTTGGATTCAAAGCTGATACCGGCCGCAAGGCCCAACAAACGAGGACCAAGAACAATGCAACCGAACCTGAGATTCTCGCGCGGCGAATATGCGGATCGCCTCGCCAAGACACGCAAGGCCATGGAGGCCAAGGGCGTCGATCTTCTTGTTGTCAGCGATCCTTCCAACATGGCCTGGTTGACCGGCTATGACGGCTGGTCGTTCTATGTGCATCAGGCGGTTATCGTGCCGCCTTCGGGCGAGCCGGTCTGGTACGGCCGCGGCCAGGACGCCAACGGCGCCAAGCGCACCGCCTATCTCGCGCACGACAATATCGTCGGCTATGCCGATCACTATGTGCAGTCGACCGAGCGCCACCCGATGGATTTTTTGGCCAGCGTGCTTGCGGAGCGCGGCTGGGGCAAGCTGACAGTCGGCGTCGAAATGGACAATTACTGGTTCTCGGCGGCCGCCTTTGCGTCGCTGCAGAAGCATCTGCCCAATGCCCGCTTTGTCGATGCCACCGCGCTGGTCAACTGGCAGCGTGCGGTGAAGAGCCCGACCGAGATCGATTATATGCGCAAGGCGGCCCGCATCGTCGAGGCCATGCATCAGCGCATCTTCGACAAGATCGAGGTCGGCATGCGCAAATGCGATCTCGTCGCCGAAATCTATGATGCCGGCACGCGCGGCGTCGACGGTATTGGCGGCGACTATCCGGCGATCGTGCCGCTGCTGCCGTCAGGTGCCGATGCCTCGGCGCCGCATCTGACCTGGGATGACAGAGCGATGAAGCGGGGCGAGGGCACTTTCTTCGAGATCGCCGGCTGCTACAACCGCTATCACTGCCCGCTGTCGCGCACCGTCTTCCTAGGCAAGCCGACGCAGGAATTCCTCGATGCCGAGAAGGCGACGCTGGAAGGTATGGAAGCGGGGCTGGCCGCCGCGAAACCCGGCAACGCCTGCGAGGACATCGCCAACGCCTTCTTTGGTGTTCTCAAGCGATACGGTATCGTCAAGGACAACCGCACCGGCTACTCGATCGGCCTGTCCTATCCGCCGGACTGGGGCGAGCGCACGATGAGCCTGCGTCCCGGCGACCGCACCGAGCTCAAGCCCGGCATGACCTTCCATTTCATGACCGGCCTGTGGCTGGAAACGATGGGACTGGAGATCACCGAGTCCATCCTGATCACCGAAACCGGTGTGGAGTGCCTGGCCAATGTGCCGCGCAAGCTGGTGGTGAAGGATTGATGCCGATGTCGAATCTACATCCATCACCGGTCGCGCCGACCGTCGATTTCGACCGCGACGGCATCCAGCACGGTTTCCTGCGCTTGCCCTACAGCCGCGACGATTCGGCGTGGGGCTCGGTGATGATCCCGATCTGCGTCATCCGCAACGGCAACGGGCCGGCAGCGCTGCTGACCGGCGGCAACCATGGCGACGAGTATGAGGGGCCGCTGGCCCTCTACGATCTCGCCAGGACCCTCGATCCCAAGCAAGTCAGCGGCACGGTGATCATCGTGCCGGCCATGAACTATCCGGCCTTTCGCGCCGGCACGCGCACCTCGCCGATCGACAGGGGCAACATGAACCGCAGCTTTCCCGGCCGGCCGGACGGAACGGTGACCGAGAAGATCGCTGATTATTTCCAGCGTGAGCTGCTTCCCCGCGCCGACATCGTGTTCGACTTCCATTCCGGCGGCAGGACGCTGGACTTCGTGCCGTTCTGCGCCGCGCATACTTTGCCCGACAAGGCGCTGGAACAGAAAGCCTTCGACGCGGTCGCGGCCTTCGCCGCCCCGTTCTCGATGCGCATGATCGAAATCGACGCCGTCGGCATGTATGACACGGCAGCCGAGGAGATGGGCAAGGTCTTCGTCAGCACCGAGCTTGGCGGCGGCGGCACGTCGCGCGCGCAGACCGTGCGGATCGCGCGGCGCGGCATTCTCAACGTACTGCGCCATGCGGGCATTGTAGATGGTGCGGTCGAGAAGACTCGAACCCAGTGGCTCGACATGCCGTCGGGCGATTGTTTCTCCTTCGCCGAAGATGACGGCATGATCGAAACCATGGTCGATCTCGGTGAGCCAGTCGAAGAAGGCTCGGTGCTGGCACGCATTCATTCCACCGGCCGCACCGGCATCGCTCCCCAGGAAATCCGGGCAAAAATGTCGGGCATGCTGGCGGCGCGGCATTTCCCCGGGCTGGTCAAGGCCGGCGACTGCGCGGCGGTGGTGGCTGTGCACGTCTGAGCGATTCCGCCGAGGCTTGCTCCACCCGGTTCGCGTCCATCGTCACTTGCTCTTGATCCGTTGCGGAGCCTTCGGCGCGGCGGAAAGAAGCAGCATGGCGAGCGGAGTCGACATTGCAGGAGGATGTCACTATATAGCGGCGGCTTCGACCTGCGCGCCCGAGGGCAGCACCTCGAAGCAACTGTGAATGTGTAGTGTGTTGCGCCATCTATTGTGACGGAAATCGGCTCGGAAACCGGAAAAAAGCAAATAGAAACAGTGGCGCAGCGCTGGGCGCGACCCAGCCAACGGTACCGACCCCTCCAGAATCAGAAAATGCTCTTGACCCCTCGATTTCCTATGGCTCTGTGGACCTTGGACGGCATTGGCTTGCCGGACGACCGCGACTCGGCTGGAATGGGGACATGCATCCTTTGCGGGATGTCGACGTTTGTGATTACCAACCGGCTTTGCCGCCAGGGAACAGCAGTATGAGTGAACACGCCATCGAATTCTTGCGGGGATGGATCGGCGAAAAGGTCCATTGCCAGTCCTCCCAGGCAAGGATCGACAAGCAGGCCGAAACCCTGGCCAAGGAGTGCGCCGCCGAGGCGGCCGAGGTCGGCATCCCGCTGGAGGACATCCAGGAAGAAGTCGGCGATATCCAGGAACTTATCGCATCCCGGCTTGAGGAAGCGGCCGAGGCCGAGGAAAGCCAGCAGGCCCCCGGAAAAGCCGCGGAATGATCAAAGCCGCGGAATGATCGCATAGCGGCGACGTTGTTTCAGCGCGGGCTTCTGGCCCGCGTTTTTGTCTTCAGCCAAACTTCTCCTTGAGCCACGCCTTCGGCAGCGCCGGCACGAAATTTCCGTCGCGTCCGGTCATATCGTCATTGGCAACCAGCGCGTTGAGGATTGCTTCCTCCACGGTCTGGATCACCGCATCGAAAAACGGATCGATATCGGTGTCCGGAATAAAATCGGCGCTGGCGGTGCGGCCGGAGGGCGCCAGCGCCGCGCTCGCATTGGCGGTCGAGAAGGCGATAAAAATGTCGCCTGAACTGTGATAGCCGAAGCCGCCGGTCAAGGCGACGCCAAGCGGCACCCGTCGGGCCAGCCGCTTCATCTGATGCGGCAGGAACGGTGCGTCGGTGGCGATGACGGCGATGATCGAGCCTTTCTCGGCACGCGGTGTGCCTTCGCGGACAGCCGGTTCGACGAGTTCCGGCCCGGCGCGCAGGCCGCGAATGGCAATATTGCGCCGTTTGCCAAAGTTGGACTGCACGAAGGCGCCGACCGTATAGGCACGGCCGTGCCATTCGACGATGCGCGATGCCGTGCCGGAGCCGGCCTTGAAGCCGAAGGTGATCATGCCGGTGCCGCCGCCGACGCTGCCTTCCTCGATAGGCCCGCCGGCGGCACCGTCGAGAGCCTGCGCAACATGCTCTGACGTCAAATGGTGGCCGTTGATGTCGTTGAGGAAGCCGTCATAGGTCTCCGCCGCCACCGGCAGCCCCCAGCCGCTGTCGAGCGCTGCCGGCAGCACGCTTTGCATCCAGCACAGCGTGCCGTCGCGGGAAACACCGCAGGAATGCGTGTTGGTGATGGTGATCGGGAAGTTGAAAGCGCCGGTTTCCTCGACGATGTGCGAGCCGGTCAGTTCGCCGTTTCCGTTCTGGCTGAAAATGCCGGCGAAGACCGGCGTGGCGAGGTCGGCGAGCGGCCTGGGCAGGATCGCGGTCACGCCGGTGCGCACCGGTCCCTCGCCGACGACGAGCGCGCCATCGCCCGAAATCAGCGTCGCATAGCCGACCGTCACGCCGGGCACATCGGTGATCGCGTTAAACGGTCCGGGCCGCCCATCGAAGCCGATGCCGAAATTTCGCGCGCGCGGTTTGCCCGAGGGTGTTGTCAGATGATGCGGATTGTCGGTCATGGTCTCAGAACAGGGATCCCTGATTGCCCGGCTCCTTGGCCTTGGCCGCCGGCTTGGCCACGGCTTTCGGTTTTGCCGTGCCGGTGATCGCCACCGCATCGGCGATGCCGTCGGCGAACTCGAGCGAAAGCGCCATTCCCGACGCCACCTCGGCAGCCTGCTTGATCACCGCGCCATCCGCATCCCTCACCAGCGCAAAGCCGCGCGCCAGGACGGCCTTGTGCGACAGCGACGCCATCAACCTGTCGGCCTGGACGAGCCGGCCGCGCAGGCGCTCCAGCCTGAGCACCACCGCTTGCGTGCCGCGTCTTGTCAAAGCTGTCAGCAAATCCCTCTGCACGTGTTGCCGCCGGGCCGTCGGCTCGATCGTGATGCGGCCCTGCAGCATGGCCAGTTGCTGCTTGTGCCGCTGCAGCGATGCCCTGGCACATTTTGGCAATTGATCGGCCGCTCGGTTAAGCTCCGCACGCCGGGCTCTTGCCAACGCGCGCAGTGCCCCTTGTGCTCGCAAAAGATTGCGTTCGTTGGTGCGCCGCGCCTCGGCAATGCGCTGCGACAGCATTGCCGGTGTCAGCTTTACGGCAAAAAACCTTGCACGCTTGCGTTCGGTGGAGACCAACAGGCCCCGGCCGAGCCTGGATGTCGCCTCATCAAGGCGTCGACGCGGCAGCGCCAGCAATTGATCGGGCGAGGGCAGAGCCCGGGCGGCGGCACGGGCGGCCTGCCGCTTGCGTTCGAAATTGCGCAGGACCGCCGCTTTCAGCCGCGCACCAAGGCTGGCAAGCGTTGCTTCGAGATCGGCCTTCACCGGCACGGCGATTTCGGCCGCACCCGTCGGCGTCGGGGCCCGCACATCCGCGATGAGGTCGATCAGCGTCCAATCGGTCTCGTGGCCGACAGCCGAGATCACCGGAATGCCGGAAGCGGCAACCGCGCGGGCGAGCGCCTCGTCGTTGAACCCCCAGAGGTCTTCGAGGCTGCCGCCGCCACGCGCCACGATCAACAGATCGGGACGCTGGACGGCGCCATCCCATGCCAGCGCGTTGAAGCCGTTGACCGCGGCGGCCACTTCCGCGCCTGACGTCTCGCCCTGAACACGCACCGGCCAGACCAGGATGTGCAGCGGAAAGCGGTCCTTGATGCGGTGGATGATGTCTCGGATGACGGACCCTGTCGGCGAGGTGACGACGCCGATGACGCGCGGCATGAATGGCAGCAACCGCTTGCGACCGGCATCGAACAGCCCCTCGGCCTGTAGCCGCCGCTTGCGCTCCTCCAGCAGAGCCATCAGGGCGCCGGCGCCGGCAGGCTCCAGATTGTCGATGACGATCTGGTAGTTGGACTTGCCGGGATAGGTGGTGAGCTTGCCGGTGGCGATCACCTCCATGCCCTCTTCGGGACGGAATTTCAGCCGGCTCATCGTGCCTTTCCAGACCACGGCGTCGAGACGGGCACGGTCGTCCTTCAACGCGAAATAAGCATGACCGGACGAATGCGGTCCGCGGTAGCCTGATATTTCGCCACGCACCCGCACATTGCCGAAAACGTCCTCGACCGTGCGCTTCAGCGCGCCGGAAATCTCGCTCACCGTGTATTCGGCGGCGTTGGTGCGTGATTCGGATGCTGCTTCGCTCATCGGTCGATTGGGGAACGGTTGGGCGCCCGCGTCAAGGCGGTTGCGTCGGCCAGCCGTTCATAACCCGCATACCTGACCCTGCCTACCAGCCGGGCAGGATCTGGTTCGGCTTGGTTCGCCGCAGCTTGGTGAAGGCGAGTGCCGCGAAATCGAATGTCCCGGGATCTTCACCGACCGGCACGGAGATGTTGTCCAGGCTTTCCGAAATATGGCGGGCGAGCGCATCGACGATCTCCGGCCGCGACGTCTGGCCGCGCATGATGCCGATGCGGCAATCGGGCAGGGCGCCGAAGCCGTCGGCTTCGCTCAGCACCCGCATGCCGGGCCGCAGCGCGCATTCCGGCAGCACCGAGATCGCGAGGCCCGAAAGCACCGCGGCGGTGATGACGGTGGCAGAGAAACTGGTGAACAGGATGCGATAGTCGCGATTCTGCTGGTCGAGCACATCGACGGCGGCGCGCCGCCAGATGCAGTTCGGCCGGCCGAAGGCCATCGGCAGCGTTTCCTGCTCATGCGTCGCATGGTTGGCCGAGGTGACCCACAGCAGCGGTTCGCGCCGCACCACCTCCGACTGGCCGCGTACGTCGTTGTGAGTCACCAGCGCGAGGTCGAGATTGCCGCGCTTGATATGCTCGACCAGCCCCGGTGTCGGCTCGCAGATGACGGTCAGTTCGACGCGCGGATTGGAGCGCGTGAACCGCGCCATGATCTCGGGCAGGAAACGGTCGGCATAGTCGTCGGGCGTGCCGATGCGGATCGTGCCTTCGAGCCGCCGGTCGTCGAAGGCAGCCAGCGTCTCACGGTTGAGATAGAGCAGCCGCCGCGCATAGGAAAGCAGCTTGTCGCCTTCCTCGGTCAGCCTGTTGGTGCGCCCGTCCTTTTCGAACAGCGGCTTGCCGAGCCGCTCCTCCAGCCGACGCATCTGCATCGAAACCGCCGACTGGGTCCGGTGCACCTCTTCGGCCGCCCTGGTGAAGCTGCCGGTGTCGGCGATCGAGATGAAAGTTTGCAACTGATCGAGATCGAGCGGCGATTTCATCGACATGATCCATCACTGGTGTTGATGGTAAAGATTAGAAACATTCGTTGGATTAATCAATCGGCCGATGGCAAATTGGCATTGTCCACATGAAGGCATGTGAATCGAAGCCGGAACGGCCGCTGTCGCCAGCGCCGATCGCCTGGTTTTGCCCGTTCGAGTCTGAAGGAGACCGACATGACCACGTTCGATTTCGCCACCGAGACCTCGCGCATCACCTCGCGTCCGGCCGTTGCGACGCGCGTGGCCAACACCGTCTCCAACGTCTACCGCGCTTGGAAAAACCGCCGCGCCTTCTACCGTCTTGGCGAGATGTCGGACGCCGAACTCGCCGATATCGGCCTGACGCGCGCCGACCTGCACGTCGCCATCGACGTGCCGTTTGGCCGCGACCCGACGGCGATGCTGCGCGAAATCGCCAGCGATCGCGTCGAGACGATCGAGGACATCGCCCGCAAGGTGGCCTGATCTGATGCTTGTTGTTTGGGTTGCCGCGAACCTTTTCGGGGTTCGACGCGACTGACGAGTATGCAGGCTCCCACTCCCTGCCGGATCCCCCCGGCCCGCCTGCACTCTGCCCGGTCCTCCCAGGACCGGGCTTTTCCTTTGGCTGTCAGGCGAATGCCAGCTTTCGCGATGGCCTTGGTATCGATCTGCCGAGCTCATGCGCGGCCTCTATCCAAGATGCTATGGCGTCTTGGACATTAGCGATGGCCTCTTCAGGAGTGTCGCCATCACTCACGCAACCTGGCAGATCAGGCACCAAAGCCGAAAAACCGCCTCCATCCTCTGCAGAAAGTGGCGCAATGACGACCGGATATTCAAGTCTGTCCATCATGTCTTACCGCCGATCCATATCGCGCTTGAACTGGTCGAAGATCGTCTCCACGCCCTTCTGGTAGTCGTCACGCTGCTGGGCGCCGGTCTCGAACATCTTGCCGAACAGGTCGTCGAACGGATTTTTCGGCCTGCCGCTCGGATCGGCCTGTGGCTGCGGTGCCTGACGCTGCTGTGGGGGCGCTTGAGGCTGTTGCGGAGCCGGCTGTCCGCCAGGGATGCCGCCTAAGCCACCGCCACCTTGCCGCAGCATCTCCTCGAAGATTTTCCCCAGCGGATTGTCTCCGTAGGGGCTTTGTGTCTGCTGCGGCTGCGCCCGCCCTTGCGGCTGCGGCTGAGGCGCGCCACCGCCGAACATGTCCTGCAGCACCTTGCCAAGTGGATTTTCGCCGTAGGGATTGGGCTGCGGCTGCGGCTGGCTTTGCGGCTGTGGCTGAGGCGCACCGCCGCCGAACATGTCCTGCAATACCTTGCCGAGCGGGTTGTCCATCGGGTTCTGGGGTGCCGGCGCCTGGCGCGGCTGCGGCGCCGGGGCCTGCATGCCGCCGCCTTGCCGCATCATCTGCTCGATGATCTCGCCCAGCGGATTGTTGCCGCCGCCGCCAAAACCGCCGGCGGCCTGCATCTGATTTGTCGTCTGCTTGAACAGCCCGCCCATGACCATCGAGGCGATGGCCGGCAGCATCTGCTGCAGGATCTGCTGATTGACGCCGCTGGCTTGCGCCGCCTGGCTGGCCACGGCGCGAGACAGGTCTTTCGAGCCGAACAGGTGCCCGAGAATGCCGTTGCCCTCATCGACGCCTTGCGGCGAGAAGGCCCGGGCTGCGTCCTCGAAATACTTGGCGTGCTGGCCGCTGGCCATCGCCGTCATGAAGGCGCCGAGCCCGTAAGGGTCGGCTGTGTTGCGCTGCAGCCCCTGCGAAAAGGCCGGCAGCAATGCGGCGACCGCGGCTTGCGTCTGCTGCATCGAAAGCCCGTATTGCTGGGCAAGGGCCTGCATGCCGTTGCCGTTCTGGGCCTGTGTCAGCATGTCGAACAAGGAAGGCATTGGTCTCTCCTCCGGAAATCCTCGCCGAAGAAGCCTAGTTTGTTTCCACTTCCGATTGAAGCGACTTTTGCCGGCCGGTCAGCTTTGCCAGATCCGAGGGTTAATAGGCGTACTCCATGAAAACCGGCTCGATCGAGCCGCCCCAGCGCGTGTGGTAGGCCGACAGCATCTCCTCGGCGCTGGTTGTGCCGCGCGCCACGACCTCGTCGAGCGTGTTGAGGAACGAGGTCTCGTCATAACCGTCGCGGTTCTTCTTGCCACGGTTCTTCAGGCCCATGCGGGAAATGACCATCACGTCACGCGCGATCTCGCGCAGCGTGGTGTTGCGGAACGGTGCGGAAATGCCTTGTTCCGGCACGGCGTTGCGCATCGCCAGCGTTTCTTCATACGTCCAGCTCGACGTCAACGCCTCGGCGGCATCGAGTGCGGCTTCATCATAGAGCAGCCCGACCCAGAACGCAGGCAGCGCGCAGATGCGCCGCCATGGCCCGCCATCGGCGCCGCGCATCTCAAGGAAGCGCTTCAGCCGCACGTCCGGGAACAGCGTCGACAGATGGTTCGCCCAGTCGCCCATTGTCGGCAGCCCGTCCGGCACCTGATTGCGCGCGACACCGGCCATGAACTGACGGAAGGTGATGTGCGTCATGTCGTGATAGTGGCCGTCGCGGATGACGAAATACATCGGCACGTCGAGCGCCCATTCGACATAGTCGGCGAAACCGAAATCGGGCGAGAAGCAGAATTCGAGCAGGCCCGAGCGCTGGTTGTCGGTGTCGCGCCAGATATCGCCGCGCCAGCTCTGCAAGCCGTTCGGGTGGCTTTCGGTGAAAGGCGAATTGGCGAACAATGCCGTCGACAGCGGCTGCAGCTTCAACGACACCTGCATCTTGCGGCGCATGTCGGCTTCGCTCTCGAAGTCGAGATTCACCTGGATCGTGCAGGTGCGGTACATCATGTCGAGGCCCTTGGTGCCGACCTTGGGCATGTAGCGCGTCATGATCTCATAGCGCGATTTCGGCATTTTCGGCGTCTCGGCCAGCGACCATTTCGGGCTGCCGCCGAGGCCGAGGAAACGGATGCCCATCGGCTCGGCGATCTCGCGCACCTGCGCCAGATGGGCGTTGCCCTCGCGGCAGGTCTGGTGGATCGTTTCCAGCGGTGCGCCGGAAAGCTCGAACTGGCCGCCGGGTTCCAGCGAAATCGCACCCTGACCGGTCGGCTCGACCAGGCCGATGATGCGGCCGTCATCGACGATCGGATCCCAGCCGAGCTTTGACTGCATGCCTTCGAGAATGGCGCGGATGCCGCGCTCGCCGCCATAGGGGACCGGTGCATTGCCGTCGACATAGAAGGGGAATTTCTCGTGCTCGGTGCCGATGCGCCATTTGTCGCGCGGCTTGTTGCCTTCGGCCAGATGCTCGACGAGTTCGTCGACACCTTCGATCGGGCGGAAATCGGTCGTATCGCGCGCCATGATGGTACCCTCAGAGGCGGCCGGATGACCGCCGGCGGTAAATGGACGAAATGTCAGCAGACGATCAAGCGAAAAATCCTGAGCCACAGGTCAACAGGAATTGAACGTTGCTGGAACTCTGCATCCCTTGCAAGGGATGACGTCTCACCAGTCTCCGACAGTTGCCTGCATCACCGCGAGCGCGGCCACCGCCGCGGTGTCGGCGCGCAGGATACGCGGGCCGAGCGGAATGGCGGTGACGAAGGGCAGGGCGCGCAGCATCTTGCGCTCGTCGTCGGAAAAACCGCCCTCCGGCCCGACCAGCAGCCCAAGCTTCTTTTCCTTGACCGCCTGCAGCGCGGCCAGCGGATTGTTGGTCGAAGCATCCTCATCGCAGAAGATCAGCCGTCGCTCTGTGTCCCAACCGGTCAGCAGGCGGTCGAATTTTTCGGCTTCGCGCACCTGAGGCACCGCCAGGATGCCGCATTGTTCGGCGGCTTCGACGACATTGGCGCGCAGGCGATCGATCGACGGCTTGGCCACTTGCGTGTGCTGGGTGATGACCGGCTGCAGGATGCCGGCGCCCATCTCGACCGCCTTCTGCACGAGATAGTCGAGCCGGCCCTGCTTCAGTGGCGCAAAGCAGTAGACGAGATCAGGCAGCGGCGGCTGCGGCCGCTGCAGCGCTGACACCTTCAGCCGCACCGCCCTTTTCGTCTTCGCTGATATGGCCGCTGACCACTCCCCGTCGCGGCCATTGAACACCAGGATTTCGGCGCCTTCGCCAAGCCGCAGCACATGCAGGAGATAGTGGCTCTGCTGTTGGCCAGCGTCGAACTCGACATCCGGCGCGAGATCGTCGGGCACGAACAGACGTTGCATCTTGTAATTGGCGCGCATCGCCGAGGAATGAGCGAGCCGGCCGCCGGCGTCAAGCCTCGGCGGTAGGATGCCACACCGGCCGAAAGCCATGCCGCAGCACGGCGAGCGTCGTGGCCGGCGTCAGCAGCGACAGCGTCCTGCCTTTGAGCAGGCCGAAATCTGCGGGTGGGCCATATCCCGCAAACGACCAGCGCAGCGTCTTGCCCCTACGCAGGGCATAAACAGTGCGACCATCCGCAACCATGGCGCCGTCCGGCAGGCCGGCAAGGTCTTCAACAGCAATCCCTGGCGGCCACCGCCCGAGGCCAGCCGCTCCTTGTGCAGCCGCTTGTCGACCATCGGCGCGCGCGGTTCGGCAATGCCGAACGCGTCGCCGAAGCGGCCGACGAAATCCCTGGCCCGTTCGCGCTGGCAAAAGAAGCAGGGGCGATGCCCGGCCGCCAATGCCGTCACCTCGTCGAGGAAGAACAGTTCTGTCCAGCCCGCTTTGCCGCCCTTCCGGTTGCGGCCCATCGGTTCGCGCCGCACATCGCGGAATTGGCGGACGCAGATGATCCAGGCCGGAAGCGCCCAGCGCTTCTTCTTGAGCGTCTTGGTCTCGGGATCGTGGATGATGCCGCGATTGCCGGTGAACATGCCGCGATCGGGCACAGCGTGGATGGTACCGAACGGATCGACCCGGTTCTGCAGTGGCATAGTTTTCTCTCCGGACACGCATCTTGGCTGCAATGCGAGCGGCATGATATCGCTCCTCGCATCTTTTCATGTCAGCAGGGTTTTGTGATGCGGGTGCTGGTGGTGCAGAACTACGACAATACCGGCCTCGGCCAGGTCGGCGCAGCACTTGCGGAAGCGGGTGCCGATCTCGACCTGCGTCTCCCTTACAAAGGCGATCCCCTGCCGGATGACGCGGCCGGGCATGATGCCATGATCGTGCTCGGCGGCGGCCAGAACGCGCTGGCCGACGATGAGTACCCCTATTTCCCGGCACTGCTCGAACTGACCCGCGACTTTGCCGACAAGGATCGCGCCGTGCTCGGCATCTGCCTGGGCAGCCAACTCGTCGCCCGTGCCTTCGGCGGCGAAAACCGCATCGGCGGCGCCAATGAGTTCGGCTGGCACGGCGTATTGCTGACGGCGGACGCCAAGGGCGATCCGGTGCTGGGCGCGCTGCCGGAGAAATTCCCGATCTTCCAGTGGCATGACGACACCTTCGTGCTGCCTGAGGCCGCCGTGCGGCTTGCCGGCAACGATGTCGCCGAGAACCAGGCATTTCGCGTCGGCCGCGCCGTCTACGGCTTCCAGTTCCATTTCGAGGCCGACCGGCCGATGGTCGAGGACTGGAGCACGTCGTTTGCCCCGACCATTGCCGCGCGCCATCCCGACTGGGCCGGCAAGCTCGATGGCGAAATGGCCCGCAACGGGCCCGATGCGGATGCCGCTGGCCTCGCCATTGCCCGTGCCTGGGTAGCAACCATCTGAGTGTTGGCCTCTCCGTACCCTGCAGCGTGACATAATTGGCACGCGGCGGTGAAACCGCCTGGGGAAAACCGTTTCATTCTTGGCTTATGTCCGCCCGCCATCCTAGAAGGCGCGCGCTCTGCATCTTCTGTGCAACGGCTATGAACCTTTTGTGTGACCCGCGCGACACACCGTTGATACAGAACATGCCTAGAAGCGCAAAATCGTCGAAACTTTGAAGCGAATTCTCGGTTTCAACGCATTGGTAACCGCCTGGTGCACAGATGCAGAAAGCTCAACAAGAGATGACCTCCGTGAAAGCAGCGCTTCTGTCCTTTGCCATGTTGTCCGCCATCGTGCTGTGCGGTCTCGGCATCTATGCCGCCGACGCAGCCAGCAACCACAACGCCGTCGACGGTTACGGCGTCACCGCCTCGCTGCGCTAAAGGCGGAAAGCGCCTTTCGCGTCCTCCGACGCGCGACGCTCAAGCTTCCTTGATCGTCATTGTCAGGATGCGTTTGTCCGCACCGTCGACGACGAGCGCGCTCAGCATGCCTGATTGCCAGGCAAGCGTGTCGACATTGACGCGGTTGGCCATCACTTCCGCCTCCGGCACCGGCGTGTGGCCATGCACCACGATCTTCGGATAGAGGTCGGGGTGGTTGTGGAAGACGTCGCGGATCCAGATCAGGTCCTGTGGGTTTTGCTTCTCCAGAGGATTACCCGGCCTGATGCCGGCATGACAGAAGAAGAAGTCCCCGAAAGTCGCGGAGAACGGCAGCGATCGCAGGAAGTCGATGTGGCTTTGCGGCACGGCCTCGACCAGTGCCTGATGTCCTTTGCGCACGGCCGATTCGGCCTTGCCGAACCACACGCTTGTGCCTTCACTGATCGCCACGCCGTACGACTGTGCCGTCTGGATACCGCCGAACCGGATGAAAAGCCCTTCCGGGTCAGGGGTTTTGAGAAAGTCGAGAAAGCCGATGTCGTGGTTGCCGGTCAGCATCAGGTGACGAGGGTCGCGCTCTTGCGCCTCGATCAGGAAATCGATGACGCCCTTCGAGTCCGGCCCGCGGTCGACATAGTCGCCAAGATGGATGACGCGCCAGTCGGCAGGCGCCTCCTGCTCGATCTCGGTCCTGATGCGCCGATGCATGGCGGCCAGCAGGTCGAGCCGGCCGTGGACGTCGCCGATCGCGTAAAGACGCACACCTTCCGGCCCATGCGCGTCGAGAAAATGGATGCCGGGTTCTGCCAATTTTTCGGTGTCTCCGTGGTCGCGCGGTCACGGGCTTAGCGCCGGAGCTGGTCCTTGCCCATGTCGGTGACAAGACGCTTTCCGCACAGCGCCAGCGTGATGTCCATCTCCTTGCGGATGATTTCCAACGCCTTGGTAACCCCTTCCTTGCCAAGCGCCCCCAGGCCGTAAAGAAATGGCCGGCCGATATAGGTTCCCTTGGCACCTAGGCAAAGCGCCTTCAGGACATCCTGGCCGGAGCGGATGCCGCCATCCATATGCACTTCGATCGTGTCGCCGACCGCGTCGGCAATCTCTTCCAGCACGCCGATCGACGACGACGCACCATCGAGCTGGCGCCCGCCATGGTTGGAAATGATGATCGCGTCGGCGCCGGTCTTGGCCGCCATCAGCGCGTCCTCCTTGTCGAGAATGCCCTTGAGGATCAGCTTGCCGCCCCAGCGCTCCTTGATCCAGGCGACGTCCTTCCACGACAGATGCGGGTCGAACTGCTCCGTCGTCCACGATGCCAGCGAGGCCATGTTGCCGACACCCTTGGCGTGGCCGACAATGTTGCGGAAGGTCCGCCGCTTCGTGCCGGCCATGGCGGCGCACCAGTGCGGGCGGATGGCCATGTCGATGATGTTCGTCAGCGTCAGCTTGGGTGGCGCCGAAAGCCCGTTGCGGATGTCCTTGTGGCGCTGACCGAGAATCTGCAGGTCGAGCGTCAGCACGAGCGCCGAGCATTTCGCCGCCTTTGCCCTGTCGATCAGGTTGAGCACGAACTCCTTGTCACGCAGCACATAGAGCTGAAACCAGAACGGCTTCGTGGTTACCGAGGCGACATCCTCGATCGAGCAGATGCTCATCGTCGACAAGGTAAACGGCACGCCGAATTCCTCCGCCGCCTGCGCCGCCAGCATCTCGCCATTGGCGTGCTGCATGCCGGTCATGCCGGTTGGCGCCAATGCCACCGGCATCGACACTTTTTCGCCGATCATCGTCGATGCCAGCGAACGGTTGTCCATGTCGACGAGCACGCGCTGGCGGAACTTGATCTTCTGGAAATCCTCTTCGTTGGCCCGATACGTGCTTTCGGTCCACGAACCGGAATCGGCATAGTCGAAGAACATCTTCGGCACGCGCCGGCGGGCGAGGTCCTTGAGGTCGGCGATGGTCAGGATCTGGCTCATGGGCTTCCCGTTTCGATAGCTAGGAGCGTTTGCGTGCAGGTTCGGTATCGGTGGCTTCGACCCGCTGCTTCAGCCTCAGTCGCGAAACGCGCTGCCAGTCGCCGCTGCGCTCGGCTTCCGCCATCGACCGTTCGACATAGGTGATGTGGTCCATCGCCGCTTGCCGGGCAGCATCCGGATCGCCGGCCTTCACCGCCGCATGGATCGCGCGGTGCTGCGCGAGCAGGGCGTCGCGCGCGCCGGGCACGCTGAACACCAGCAGCCGGTTCTGGAACACGCCCTCCGACAACAGCCGGTAACAGGAACGCAACGTGTGCAAAAGGATGATGTTGTGCGCGCATTCGCAGATCGCGTGGTGGAACTCGACATCGATCTCGGCCTCGTCGTCGAAGTCGCCGGTCCGGTGCGCATCGTCCATACGTGCCATGATCTTGTCGAGCAGCGCCATGTCGTCCGCAGTGGCGCGCCGTGCCGCGTATTCAGCCGCGACCCCTTCGATCTCGCGGCGATATTCCAGATAATCGGTCACTGCCTTGCGGTGCATCGAGATCAGGTCTGTCACCGGTTTGGTGAAGAGCT
This sequence comes from Mesorhizobium sp. M0088, assembly GCF_040322895.1. NCBI lineage: Bacteria > Pseudomonadati > Pseudomonadota > Alphaproteobacteria > Hyphomicrobiales > Phyllobacteriaceae > Mesorhizobium > Mesorhizobium sp. M0088. The sequence continues at coordinate 24,177 of NZ_JAMYUI010000043.1, forward strand.
GGCCGATGACATCGGCGACATGCGTGCCGCCGCCGGGCCTTGTCGTCAAAAGGCCGCGTCCTTCCAGTGACTTCAGCGCATCACGCAGGATCGGCCGGGATACGTCGAACTGGCGTGCAAGCTCGCGCTCGCCCGGCAGCCGGTCGCCGGTGCGCAGCACGCCTTCGAGGATGAGGCTCTCGATTTGCTGCACCACCTCGTCGGCGGTGCGCGAATGCTCGATCCTGGAAAAAATGTCGCTCAACAGAATGCCTGGAAGGTGAACCGGTGTCGCAGAATAGAGCCTGCCTCGCCAACTGGTCAAATTATTTATCCAATTGACAAAAGCGGGCCGATTTTCCGCCCGATGCCATCATCTTCGGCTACCTTTGCCGTTTGCGTCATCAGGCCATTGGCACTAGAGGGACGCGCGTGCAAGAGGGTTCACAAGAGGGTTCAAGGAAACCCAGGGAACAAGCCGTGTCAGACGACCCGTCCGATCTCGAATTCCAGCCGCGCGCCAAGGGCAGCGTCATGGGCTTTCCCGCGCATGAGGGCCGGCCCGGCGCACTCGGCGAGGTTCATGCCCGGCCGCACCCGCTGATCGAAAAGCCACGCGTCCTGATGCAACTCGCCTTCATGACGGAGGGTGGCTCGGGCGTCGACCACGCGGTGCTTTCCGAATTGTCGCGGCGCCTCGGCATCGCCGCGCCCGACCGCCAGGCCCGCCATCATGCCATGAAATGGGGCAAGGGCTCGCTGCGCTGGGAGCGTCATACCGAGTTCTCGACCTATTTGTGGGAAGGGCCGCTTTCCGAAAGCGGCAGGACGCAGGAGGACTCCCCCTTCGGCAACGGGTTTTCGCCGCCGGGAACCTGCATCTCCGGCATCAGGCTCGAAATCCGCAAATGGACGCAAGCGAGCGAGCAGCTGATAGCCGGTTTCGATCCGACCAGCCTGTGCTACTCGCTGGTCGAGCGCGGAAACGCCGCCATCGTCACCGATTTTCGCCAGGATGGCGATGGCCTGACGCGCATGCTGCTGCTCGATCGCGGCTTGACCCCGGCGCGTACCGGCGCGTTGTCGCAGCGGCTTATCGACATCGAAACCTATCGGACGCTGGCCATGCTCGGCCTGCCGCTGGCGTTGACCTTGTCCGGCCGTGCCCGCCGCATCGAAGACCGGCTGGCGCAGACCACGCTTGAGATGAAGGTCGCCGGGACTCGCGACAGCCAGACCTTGCTGGCCGATCTGACCGAACTTGCGGCGGAGTTGGAGGCGGACGCGGCGTCGAGCCTTTACCGTTTCGGCGCCAGCCGTGCCTATGACGGCATCGTCGGCGAACGGCTGGAGGCGCTCGAGGAAGAGGCTGTGCCCGGCTATGACACATGGCGCGGGTTCCTGCAGCGCCGGGTGGCGCCCGCAATGCGCACCTGCCGCTCGGTCGAGGAGCGGCAGGAAAATCTGTCGCGAAAACTGACCCGCGCCACGACGCTGCTGCGCACCTGGGTTGATGTCGAGGTTGAGAAGCAGAACCGCGACCTGCTTGCCTCGATGAATAATCGCGCCCGCCTGCAACTGCGCCTGCAGCAGACCGTCGAGGGGCTCTCGGTCGCCGCCGTCTCCTATTATGTGGTCGGCCTTGTCGGCTATGTCGCCAAGGGTGCCTCGATCTTCGGCCATGCCTTCGCACCGGAGATCATTACCGCGGCTTCGGTGCCTGTCGCCATCCTGCTGGTCTGGTGGGGCGTACGCCGCGTGCGCCGGATGCACTCCGAGCCCGGCAAGCCGCCCGGCGAATAGATCTGCTCACCCTCCCCCTTGTGGGGAGGGTCGGCTCATGATCGCAGCGAAGCGAAGATCGTGAGACGGGGTGGGGGTCCTCGTAGAGCGCCGCGCGGGGGAGGGTGAGACAGCGGCAGATTGCCGCTGCGGAAGCTTGCCCCAGCCTTGATGCCGGATTCCCAACCATCACAGGATTTGCACCCAGCGCGCTTCACTGGTAAAAGATTTTGACCAGTCAAGCGAAATGAGGCTGCCGATGTCCGGCTTGGCCATGCCGAAACCAGACGACGCCACGATGCGCCGGCGCGACGAGATCGTCGCCGACATGCGCATCATCGTGCCGGGTGAGGGCGTCGTCGACGCCGCCAATTCCATGCGCGCCTTCGAGAGCGACGGCCTGACCGCCTATCGGCAGCTGCCCCTGGTCGTCGTGCTGCCGCAAACGGTGGCGCAGGTTTCGCGCGTGCTGAAATACTGCAACGACCGCAACATCCGCGTCGTGCCGCGCGGCTCCGGCACCTCGCTATCGGGCGGCGCGCTGCCGCTCGAGGACGCCGTGCTTTTGGTGATGAGCCGCTTCAACCGTATCCTCGAGATCGATTTCCCCAATCGCGTTGTCGTTGCCCAGCCGGGCGTCACCAATCTCGGCATCACCACCGCCGTCGAGCAGCAGGGCTTTTACTACGCCCCCGATCCATCCTCCCAGATCGCCTGCTCGATCGGCGGCAATGTCGCCGAGAATTCCGGCGGCGTGCACTGCCTGAAATACGGCCTTACCGCCAACAATGTGCTCGGCATCGAGATGGTGCTGATGAATGGCGAAGTGGTACGGCTCGGCGGCAGTCACCTCGATGCGGAAGGTTATGACTTGCTCGGCGTCATGACGGGTTCGGAAGGGCTGCTTGGCGTCGTCACCGAGGTCACCGTGCGCATCCTGAAGAAACCGGAGACGGCTCGCGCGCTGCTGATCGGCTTCCCGACCAGTGAGCAGGGCGGCCAGTGCGTCGCCGACATCATCGGCGCCGGCATCATTCCGGGCGGCATGGAGATGATGGACCGGCCGGCGATCCACGCCGCCGAGGATTTCGTCCATGCCGGCTATCCCCTGGATGTCGAAGCGCTGCTGATCGTCGAGCTCGACGGGCCGGGCGTCGAGGTCGATCATCTGATCGGCCTTGTCGAGGCCATCGCCTACAAGAACGGCTCGACCACCTGCCGCATTTCGCAGTCGGAACAGGAACGGCTGAGCTTCTGGGCCGGCCGCAAGGCGGCGTTTCCGGCCGTCGGCCGCATCTCGCCCGACTACTACTGCATGGACGGCACCATCCCGCGCAAGGAGCTGCCGCGCGTGCTCGCCGGCATGCGCGAGCTGTCGGAAAAATACGGTCTCGGCGTCGCCAATGTCTTTCACGCCGGCGACGGCAATCTGCATCCGCTGATCCTCTACGATGCCAACGTACCGGGCGAACTCGACAAGGCCGAAAGCTTCGGCGCCGACATATTGCGGCTCTGCGTCAAGGTCGGCGGCGTGTTGACCGGCGAACACGGTGTGGGCGTGGAAAAACGCGACCTGATGCCGGAAATGTTCACCCAGATCGATCTCGACCAGCAGATGCGCGTCAAATGCGCCTTCGATCCCAACCATCTGCTCAACCCGGGAAAAGTGTTCCCGCAGCTGCGGCGATGCGCCGAACTCGGCCGCATGCACATTTCCGGCGGCAAGCTGCCGTTTCCGGACATTCCGAGGTTTTGAGGGTGATGACGTCTCAGAATGGGGGTTCCTCGCCCCCGCAAAGCGGGGGAGAGCGACTATCTGGGGTGTCAAGTTGCAATTACGAACTCGTTGCGCGCATCGCGTGCTTTTGCATTGAGGATGACCAG
>NZ_JAMYUI010000044.1:0-27515 GCF_040322895.1 Mesorhizobium sp. M0088
CGGGCCGGATGGCCATCCGGCCCGAGGCTCAATCGCTTCCATCGCACATAATCATCTCGTGCAGATACAAGGGGCAGCGCCGACTTTGATAGTTAGAGGGTCGATTGAAGTCGGGGCTTTTTGGCCCTGTCCTTATCCTTCCGACGCAAGCGCCGCCCCTCACCTGCCTGCCGGCATCCTCTCCCCGTATAGTGACGGGGAGAGGGGCGCTCTCGCCAGCGATTTCGCCAACTCATCTACGGCACGTGACAAGCGCCTCCGCATCGACTATATGAGCCGCATGATCAACCTGACCGCCACATATTGGTACTTTAGGAGCTCGCTGGCGGCGGGAGGATTGCGCTCGATCTGAAGATTGCAGCAACAACATCCGAACAGCCGCCATACCTGGCGGCTTTTTTGTTTTCAGCCGGCAGGTTCCCAAACAGGAGCAGAAAGCCGTGTTGACCACCACAGACGACCTCCGGGTCAAGGAAATCCGAGAACTGAGTACGCCGGACGAGGTGATGCGGGAGATCCCGCGCACGCTGACGGCGACGCGTACCGTCAGCGCATCGCGCAACGCCACCCATGCCATCTTGAACGGGACCGACGACCGGCTGCTCGTCATCGTCGGCCCGTGTTCGATCCACGATCCGGTCGCCGCCGTCGACTATGCCAGCCGTCTGGCGGCGCTGCGCGAGAGCCTGTCGGACCGGCTGGAGATCGTGATGCGGGTCTATTTCGAGAAACCGCGCACGACGGTCGGCTGGAAAGGCCTGATCAACGATCCCGACCTCGACGGCAGCTTCAACATCGACAAGGGGCTGCGGATGGCACGCAATGTGCTGTCGGCCGTCAACAATCTCGGCCTGCCGGCTGCGACCGAATTCCTCGACATGACCACCCCGCAATACATTGCCGACCTCGTCGCCTGGGGCGCGATCGGCGCGCGCACGACCGAGAGCCAGATCCATCGCGAACTCGCCTCGGGCCTCTCCTGCCCGGTCGGCTTCAAGAACGGCACCGACGGCAATCTGCGCATCGCCGCCGAGGCGGTGAAATCGGCTGCCCAGCCGCATCATTTCATGGCGGTGACCAAGGGCGGGCGCAGCGGCATCGCCACGACCACGGGCAATGAGGACTGCCACGTCATCCTGCGCGGCGGCGTTCAGCCCAACTATGACGCGGCGAGCGTCGAAGCCGCCGCTGTGGAACTCGCCCGCATCGGCGTTGCGCCCAGGCTGATGATCGATGTCAGCCACGCCAACTCGGCCAAGAAGCCCGAGAACCAGCCCAAGGTCGCGGCAGATGTCGCCGGCCAGGTCGCGGCAGGCGACGAGCGCATCATCGGCCTGATGATCGAGAGCAACCTCGTCGCCGGCCGGCAGGACGTGGTGCCGGGTAAGCCGCTGGTCTATGGCCAGAGCATCACCGATGGCTGCATCGACTGGGCGACCACCGAGACGGTGCTGCACGGCCTTGCCGGCGCCGTCGAGTGGCGCCGCTCGGCACGCCGCGCCATGATCGACAACCGGCAGGGAGCTGCTTGAGCCACTATTGCCGCCCTTTGCCCGGCACGACCCCACCCCACCCTAACCCCTGCCCACAAGAGGGAGGGCAATCGCACATGGATTCTTGCGAAGAAGGCCCCCACCCTAACCCTCCCCACAAGGGGGAGGGAACGCTGCCGCGCACTCCTGCTCGAGCCTTGACGCCTGAAAACGTCGGGAGTTTGCCCTTGTCAGTGCCGACTGGAGTCCCCCTCCCCCTTGTGGGGAGGGGTTAGGGGTGGGGGTCCGCTTCGCAAGAATCCATGTCCTACGCTGCTCTCAACCCCTCCCATGCCGTGAACACCGACACGGCAAAGAGCAGCAGTCCGGCCGCCCGGCCGGCAAAAATGGTCGCCCGCGGATTGGCGATCAGAAGGTTGCGGCTGCGGCCGGCCGTGATCGCCAGCCCGCCATAGATCGCAGCCTGGGTGGCCACGGTCAGTAGCCCCATGACCGTCGCCTGCATCCAGATCGGACCGTAGTCCGGTTTCAGGAACTGCGGGTAGACGGCAAGCACGAACAGGTATGCCTTCGGGTTGATCAGGCAGGTCACAAACCCCTGGCGAAAGGCCTTCCATGCGGACCGGCTGCCGGCAGGTCCCTCCTGACCGACAGTGATGGAACTGCGCATCAGCGTGATGCCGATAAAGGCCATGTAGGCGGCGCCGGCAAGCAGAAGCGGCTTGAACAGGATCGGCACGAAATGCATCAGCAGGCCGACGCCGATGGCGCCGTTCAGCGTGTGCACCATGCCGCCGACCATGATGCCGCCGGTCGCGGCGAGAGCCCTGTCGCGCCCGCCGGTCAGTGCATTGGCAAGCACGAAGAGCATGTCCATGCCCGGAACGGCGATGATGCCGAACAGCAGGATAAAGAAAAGCCAGAGATTTTCCGCATAGCCCATGTCAGTTGCCTGCCGCCTCGCTCCGCCAAACCGCAGCGGAACCTGTTGATTTTCAATTCGATAGGCGCTCCTATAGGTCAGCCCAACTGACAATGGTGTGTCAGTTGGGCGCGTAACCTGGGGTAAAAAATGCGCAAGGCGTCACGCCTGTTCGAGATCATCCAGATCGTGCGGCTGGCGCGGCAGCCGGTGACGGCGGCAACGATTGCCGAGCGGCTGGAAGTGACGGTACGCTCGATCTATCGCGACATCGCCGCCTTGCAGGCGATGCGCGTGCCGATCGAGGGCGGACGCGGCATCGGCTATATCCTGCGTCCCGGCTTCGACCTGCCGCCGCTGATGTTCTCGATCGAGGAGATGGAGGCGATCGTCCTGTCGCTGGCGCTGCTGGAGCGCACCGGAGACAGCGAGCTCAAGCAAGCGGCCAAGCGCGTCAGCGCCAAGATCGCCGGCGCGGTGCCGCCACCCTTGCGGCAGGCATTCGACGCCAATGCGCTGCATGCCTGGGGTTTCGCCGCGCCCTCGACCGGCGCGATCGACCTGGCGCTGGTGCGACGCGCCATCCGCGACGAGGAGAAGCTCGATCTCTCCTATCGCGACGAGATGGGCCGGGCCTCCGAGCGCCTCATCCGCCCGATCGCGCTCATCTACTACGCCGAAACCGCCAACATCGTCGCCTGGTGCGAGCTGCGCCAGGCGATCCGCAATTTCCGCAGCGACCGGATCGAGGATTGCCAGGCGACGGGGCTACGCTTCAAGGGCGAAGGCGACCGCTTGCGGCAGGTCTGGGTCAACGGCTGGGAGACGAACGCTGCGGCCACCCTCGTCTGAAGCGGGCTTATATCACCGCACGTCCACCCAGCGCTTTTCTTCGAAGGAGCGCGCCATCGCGTGCACCGTGCGCTCGATCTCCAGCCCTTCGGCAAACTCGATGAGCCGCGCCGGCTTGCCTTCAAGCCGCGTCAGCAGTTCGTGGCACTCGATGATCTTGAGATCGTTGAAGCCGAGGCCATGGCCTGGCGCCGGCACGAAGAGGTCATAAGGCTTGTGGTGCGGCGCCACCAGGATGGTGCGGTAGCCCTGCTCGGTCGGCCGGTCTGATGTGAGATAGAGCTGGAATTCGTTCGATCGTTCCTGGTCGAACAGGATCGACCCTTTCGAGCCGAAGATCTGGACGGCGATGCGGCCCTTGCGGCCCCAGGCCGAGCGGTTGACCAGCAGCGTGCCGGCAATGCCATTTTCCAGATGCATCAGCACGCTGGCGATGTCGTAGGTCTCCACCGCGCGACGGCCGCCGCTGGCCAGCTTGCGATCGGCATAGGGTTTGGCCATGTCGCAGATGACACTGGCGACGCGGCCGAACAGGGCTGAGACCAGAGACAGCGGATGCACGGCGAAATCGTCGAGCGCGCCGTAACCGGAAGCCGCCTCGTGCTTCCAGAAGAACAGCGCTTCGGGATCAGCCATGAAATCCTCGTCCATCTCGATGCGCAGATGGTTGACCTCGCCGATGATCTTCTCGTCGAGCAGCGCGCCGATGTGGCGGATGGCCGGGCTCTGGATGTAGTTGTAGCCGAGCGCCGCGACCTTGCCCGACTTTTTCGCCGCCGCCGCCATCGCCTCGGCCTCGGCAAAGCTCGGCGCCATCGGCTTTTCGCACCACAGATGCTTGCCGGCTTGAAGAACCGCGATGGCCATTTCCGGATGGAACTGGTTGGGCGTGGTCAGCGAGACGACATCGACTTCGGGATCGTTGACGACGGCGCGCCAGTCGCCCGACGCCTTGGCGAAACCGAACTCGCCCGCCTTGCGCAGGGCAAGCTCTTCATTGACCTCGCCGAGATGGACCAGCCGTGGCTTGGCAACGTCCGGAAAGACGGCGCCGACGGCACTCCATGCGATGGCGTGACACTTGCCCATGAAACCCGTACCGATGAGACCGACGCCGACCATTTTCCGTTTCTCCACTGCTTGAAGCGCTGCGTGGATGAATTAGTCCATTTTCACCTGGAATGGAATGTCTGCCTCATTTTTTATGGTGTTCTTGCGCAGGCTCGCTATGATGATGCACAGAGGGATGCTTCACGAATGAGCCTGGACAGAGCGACGATGGACGAACGGGTACCTCGCGATTTCGAGACGCTGCGCACCACCATCCTGGAGCGGCGCGAAAGCCTGCCGAAGCGCATCGCCCAGATCGCCGCCCATGCGCTCGACAATCCCGACGATATCGCCTTCGGCACCGCCGCCAGCATCGCCGCTTCGGCCGGCGTGCAGCCGTCAACCCTGATCCGATTTGCCCAGCAGCTTGGCTTCGATGGTTTCACCAGCCTGCAGCAGGTGTTTCGCGAACGGCTGCGCGAGCGCAACTCATCCTATGACGAAAGGCTGCAGGCGCTGCGCGTCAAGGCTGAGGGCGGCGCCGGCCATCGGTCGATCTTCGACGGCTTCGTCGCCGCCGCCAGCACTTCGCTCAACGACATTTCGCGCACGCTGGACGACGCGCATCTGGAAGACGCGATTTCCCTGCTGGCGAAGGCCGAGACCATCTACGTGCTGGCCAAGCGCCGCTCCTATCCGGTGGCGTCCTACATCGCCTATGCGCTGGGCAAGCTGAAGATCCGCAACCAGCTGATCGAATCGGCGGCCGGGCTGAATGCCGAGATGATCGGCTTCGCGACGCCGGCGGATGCCGTCATCGCCATTTCCTTCTCACCCTACGCACCGGCCACGATCGAGGAAGCGCGCAGCATTTCGGAACAGGGCGTGCCGATCGTCGCCATCACCGACAGCTCGTTTTCGCCGCTCGCCCAGTTCGCCAAGGTCTGGTTCGAGGTTGCCGAGGCCGATTTCGCCGGCTTCCGCTCGCTGTCGGCGACAATGGCGCTGGCCATGGCGCTGACTGTCGGCGTCGGCGAGAAGCGACGCGACACGGGCAGGAAGCGCAAGGCCTGATCCATCGCCGAAAAGGCACTTTTCGCGGAAGGAACGCTCATTCCATATTGACTATGGATTGGAATTATTATTTCATATTCCCGGCGCCACGCTGCCGCTCGCGCGTGTACCCCAACACAACAAGGCCGACGGGAGGTTCCAATGAGCGAAGCCGTGGACGCTGAATACGCGCCGCTCGACGTCATCACCATCGGTCGCGCTTCCGTAGACCTTTATGGGCAGCAGATCGGCTCGCGGCTGGAGGACATCACCTCCTTCGCCAAATCGGTCGGCGGCTGCCCGGCCAATATCTCTGTCGGCACCGCCAGGCTCGGCCTGCGCTCGGCGCTGCTCACCCGCGTCGGCGACGAGCAGATGGGCCGCTTCATCCGCGAGCAGCTGACGCGTGAAGGCGTCAATGTCGACGGCCTAAAGACCGACAAGGAACGGCTTACCGCTTTGGTGCTGCTGTCGGTCGAGGACGAAGGCGTTTCGCCGATGATCTTCTACCGCTCGGATTGCGCCGACATGGCGCTGGCGCCGGAAGACATCGACGAGGCCTTCATCGCCTCGGCGCGCTCGATCGTCGTTACCGGCACGCATTTTTCCAGGCCCAACAGCGATGCCGCGCAGCGCAAGGCGATCCGCATCATGAAGGCCAAGGGCGGCAAGGTGGTGTTCGACATCGACTACCGGCCGAACCTGTGGGGCCTCGCCGGCCATGCCGAGGGGTTCGAGCGCTATGTGAAATCGGACCGGGTCTCGGCCCAGCTCAAGACGGTGCTGCCCGATTGCGACCTCATTGTCGGCACCGAGGAAGAGATCATGATCGCGTCGGGCGCCGACGATTGCCTGAGCGCCTTGAAGACGATCCGCTCGCTGTCGGCCGCCACCATCGTCCTGAAGCGCGGCGCCATGGGCTGCATCGTCTATGACGGACCGATCAGCGACGATCTCGAGGACGGTGTCGTCGGCAAGGGATTTCCAATCGAGATCTACAATGTGCTGGGCGCCGGCGACGCCTTCATGTCCGGTTTCCTGCGCGGCTGGCTGGGTGGCGAAGATCATGCGACAGCGGCGACCTGGGCCAACGCCTGCGGCGCCTTCGCCGTGTCGCGGCTGCTCTGCGCGCCGGAATATCCGACCTTCGAAGAACTGCGGTTCTTCCTCAAACACGGCAGCAAGCATCTGGCGTTGCGCAAGGACGAGGCGATCAACCACATCCATTGGGCGACGACGCGCCGGCGCGACGTCGCCTCGCTGATGGCGCTCGCCTGCGACCATCGCATCCAGCTGGAGGATGTGGCGGCGAAGGCCGGCGCCGATCCGGCGCGGATCGAAGACTTCAAGGTGCTGGCAGTCAAGGCGGCTGCGAAGGTCGCCGCCGGCCGCGACGGCTACGGCATGCTGATCGACGAGAAACACGGCCGCAAGGCTATGTTCGAATTCGCCAGGCATTCCTTCGCCTGGCTCGGGCGGCCGGTGGAGCTGCCGGGTTCGCGGCCGCTGCGCTTCGAATTCTCGCAGGACATCGGCTCGCAGCTTGTCGAATGGCCGGTCGACCACTGCATCAAATGCCTGTGCTTCTATCATCCCGACGATCCGGCGGCGCTGAAGGACGAACAGCAGCAGAAACTGCGGGCGCTGTTCGAAGGCGCGCGGAAGGTCGGCAGGGAACTTCTCATCGAGATCATTGCCGGCAAACATGGCAAGCTCGACGACATGACGATCCCGCGCGCGTTGGAGGAACTCTATGCGCTCGGCATCAAGCCGGACTGGTGGAAGCTCGAGCCGCAGGCGTCGAGCGGCGCCTGGGCGAAGATCGAGGCCGTCATCCTGAAGCACGACCCGTGGTGCCGCGGCGTCGTGCTGCTTGGCCTGGAGGCGCCGCAGGACGAGCTGGAAGCGGCGTTCGCCGCCACCGCCAAGGCGCCCATCGTCAAGGGCTTTGCCGTCGGCCGCACCATCTTCGTCCATGCGGCCGAACAATGGCTGGCCGGCAAGATGTCGGATGACGAGGCGATCGCCGACATGGCGCAGCGCTTCGAACAGTTGACGGATGCGTGGCTTGCCGCGCGCGGCCGCAAGGCGGCATAAGAAGGCGCGGAATAAGACTGCGGAGGAAAACACCATGAGCAAGACAATCCGCCTGACGATGGCGCAGGCGCTGACCCGCTTCCTGTCGCGCCAGATGACCGAGATCGACGGTAGCAAAGTCCCCATCTTCGGCGGCGTATGGGCGATCTTCGGCCACGGCAATGTCGCCGGCATCGGCGAGGCGCTCTATCAGCTGCGCGACGAATTGCCGACCTTCCGCGCCCACAATGAACAGGCGATGGCACATGCGGCGATCGCCTACGCCAAGGCCAATTTCCGCCGCCGCTTCATGGCCGCGACCTCTTCGATCGGCCCCGGCGCGCTCAACATGGTGACGGCGGCGGCGCTCGCCCATGTAAACAGGTTGCCCGTCCTGTTTTTGCCGGGCGACGTCTTCGCCAACCGCATTCCCGACCCGGTGCTGCAGCAGGCTGAGGATTTCTCCGACGGCACGGCGACGGTCAACGACTGCTTCCGTCCGGTTTCGCGCTATTTCGACCGCATCACCCGGCCGGAGCAGATCATTCCTGCGCTCAGCCGCGCCATGCAAGTGCTGACCGATCCGGCCGAATGCGGGCCGGTGACGCTGTCGCTGTGCCAGGACGTCCAGGCCGAGGCCTGTGATTATCCCGAGAGTTTCTTTGCCGAGCGGGTCTGGCACCAGCGCCGGCCGCGCCCTGACCGCCATGAGCTTGCCGCTGCAGTCGGCGCGCTCAAGGGTGCGAAAAAACCGCTGGTGATCGCCGGCGGCGGCGTCCTCTATTCGCAGGCGTCGGACGAACTGGCGAAATTCGCCGAGAGCGCCGGCATCCCGGTCTGCGAGACGCAAGGCGGCAAATCCTCGCTGCCGGACGATCATCCGCTCAACATGGCGGCGGTCGGCGTCACCGGCACCTCTGCCGCCAACCGGCTGGCTGAGGAAGCCGATGTCGTGCTCGCCATCGGCACGCGCCTGCAGGATTTCACCACCGGTTCGTGGGCGCTGTTCAAGAATTCCGGCAAGACCATCATCGGGCTCAACGTGCAGCCCTTCGACGCCGGCAAGCACCGCGCGCTGCCATTGGTGGCCGATGCGGCCGAGGGCCTGGCGGAACTCGGTGCTGCCCTGAACGGCTGGAAGGCACCTTCCACCTGGACCGACAATGCGGCCACCGGCAAGAAGGCCTGGCAGGCCGAGGCGGCCAAGGTGACGGCGTCGACCAATGCCGCCTACCCGTCCGACGCGCAGGTGATCGGCGCCGTGCAGCGCGCCATGGGCTCCGGTGTGACGCTGCTGAATGCCTCCGGCGGCCTGCCGGGCGAATTGCACAAACTTTGGCAGGCGGGCGCGCCCGGATCGTATCATGGCGAATATGGCTTCTCGACCATGGGCTACGAGATTGCCGGCGGGCTCGGAGCCAAGATGGCGAAGCCCGGCGAGGAGATCGTCGTCATGATCGGCGACGGCTCCTATCTGATGATGAACTCCGAAATCGCCACTTCGGTGATGCTCGGATTGAAGCTGACCATCGTGCTGCTCGACAATCGCGGCTACGGCTGCATCAACCGGCTGCAGATGGCGACCGGCGGCGCCAACTTCAACAATCTCCTGAAGGACTCGCGCCACGAGGTCCTGCCCGACATCGACTTTGCCGCGCATGCGGCGAGCATGGGGGCGATCGCCGAGAAGGTGCCGTCGATCGCCGGGCTGGAAAACGCGCTGGAGAAGGCAAAGAAGAACAACCGCACCACCGTGCTGGTCATCGACACCGACCCGCTGGTTTCCACCGATGCCGGGGGCCATTGGTGGGACGTGGCGGTGCCGGAAGTGTCTGTACGGCCGCAGGTCAACGCGGCGCGCAAGGCGTATGACGAGAAGCGGAAGATGCAGACCGTCGGCGATTGATATAGGCGCTGCCACCCCTACCCCGCTGCTTCGCAGCGACTTGCCGGGGCGAGCAACGGTCTCGCCCGTCCTTCGGACCCCCACAAGGGGGTGAATACGAACTGAACTGGAGTGACGACTTGAAAGCCAAACTGGGCATGTCCCCCATTGCGTGGTGGAACGACGATCTTGCGGAACTCAGCGATGATGTGTCGCTGGAAGAATGCCTGCGCCAATCACGGTCGGCCGGCTTCACCGGCATGGAGATGGGCCGGCGTTTTCCCAATGACCCCGAAATCATGCTGCCGATCCTGAAGGCCGCCGACGTCACGCTGTGCGGCGGCTGGTTCTCGGGCACGCTGGTCGATGGGGAGATGGCCGACAACAAGGATCGCATCCAGCCGATGATCGACCTGTTCAAGGCCGTGAACGCGCCTTGCATCGTCTATGGCGAGGTCGGCCGCTCGATCCAGGGCGACCGCTCGAAGCCGCTCGCCACCAAACCTAAGCTGTCGGATGACGAGATGAAGGCCTACGCCAAGCGCCTGACCGAATTTGGCGAATGGTGCGCCGAACAGGGCATGCCGCTGTCCTATCATCACCACATGGCGGCGGTGGTCGAGACCGAGCCGGAACTCGATGCCTTCATGCGCTATTCCGGAGCCGGCATTCCGCTGCTGCTCGATGCCGGCCATCTGGCCTTCGCCGGCGGCGACGTGCTGCGTGCCATCGACAACCATCACACCCGCATCAGCCATGTGCATGTGAAGGACGTTCGCATGGAGGTGATCGACAGGCTCGACCGCTCGAAGCAATCCTTCCTCGACGCGGTGGCGCTCGGCGCCTTCACGGTGCCGGGCGACGGCTCGCTGGATTTCGGCGCCATCGTGCAGCGCTTCGCCGACCATGGCTATGAGGGCTGGTTCGTGGTCGAGGCGGAGCAGGACCCGAAGAAGAACCCGCCACTCAGGATGGCGCAGGTTGGCTACAAGGAATTGATGCGCGTCATGACCGCCGCCGGCTATACGGTCGAGACGCAAGGCTTTCCAAATGTCTAGTTTCTCAATGGCTGGTGCGACGGGTTCCCGGCGAGGCCGATTGCTGTAGATTGGCCCGATGAAAGATTCCGAACACCCCTTCTTCCGGCCTTTGTGGCGGCGTGTCGCCATCGTCGCGGTCTGCGTCATCTGGTCGATCATCGAGTTCGCCACCGGCACGCCGTTCTGGGGCATGATCGCGCTCGGCTTCGCCGGCTACGCCGTCTGGCAGTTTTTTTATCTCTATAAGCCGGCCGACGAGGCGAAGGCCGAGGCCGAACCGAAGGAGTGACTGATCGCATGCGTTGGCGATTGGCTTGCAGTGCTTCTAACTTCGTCATCCTAGGGCGGAGCAAGGAGCGCAGCGACGCGGCGCAGACCCTAGGATCCATGCCATGACTTTGAAGCTGGTGTGACGGTGCAGATTCCGCTCCGCTGTGCCCTTCGGCCGAGGCAACGGCATGGATCCTAGGGTCTCCGCGACGGAGCTTCGCTCCTGCTTCGCCCTAGGATGACGAAGTTGGAAGGGCGCCGGCCAATTTCCGAACGTTTGCGATGGTCCTTTCAACAAACGACTTGGCTTTACAGGCCTGCAACCGTCAGGCCACTGGAATAGGAGACAAAAATGTCGAAGCTGCTCGTCAAAGCCGACAAAGGCCTTGGCCGCGTCGCCCATGTGACGCCGAAAAGCGCCGGCTGGACCTATGTCGGTTTCGATCTGCATCGGCTGAAGCCTGGCGAAAGCGCCTCGGGAAGGACCGAGGATCGTGAAGTCTGCCTGGTGTTCGTCACCGGCAGGGGCAAGGCTTCAGCCGGCGGCAAGGAGCTCGGCCTGCTCGGCGAGCGCATGTCGCCCTTCGAGGGCAAGCCGTGGTCGGTGTATGTGCCTGAGGGTTCGGACTGGTCGGTGACAGCGGACACCGAACTGGAACTCGCCGTCTGCTCGGCGCCGGGCCTTGGCGGCGGGCTGCCGGTGCGGGTGATCGCACCGGACGATCTCGGCCAGGATGTGCGCGGCAAGGGCACCAACACGCGCTACGTCACCAACATATTGCCGGAGGGCGAGCCGGCCGATTCGCTGCTGGTGGTCGAGGTCATCACGCCCGGCGGGCATACGTCGAGCTATCCGCCGCACAAGCACGACCAGGACAATCTGCCCGCCGAATCCTATCTCGAGGAAACCTACTATCACCGTCTCAACCCGCCGCAGGGTTTTGCCTTCCAGCGCGTCTATACCGATGCCGACAAGAACGGCCATCGCGCGCTCGATGAAGCAATGGCGATCGAGGATGGCGATGTCGTGCTGGTGCCCGGGGGTTATCACCCCTGCGCCGCCTGCCACGGCTACGAC
The DNA here is from genome assembly GCF_040322895.1 of Mesorhizobium sp. M0088. Classification (NCBI taxonomy): domain Bacteria; kingdom Pseudomonadati; phylum Pseudomonadota; class Alphaproteobacteria; order Hyphomicrobiales; family Phyllobacteriaceae; genus Mesorhizobium; species Mesorhizobium sp. M0088. Next base: position 11,720 of record NZ_JAMYUI010000044.1, read on the forward strand.
CTCTATTATCTCAACGTCATGGCCGGACCGAAGCGGACGTGGAAATTCCACAATGCGCCCGAGCATGAATGGCTGATGAAGGCCTGACCGGTCGCTGCGTGAGCACTCGCTCCCTGGTCCAGCACGAAAAAATCGTCGGCTAATGACCCCGCCGCAGCGTTTTGTTACCTGAAAGCCAGCAAGGCTTCGTCAATTCGTCATGGAAATCACCTATGGCAGCGAAGCTGACAAGGACTTTCCATGCGCTACGCCCTCTATTTCACCCCCCGGCAGGACGAGCCACTGGCGCGGATCGCCGCCGACTGGCTCGGCCGCGACCCGTTTGGCGCCGCGACGAGGCCGGTCGAAGCGGTGGCAGACCTGTCGGCGGCGGAAGTCGCTTTCCACACCGCTTCGGCGCGCCGTTATGGCTTTCACGCAACGCTGAAAGCCCCCTTCCGCCTGGCTGCCAACGAGACGGAAGCCTCGCTGCGCGCCGCACTCGACCAATTCGCCGAGGCGACGCCGGCGGTGACCATCCCGCGTCTCGTCGTGAGCCAGATCGACGGCTTCTTCGCACTGGTGCCGGAAGGGCCAGTGCCTGCGCTCAACCGGTTCGCCGATGACGTGGTGCGCGATTTCGACCGGTTTCGCGCACCGCTAAGCGAAGCGGAAATCGAGCGGCGCAGCCCGGATTCGCTGAAGCCGGCCGAGTTCCGCAACCTCTGCCAATGGGGTTACCCCTATGTCTTCGAAACCTTTCGCTTCCACATGACGCTGTCGGGCCGGGCGGGGTCACAGGAAAGCCCTCGTTTGCGCGCAGCGATCGACAGCCTGTTCGCGGAAGTGCTGCAACAGAAGGTGCTGGTGGATGCGCTGACCTTGTTTGTCGAAACCGAACCGGGTGCACCGTTCATGGTGCTCTCGCATCACGCGCTCGGGCGCCGCCCGGCCAGAAAAACCGCCTGAAGGACTGCCTGAAATGACCGCCGAGACTGTTCTCCACAATGCCCGCATCGTGCTTGCCGACGAGATCGTCGAGGGTTCGCTGGTGCTGCGCGACGGCTTTATCGCCGGCATCGAATCCGGCATCAGCCGCATCGGCGAGGATATGGACGGCGACTATGTCATTCCCGGGCTGGTCGAATTGCACACCGACCATCTCGAAGGCCACTACGCGCCGCGGCCCAAGGTGCGCTGGAATCCGATCGCCGCCGTGCTCGCCCATGACGCGCAGGTAGCGACCGCCGGCATCACCACCGTGCTCGACGCCTTGCGCGTCGGCATGGACGAAGACGCCGACCTGACATCGGCCGACATCCGCAAGCTGGCCGACGCAATCGAGGACAGTGTGAAGCAGGACCGTCTGCGCGCCGATCATTTCATCCATCTGCGCTGCGAGGTTTCGGCACCGGACTGCCTCAGGGCTTTCGCCAATTTCGACGGCGACGAGCGGGTCAGACTGGCGTCGCTGATGGACCATGCGCCAGGCCAGCGCCAGTTCGTCAACCTCGAGACCTATGCCTACTATTACCAGCGCAAGCTGAAGCTGACCGATCGCGACTTCAAGCTGTTCTGCGAAAAGCGGATGGCCGAATCGGCGCGCAATTCGGCGCCGAACCGGGCGGTGATATCAGCCGCCTGCCAGGAGCGCGGCATCGTGCTGGCCAGCCACGACGACGCCACATCAGGCCATGTCGACGAGGCGATCGAGCAGGGCGTGCGCGTCGCCGAATTCCCGACCACGGAAGAGGCCGCCAGGGCCTCGAAAGAGGCCGGGATGGGCGTGCTGATGGGCGCGCCCAACGTCATGCGCGGCGCCTCGCATTCGGGCAATGTCTCCGCCCGTACGCTGGCCGGCGACGGCCTGCTCGACATCTTGTCATCCGACTATATTCCCTTCAGCCTGATCCAGTCGGCGTTCTTCCTCGGCGATGTCGTCGAAGGCATTTCCCTGCCGCAGGCCGTCGCCATGGTCTCGAAGAACCCGGCCGATGCGGTTGGCCTGACCGATCGCGGCGTCATCGAACAGGGCCGCCGCGCCGATCTGGTGCGCGTGCGCGTCGACGACCATGTCCCGGTGGTGCGCACCGTGTGGCGGCAGGGAAGCCGGGTCGCATGATGGTGTCGGCATCGATCGAGCGGGAATTGTCGGCCGAGACGTTTCCGATCCGCGATGGCGTTTTCGTCGCCGTCGTCGGCCCAAGCGGCGCCGGCAAGGACACGGTGATCGGCTACGCCCGCGCCCGCTTTGCCGATGAGACAAGGCTGGAGTTCGTCCGCCGCGTCATCACCAGGCCGAGCGATGTCGCCAGCGAGGACCACGACACGCTGGCCGACGCCGCCTTCGTCGAGGCCGAAGCCGATGGCGCCTTCGCCATCTCCTGGGAAGCGCACGGCTTGCGCTACGGCATCCCCGCCGATGTCGACTGGTCCGTCGCCAATGGCCGTGTCGCTGTCGCCAATGTGTCGCGCGCGATCATCCCCTCCTTGCGCGAACGCTATGCCAATCTGGCCATCGTCGAGATCACCGCCTCTCCCGACGTGCTGGCAGAGCGTCTGGCGATGCGCGGCCGCGAGTCACGCGGCGAGGTGCTGGCGCGACTGGCGCGCAGCGCCAATGTCACTCTGTCCGGGCCCGGCGTCACCTCGATCGACAACAGCGGCCCACGCGAAGCCGCCGGCAAGCGTTTTGCCGAGGTGCTGCGCAAGGCGATGGCCTTTTCCGACATATCGGGCCTGATCTAGGCTAGCCTTCAAGCGCAAAAGGCATGAACAAGACGGTGCCGGCAGCACTTTCGCCAGGGGCCAGCACGATCACGCCTTCCTCCGGATCGTCCCACCGGCCCCGGTTGAAAGCACCGGAGGCATTCGTTTGCGGCTCGACGCAGAAATACGGTTTTGTCGGATCGGCGTAGAGCATCAGATGCTTGAAGACCGGGTCGGCCTTGATCCGCAAGCCGGCACCGCGGGTTGGAAAACGAATGATCGCCTCGCCCCTCCAGCCGCCGTAATCACTGTTGCGCCAGCCGTTTGGCAAAGGCCGGTCCTCGGCAAAGTCGAGTTCGGGCGGAAGTGTGATCGGATCACCGGAAATGCCATCCGGCTCTTCGAGGTAGAAGCGCTTGGCCTCGAATTGCAATGTCACGTCCGGATCGCGATCGAACCAGGGATGCAGGCCAAAACCGAACGGCAAGGTAACCGGTCCGGTGTTGGTGAGCGTAATGGTGACGCTCAGCCCCTCTTCGGTGACCGCGAAAGCCTGCGTCGCTCGATAGGAATAGGGCTCGGCTCCGGCGGCAATGTCCAGCGTCAGCGTCGCGTTCGCGGCTGCTGTCTCGGTGACAGTCCAGGCGTGTTGCCAGCCGCTGCCGTGCACGTTGAATTTCTCCGGCGGATTGTTGGGCAGGACCTGCCAGCGCTGCGCCCCGAAGTCGAAAGCGTTCCCAGTGATGCGATTGGCGTAGGGCGTCATTGGAAACATGGCCACGCCAAGCACATTGCCGGTATCGCGATCCCCGTCCGAAAGCCGGCGCAGGAGATCGATGCCGCGCCAGCGCAGCGCGCTCACGCTGCCGCCGATTTGCGGCGCCAGTTCGGCTTCAAGCGCCCCTGCCCTCAACATCAACAGTTCAGGTTTCGCTCTCATGGCTTGCCACTCGTCCGCCACCGACCTCCGGCATGATGTGGAGACGTCCCGCAATCGCAGAAGGGCGGCAAGGCCGCAACCATTTCATTCATGCCGCCAGGCGCCGACAAACGCGCGGCGCGTCTTGGCAGGGCGATTATTCCGCGGCCGCGCCGGAAGCGCTCTTGCGCGTGGCGTCGACCATCAGCCGCCGTTCCCGGAACACGCCCCATTGCTGGTCGACCAGCACGCCGATGAGGATGACGCCGCCCATCACCGCGAAGTTGAGCGAGGACGGGATGCCGAGCAGGTTGACGAGGTTCTGCAGCTCCTGCAGCAGCACCGTGCCGAGGATGACGCCGATCAGCGAGCCCTCGCCGCCGCGCAGCGAGAAGCCGCCGAGCACGGCGGCGGCGATGGCGTAGAGTTCGTAGAACTGGCCGTGGCTGGCCGGTGAGATCGAGCGCGTGTACATGGCGAAATAGATCGCCGACAGCGCCGTCAGCACGCCACAGATGACGTAGGCGGCGATGACGACGCGGCCGGTGCGGATGCCGGAATATTTCGCCGCCTCCTCGTTCTTGCCGATGGCGTAGAGATAGCGGCCGAACACCGAGCGGTGCAGCACCACCCACATGACGATCGAAATAACGATCAGCGCGATGAAACTGTTCGGCACGCCATAAGAGCGCCCGGCGGTGAGGAATTCGAGGTCGGGGAAATTCTGGCCGAACGCAAAACCCGCCGTGCCGTCGCCAGTGTAGAAGCGGGCGACGCCGCGGTAGATCAAAAGGCCGCACAGGGTGACGACGAAGGGCTGCAGCTTGAGCCTTGTGATCAGCCAGCCATGTGCCAGGCCGATGATGGCGCCAAGCACCAGGATGAGCACGAAGGCAACCGGCCATCCCATGCCACGCACGGCGATAAAGTCGATGAATAGCGTTCCGAGCAGCGCGACCACCGAGCCGACCGACAATTCGATGCCGCCGGTGATGATGACGAAGGCCTGGCCGATCGACAGGATGCCGAACAGGCCGATCAGGTTCGAGGTGTTGGCGAGGTTGATCGGAAGCAGGAAGCGCGGATTGATGATCGCAACGATCGCCCCGACCACCAGGATCAGGATCAGCAGGCCGAGATCTTTCTTGCTCATCGTCTTCTCCCCAATGCCCGCCCTGGAAGGTTCCGGACCGGAACCCGTGGCAAACAAGAAACTATTTCGGCTGCTTGCCCACTGCCAGCAGCAGCACGTTTTCCTGGCTGAACCGGTCCTTGTCGAGAATGCCGGAGATCTGGCCCTCATGCATGACGGCGATGCGGTCGGACACGCCGATCACCTCTTCCATGTCGGAGGAGATCATCAGCACGGCGACGCCGGCATCGGCGAGCGCCCGCATCAGCCCGTAGATTTCCGCCTTGGCGCCGATGTCGATGCCGCGCGTAGGCTCGTCGAGAATCATCACCTTCGGATTCATGGCCAGCCACTTGCCGAGCACGACCTTCTGCTGGTTGCCGCCCGACAGCGTGCCGGTGCGCGTCTGCACCGAAGGCGCCTTGATGCCGAGATCTTTCTTCTGTTTCTCGGCGGTGGCGGTCTCGGCGCTTGAGGACACCAGGGAGCGGCGCGCATGCGCCGGCAGATTGGGCAGCGAAATGTTCTGCGCGATCGACAGGTCGAGCAGGATGCCGGTCAGCTTGCGGTCTTCCGGGACCAGGAAGATGCCTTGCGCGACGGCATCCGCCGCGGAAGCCAGCGCAAGCGGCTTGCCGTCGAGTTCCAGCGCGCCGCCGAGCTTCGAGTCAATGCCGAAGAACACCCGCGCCAGTTCGGTGCGGCCGGAGCCGACAAGGCCGGCAAGACCGAGGATTTCGCCGCGCCTGACGTCGAGATCGACCGGGCGGCCGGGATAGGCAGGCGTGCGAATGGCCTTGGCCGCAAGCGCTACGGCGCCGGGCGCACGCGCCGCCTCCGAGGCTTTCTCGCGCTCCTTCAGCATGCGGCCGATCATCAGCTTGACCATCTGGTCGTGGCCGATGTCATGCTTGCCCAGCGTGCCGGCCAGCATGCCGTCGCGCAGCACGACGACGCGGTCGGCGACGCGCTCGACCTCGTGCAGGCGGTGCGAAATGAAGATGACGCTGATGCCGTCGGCCTTCAGCGCCTTGATGACGTCGAGCAATTTGTCGGTCTCGGCGAGCGGCAGGCTCGACGTCGGCTCGTCGAGGATGACCAGCCGCGCCTCGATCGACAGCGCCTTGGCGATCTCGACCATCTGCTGCTGCGCCAGAGACAGGGTCGCGACCGGCGTGTCGGCGGAAAAATTGGCGCCGACGCGCTTCAAAAGCGGCGCCACCATGGTGCGCAGCTTGGCGCGGTCGACGAGCCTGAGCGGCCCGGCGCGCAACGGCTCGCGGCCGAAAAAGATGTTGGCGGCGACATCGAGATTGTCGAACAGGTTGAGTTCCTGGTGGACGAAGGCGATGCCCGAACCCAGGCTGCCTTCGACGGAGAGCCTGTCATGCGCGGTGCCGTCGACGGTGATCGTGCCGCTGTCCGGCTTGGTGACGCCGCCGAGAATCTTCATCAAGGTCGATTTGCCGGCGCCGTTTTCACCGACGAGGCCGATGACCTCGCCCGGCCTGACCTCCATGGAGAAGCCGTCGAGCGCGACGACGCCCGGATAGGTCTTGCGCACGTTCTCGAGGCTGAGGAACGGCGTCGTTGCTGCGATGGATGTGTCGGAATAATTCATCATGCCTGACAGCGATTGGCGGGCCGACTTTTTGGCAGACTGACGATCCGCGTGCGGTTCGTCAATGCGAGCAGCCGGCCCAAGCGACGTTGAGCCGGCTGAACTGCTTCAAGTCTTATTTTCCGGCCATCGCCTTCAGATTGGCGGCGTAGGCGTCGACGTCATCCTTGCCGATGATCTTGGTCGGGATGATGATGAGGTTGCCTTCCGGGATGCCCGACTTGTCGCCCTTGAGATAGGCCGCCATCAGCTTCATGCCCTGATAGGCCCATTCGAAGGGCTGCTGCACGACGGTGGCGGCAATGGTGCCTTCCTTGACGCCGCCCAGCGTGATCGGATCGTCATCGAAGCCGACGACAGTGATCGAGCCGAGCTTGCCGGCGTCGCGCAGCGCTTCATAGATGCGCGGCGTATTGTAGGAGTAGAAGCCGACCATGCAGGTGACGTCGGGGCTGGCAACCAGCGCGTCCTCGACGTTCTTCTTGGCGCGCGCCTGGTCGATGTCGTCGCCGCGCACGTCGATCAGCTCGATCTTGGTTCCGGCGAGGCCGTCCTTCATGCCCTGGATGCGCTCCTTGGCATTGTCGGCGCCGAGCAGGCCAACGAAGCCGAGGCATTTTCCGCCATCGGGCATCGCCTTCTTGGCGATTTCGGCCGCCTGCTTGCCGGCATCGACATTGGACGAGCCGATATAGGCGACGCGCTTGGTCTGCGGGGCGTCCGAGTCGGTGGTGAACAGCGCCGTTTCCGAAGCGATCTTGTTGAGGCCGTCGGTCGAGGTCTTGGGATCGACAGCCGAGACCATGATGCCCTTGACGCCGGCGGTGACCAGATCGTCCATCAGCCGCTGCTGGATGGCGACCGAGGACTGCTCGGGATATTTGAGCTCGAGCGTATAGTCGGGCAGTTCGCCCTGCGCCTTCTTGACGCCGGCTTCGGCGGCCTTCCAGAAATCGGAAGCGCCGTTGACGACGAAGGCCAGCGTCGGCTTGTCTTGGGCGCGCGCGATGGCCGTGGCCGACAGGCCAAGCAGCAGCGCGGTCGCGGCTACGGATGCAGTTCGTATCAAGGATTTCATGTTCAACCTCCCGTTTGGCTCAGTCGTTGGACCGGCCGATCCTGCACTGACCTGATTTGCCGTTTGCAGCGTGGACGCCCTCCTCCTAAAAGGGGTTCCCGGCACCGAAAGAATGGCGTCGTTCCAGCCACGATCATGGACCTTAGAGACTCATCCTTCGTTCGTAAATAGTCCGATTTGTCTGACATATCACATATCCGAGACAAGGCTTGCGGAGGTAGGATCCGCTCGCCACCGGGCCATTTTTCGTACTCTCCCGCCGCCCCGGACGTGACCGGCCGGACGCGACGGATTGACGGTACAGCGCATTTTTGTATTAGTAAACAGTATTAGTTCCGAGCCAATGCCGGGGTTTCGCAGTGTGCCCGCCGCCGAGCCGTGGTCACCGCTGAGCCGCAGCCCAAGCCTTTCACCCTTTGAGTTTTGGCTTGTATGGAGATCCACGGCGGATGGACCTCCGGCGTACTAATAGTTATAAACGGCGTTGACGTTATCTCTATGCATCGATGGCGTCACGCCATCTTGCCGGCCTGACCGGCCTGCCAGACTGGGATTTGCCATGAGCGAGACGACGGATCGGGCCAGCGACACAGCGAGGCGGCGCAAGGCGCCGGCCAAGGGCGCCAAGGGCCGCGTCACCATGATCGATATCGCCAGGGCCGCCGGCTGCTCGCAGGCGACCGTTTCCTTCGTGCTCAACAATTCGCCGGGGATCAAGCTGTCGCAGCAGACCCGCGAACGGGTGATCGAAGCCGCGCGGACGCTTGGCTACACCGCGCCCGCCTTCGAGGCGCTTCACCCGGCGTTGCCTGCCTTCGAGGGGCCCGCCTTCGAAGGACTCGACGGGGTGATCGGCTTTGCCGTCGACCAGCTCGCCACCAGCCCGGAAGCCGTGGTCGCCATCGAGGGCGCGCGGCAGGCCTCGTGGAACGCCGGTAACGTGCTTCTGGTGGCGCAGACGCTGGGCGATTCCGTCATGGAGCCGCGCGCCATCGCCGCACTCACCAAGCGGGGCATTTCGGCGCTGATCTACATGACCATCTTCACCCGCGAGATATCAGCGCCCGATTACCTCTACGGCCTCGACATCCCGGTGATCCTGCTCAACTGCTACACGGCGGATTACGCCTTCCCGGCTGTGGTGCCGAGCGAGATCGCCGGCGGCCAGAGCTCGACCCGGCACCTGATCAGCCACGGCCACCGCCGCATCGCCACCATCACCGGCGAGCCGTGGATGCAGGCGGCACAAGACCGGCTGAAGGGCTACCGCCGCGCGCTCGCCACCGCCGACATCCCGTTCGACGGCGAATTGGTGGTCGAGGGCGACTGGTCGGCCAGCGCCGGCTACGCCGCGACCGTCAAGCTGCTGGCGCTGAAGGAAAAGCCCACCGCCATCTTCTGCCAGAACGACCGCACCGCGATCGGCTGCTACGAAGCGCTGAAGGAAGCCGGCCTGCACATCCCGCAGGACATCTCCGTCGTCGGCTACGACGACGAGGAAATCGCCCGGCATCTGTTCCCGCCGCTCACGACCTCGATCCTGCCGCACATGGCGATGGGCCAATGGGCGATCGAGCAGCTGGAGGCGCCGGCGGCTCCGGGACGGGGGCGGTATCCGATCACCAAGCTGGAGTGCCCGCTGGTGGAAAGGGAGAGTGTAAGGGGGGTGGGGGGAGTGGGATAGGCGCCCTTGGTCCGAAGCGGCCAAACTGTGCGTGTTGGCATCAGTCCCATCGAAACGCGCGCTGACATTCTCGCTTAATCGTAAACTAGGCTGGCCAGATCAAACGCGCCAGTCGACACAAACCGGTTCACCCTGTCGTCAAACAAAAGACGTACCGGCAAATCCTCGCCATGAACCGTTCCCCAGAACACCTTGCCATAGGTCGAATGGTCGACTCGCGCCTTGATCGTGTTGCGATCAGACTGCAAGCGTCCCGTTTCACCGTCATCCTTGACTTCGATCAGCGCGATACCATCGGGTTTCGAGCGGCGCGCCACGCCCACAGCAAAATCGGGGAAAAAGTTGCTGCCGTCGGGCAGCACCAGTTTTGGCGCCCATTTGGTGTTTTCTGTGCAGCGCAGCCACCATAAAATTGTGCCGCTGCTGTCCTTGTCGAGCAGCCGGGCAAATGCGCTTTCCGGGCGATTCATGCCAGAGGGAAAGATGCCATGTGCGGCTTTTTCGGCACGCTGCAATCCCTCAACGTCAACTAAGTTCAAGGGGATCCGATCTCCGTCTTCAACCGTCATGCGCAGACGTTGCGCCGCACGCACGGCGTCACGCATCGCTTGCTGTTGCTCCAGCGCAGCGAGCGCCACGCCGCGCCTGAGCATGCGCTCGTCGGTCGGCACGGCTCTTTCATCCGCAACGCGCTCCAGCGCCCGCAAGATCGAGCGCTTCAGGTCGCGCGGATCGATTTGATCGTTAAACTGGAAGGCTGCCTGAGCCAAATCATCAACGCGAGCAGCAGAGATCGGCACATTCAGCCGCTCCGACAGCTCGCTGCGGTTCTGGAACAACTCGCGCAGTCGCAGTTCGCCGGCTTTTCCGCGTTCCAGCAGGTAGTCGGCGATGGGAATACGTTTTACGAATTCACGGCCAACTATCTCAGCGAAGTCGGCGCCGGCTGCCTGGATAGCCGGCAATTCTTCTCGTTTCATCGTTTCGGGCAGACCCAGCTCGATGCGCAGTCGATAGAGCGTCGCGCGACTCCGCGCCGGGCTACCTCCACTTTTTACTTGCTGCTGCTGGATCGGCAGATCGCCGAACAAGTCGCCCGCCACGCCCGCGTCGACAGCTTTGAGCAGCCGCTCCTGAAATTCGGGGGGTTCGTTGCGCGCCGAGGGAAACAGCACACCCTGTTCCACCAGTTGGTCGATGCGCTGAGTTCGCTCCTCGCTTGAGTACAGTCCTTCCCCACGTATCGCCTGGATGTCCTGCAATACCAGCGCGCCGCTGCCGAACTGCACGACGTTCAAGTGGTCGGTGATCGTGTCGATGGACTCTCGCACGGCCTTCAATTCAGCCACCGCCGCATCAAGGCCGCCCTGCAATTCCGGGTCGGTCAGCACCACAAAGCCGTTGTCAAGCAGGGGAACCGTCTTGTGCAAATGCCGCACTGCAGGATGCACACGCATAATGCGCCCTACTATCTGTAAGCCGAATTGAACGCCGCGGTTTGGTCGCACGGAAACCAGCGTCCAGGCGCGCGGCGCGTCAAAACCGGTCGCGACAGCCACCTTGAAAATCAACACCTCTACATCGGGATCATGGGCGAAGGCATGGAAGTCAGGGTCCGGCTTGCCTGACGTGTGCGACTTGATCGCGGCGGCAGGCACGCCAAGCTGTACAAGCTTTTCGCGCACGCGTCCGACAGGGTCAGCCTGGCCCGTCTTCTGGTCTTCGACCTGAACCAGCATCAGGGGCGTAACGGCGATACCACGATCGGACAGTTCGTTCCTAATCTTCTTGTGGCGCGCCCAGCCGGCGGCGAACGCGGCCTGTTCAGGATCGACCAGCTTGCTGTCTTCCTCACCAAACGTCACAATGCCCAACACAAGGCCGATCTTGTTCAGTCCCGCGTCGACCACCGCCTGACGGTCGACGACCACCCGGCTTTCAACACGTATGCCCGCCTCTTTCTCAAAGGACTCCAGCTTTTCGTCATTCGGCGTCGCGGTGGCGAGAATTGTCGCGTCAGGTTTCAGCACATTCAGATAGAATTCGGCTGCGGCGTGGGCTGAGGTGCCGAAATTCACATGCGCCTCGTCAATAACCACGCCGATAGAAAAGCCCTTGTCGCGCAGTTCGCTGATCAAATCGTCAATCGAGCCGGAATCCTCGGCCCGTCGGCGCACCTTTCGCGCGTCGGCATTGTTGGCAGCGACGGTCGCCCAGGTCTGCACAAAAACATCGCCGTCGCGAGTGCTTTCCGCTGTCCTATCCTTGGCAACCTCACGCAGGCGCAGCGACGGGCATTGCGCTGACAACGCGTCCTTGGTCTGCTCGACCAAGCCGACAAACGGGGTGAACCAAAACCAGGCGAATTTGCCAAGCACCGCGCCGCGCAGGCTTTCCAGGGTCCGGCCAAGGATCAAAGTCTTGCCGGCGGCGGTAGGCGCCTGCAACAAGACCACGCCAAGCTCACGTGCGATTATCTCGCGCTGCACTGGATTTTCGACCTGCAACCCGGCAATGCGCCTGACCGTGTCGCGAAGCGCGTCGCGCGCCTTCGACTGGTAGCCTGCGAGGGTATGCAGCGTGTCGCCAGCCCTTCTTGCAGGCTCGGCGCTCATTGCTGGAATCTTTGTTTTAGAACTTCGCGCACCGCGCGCAACTCGATCGTATCAGGAAGATCCCATTCGCGGATGGCGCCAGGTGTCCACGCGTAAACAAATACGGGCCGCCCCGCAGGCTGCAGCTCAAGGAAGACGCGCAAAGCCTGATCCGGCTTGTCGGCAAAAACCAACGTCGATTCGTCGCTTTCATGCGCATTGAACGGTGCGTCCGCGTCAAACACGGTCAGCGGCAGGCCGTGCATGGCCTCGACCGCCGACCACATTTCCTGCGGTTCGACGTCATAGTCGAGGTCTTCGAATTCAACCTCGCGCATGCGCAGATAGGCAAAGCCGGCGGAAAGCTCGGTATGTTTACCCTCCTCCAGTCGGTTCAAGCGACGGATACGCTCGGAGGTTACGTCGCGGGCGAGGTTCTTGTCGGGCTCTTCCTCAGTCTTTTCGGTGGAGGAAACCAGGATGAAACGTCGGTCGCCGCCATCCTCGGCAATAAGCAAATTCGCGCTGAGGAGCGCGCGGATCTGCGGCCGTGGGGGGCCTCGGTCTTCGGCGCGGAAATATTGCATTTGCGATGACCTGAAGGCCTCTGGCGGAGTGGTCATATCGGCTGCTATGTACGGCTAGGTGGAAGTGTGTCGATAGATTTCCTATCGCAGCGAATAGGCCGTCACATAAGCATTGCGCTGAGCTTTGTATTTGATTTGGCTCGGCCACTACTACGCTGCGCCAGAAACTAAAATGGGGGGACGAAATGCCACGCAAACATAAGATTTCAGCATCTGCCTTAAATATAAAACTGCACCCGCACACTGCCTGCTTCTGATTTACTCGTTTCTTCTAATGATTGCGGCAGCGCTCGCGGTCTATCGATTGGCGCTTATCAAAGATCCATCAGACGGTTAACGTAGAGGGACGTGGGTTTATGCTGCGAGCCATGAGATGCTGCGATCCTGCATCGAGGCAAGCTGCAGATTCTCCTCGTCTGTGGCGCACCCGACAGGATTCGAACCTGTGACCTCTGCCTTCGGAGGGCAGCGCTCTATCCAGCTGAGCTACGGGTGCTTTCCGGAATCCGGAAAACGAACCAGCCGATGAACCGGCAAGTCACGGCTTCTTAGCGGAAGCAGGCGCGGGCTTCAACGGGCAATTGGAGATTGGCTCCGCGACTTGGCTCGGTGCGCCCTGGCTACGGCCTATGAGGTTCGCGCCCGCCCGCCCTTCCCAGGCTCAGGGCGTTCGTCGTTCGAAAAACCAAGCAATTGGCTTTTCGTCCGCTGCGCGGACCACTCCTCACCCCGCCTCACTCTTCACCGCCCGCCTTCTGCGCACAGCGCGCTTGGGCTTCTTCGCGCCCGCCAGTTCGTGCATCGCATCCAGCTGCATCTGCTGCATTTCGGCCAGGCGGGTCCATTGGCGCGAGATGAGGTAGTCGAGTTTTTCGTGCAGATGGCGCACTTCGAGCTCGGCCTTGAGGTTGACGCGGTAGTCGTTGAAGGAGCGCAGGCGGTCCTTGGACTCCTGCCGCCGCTGGCTCATCATGATGATCGGCGCCTGGATGGCGGCGATGCAGGAGAGCAGCAGGTTGAGCAGGATGAAGGGGTAGGGGTCGAAGGCGGCGCTCATGCCGGCGATCAGGTTGATGCCGATCCACACCAGCAGCACGCTGCCGAACGAGATCAGGAACCACCAGCTGCCGCCGAAGGAAGCCATGTTGTCGGAGACGCGGTCGGCGAACGTCCGGTGCTCCTCGAATTCCTCTTCCGAGTTTTCGGAAATGGTGTCCTGCCTGGCGATCGATTCGACCACCTGGCGGTCGAGCTCGGAGAATTCGCCGTGCTCCTGCTGGAGAAGCTCCTCCATGTAGCGCATGCGGTAGCGGCCGAGCTCGGCGCGGCTGATGCGGGCGCCGGCCGGCAGGTCGGGATGGTCCGACCGGATGCGGTCGGCGAGGCTCGGGCGCAGCGTGTCGATGCGCACCAGATCGCGCTTGCGGAATTTGCGGCCCGATATGGCCGACGGTTTTTTCTTCGGCTTGCCGCGGTGGGCGCCTGGGCCCGCAGGTTCGGAGTCCGGCACTTCGGGCGTCTCGAAGTGCTCGTCCGACACCGGATCGGCCTCCAGCTCACTGAGGGTCGGCGCCTCGAAATATTCGCCGCCGCTGTCGTGCTGGTTGTCTTCCGCCTGCTCGGGCGTTTTGGGGACGGTGCTCATGATGCGGGCTCCTGAGGGTGCTGGGCGACGTATGCCGCAACATCGCCAGCATCGCGACGGATTTCGTGGGACTACAAGTGTTTTGATCGCTTCCCGACTTCGTCATCCACGGGCGGAGCGGGAGCGAAGCGGACGCGCAGACCCGAGGATCCATGCCGCGACCTGCGAGTGTCGCTTGCGGTGAAGAACTTGCCCGATGTTTGCGCCAATCACCCCCCTCTGTCCTGCCGGACATCTCCCCCGCAAGGAGGGAGATTGACTGTCATCCCGGATTTCGCCAATTTCCACCGTCACATGAGTGAGCGTAGCGCCGAAGCCGCTGATCTCCCCCCTTGCGGGGGTTGAGGAGCGGTCCGCGCAGCGGGCGGAAAGCCAATTGCTTGGCTTTCCGAGCGACGAACATCCGGCAGGACAGAGGGGGGTGCTGTCCCGCCAACGTGCACAAGGTTCTGCACGGCTGCGGGCAATAAAAAACCCGCCTTGCGGGCGGGTCACGTTTCCAGTGGGTCAATTGGCGCGACTCGGCACCATACCCAAAACAGTAGCGTAGCTGCCCTCACCAGTCAAGAAAAAATTCCTATCCATCACCGGGCGCCCAGACGCGAACCGCGCCGCGGCCACTACTGCTCGGCGAACATCAGCCTCGTCTTGGCGCCGTCCATGGTCGGCGACAGGCTCCGCTGGATCAGCGCTTCGACATGGTCGTTGCGCTGGCGGGCTGAGGCGGCGCCCATCACCACGACGATCAGATTGCGGCCGTCGGCATTGTAGGAGGTGACGATGTTGAAGCCCGAGGCCCTGATGTAGCCGGTCTTGATGCCGTCGACGCCGCGCACGCGGCCGAGCATGTCGTTGTGGCCGCGCACCAGCCTGCCGCGGAACATGAAGTCGCTTTCGGAGAAATAGTGGAACTGGTGGGGAAAGCGCTGACGCAGCGCCATGCCGAGCACCGCCATGTCGCGCGCCGTCGTCATCTGGCCATCGTCGGGCAGGCCCGACGCGTTGCGGAAGCTGGTGCTGGTCATGCCGAGCTGGCGGGCTTTGGATGTCATCATGGCGGCGAACTGATCTTCACTGCCGCCGAGATATTCGCCGACCGCCACCGCCACGTCGTTGGCCGATTTGACGACGATGGCGCGGATCGCCGAATCGACGTCGATGCTTTCGCCGCGCCGGAAGCGCATCTTGGTCGGCGGCTGCGAGGCGGCATGGTCCGACACCGGGATCTGCGTCTGCTTGGTGACGCGGCCGGACTCCAGAGCATCGAACAGCAGATAGAGCGTCATCATCTTGGTCAGCGAGGCCGGATAGCGCTGCGCCGTGGAGCTGACTTCGAACAGCTGCTTGCCGGTCCTGGCGTCGACGACGATAGCGGCATATTTCTGCGCCGGCGCCGGCACGGCCAGCACGCTGTCGGGCGGCGTCGTGGCGCAGCCGGCAAGCAGCACCAGCAGGGCGAGTGCCGCAAAAACTCTCTGGATGAGCGGAAGGGGACGCAGGTTGGACAAGGGCAGGACTGTTCTGGGTCGGCTGTTGCTGAGATGAGACGAAGCTAACGTAACGCAAGTGATGCGTCCATTTGGTTAATGGCCGACAGTCCCAGGATTGTCGAGGGCATAGATCTGGTTCCTCGCCCCACGAAGTGGGGAGAGGTGGCCGCGCAGCGGACGGAGAGGGGATTTCGTCGGGCGCCATCTCCAAACGAAATGTATCGCAACCTTACCTGGCACGGCCGGCGCCGTTCCCCCGCTCCGTCTCGGCTCCGCCGAGCCACCTTGTATCTACACGAGAGAGATTTCGTGGGATTAGAGCGATTGAGCCAAGGTCCGGGCGGCCGCCCGGACCTTG
>NZ_JAMYUI010000045.1:0-26998 GCF_040322895.1 Mesorhizobium sp. M0088
CTGCTCAAGGTAAGTCTTTGTCGCAGAAGCATTTTCCTTGATTCGGAGCCCCGATGCACTTCAACTGTGTGAGATATCCGGGCTAGGCTGTCTTGGCCACGACCGTTTCGCTGAGCCAGGTGCCGATCTTGGTGCCGAGGCGGTCGGGCGAAACGGGCTTCGGCAGATAGTCGTCCATGCCTGATTCGATGCACTTGTCGCGATCGCCCTTCAACGCATGCGCGGTGACGCCGATGATCGGTATGTGCGTGCCCGTCGAGGTCTCCATGGCCCGGATGGCGCGGGTCGCTTCGTAGCCGTTCATTTCCGGCATCGAGACATCCATCAGGATCAACTTGGGGCGCAGCGCCCGGTACATCTCCACCGCCGTGCGGCCGTTGCCGGCGATGCGGTAGCTCAAGCCCAACCCGTTGAGGATCTGGCCGAACACCAGCTGGTTCACGTCATTGTCCTCCGCAATGAGGATGTCGATCGGTCCGTTCGGCGCGGTTGTCGATTCCGGCGCTGCCGCGACCGGCATCGCCGGGCCGCGGATGACGGTGAAGGCAGGCGGCGCCGCCGAGGCAGCCTGCACGATCGGTTCGCGGACGAACCGCGCCTTGCCGACCTGCGAGCGGGCCTTCTGGATCACCGAGATGACGGTGCCGAGCAGCACCGCGGAGCGCGCCGGCTTGGTCAGGTGCGCTGCGATGCCGTAGTCGATGATCATCTTGCCGAAATCGACCTGGTCGACCGAGGTAAGCAACACCACCGGAATGGAGGACAGCCGGCTGTCGGACGCAATGGCTCTGGCGACATCGGCGCCGTTCATGCCCGGCATTTGGTAGTCGAGGATGATGCAGTCGACGGCGGCGCCCAATTGAAAGGCGCGGTCGAGGAAAGCAAGCCCAACCGCGCCGCTTTCGGCGGCGGCACAATCGAAGCTCCAGCTTCTGAGCTGCTCGAGCAGGATTTCGCGGTTGACCGGATTGTCGTCGATGACCAGCACGCGCGCGCCGGTGACGTCGACCGGCACGATCTCGTCGCGCGCCGCCGCCTGATGCGCGGCCAGCGGCACCGCGAACCAGAACACCGAGCCGCGGCCGATCTCGCTCTCGACACCGATCTTGCCTGCCATCAGGTCGACGAGGCGGGCGGCGATGGCGAGGCCCAGCCCCGTGCCCTCATGACGGCGGGTGGACGAGCCGTCCACCTGCGCGAATTTCTCGAATACATTCTGCAGTTTCTCGGCCGGTATGCCGATGCCGGTGTCTTCGACGCGGACCTTGAGCTGGACCACGTCGTTGACGATCTCGCCGCCGACATCGATCAGCACATGACCCTTCTCGGTGAACTTCACGGCATTGCCGAGCAGGTTGGTGATGATCTGCCGGAACCGGCCGGCGTCGCCGACGACATGGGCCGGCAGGCGCGGGTCGACACGCACGATCAGTTCGAGGTTCTTTTCGGCGACGCGCGCCGAGACCAGCGTCGCCACATCCTCGACCGCCTCGGAAAGGCGAAAGGGAGCAGGATCGAGGGTAAGTTGGCCGGCATTGATCTTGGAGAAATCGAGGATGTCGTTGATGATGGTGAGCAGCGCATTGCCGGATTTGACGATGACGTCGGTGAAGGTCTTCTGGCGCGCCGTCAAATCGGTCTTGGCCAGCAGTTCGGCCATGCCGAGCACGCCGTTCATCGGCGTGCGGATTTCGTGGCTCATATTGGCCAGGAACTCCGATTTGGCGCGGTCGGCGGCCTCGGCCTTGAACAGGGATTCGGCGGATTCGGCAAAGGCGCGGCGGATTGCCACTTCCATCGGGCGAAAGATCCACAAGGCGACGATGGCAAGTGCCGCGAACAGGATGCCGCTCGCCCACAGCAGCAGTCTGTCGCTTGAGGCATCGGCCAGGTGGCGCTCATCATCCATGGCGGTGCGGACGCGAACCAGCATAGGCTGGGCAAACAGGTCGTTCTGGTTGCGGATTTCGCGATAGCTCCACTCGTCGACCTTCTGCGCCACCGACATCAGGTTAAAATTGCGCACCATGTCGCGCGGCGACCAGAACAGATCGCCGTTGACGGAAGCGGACTGGAGTTCGTTGACGGTCTTGATCGACAGCCGCGGCTTGATCGCCGCAAGCTGGGCGGTCAGCGTCTCGATCTCGCCGGTCAGACGCTCCGAATGGCCGCGCGCCGATGTGGTCAGGGCATCGCGTGTCTCCGCCCGCCAGGCTGTCCCGGTCGTCTCGGCAAAGTTGGTCGCGTTGCGCAGGTCGCGGGTGAAGATGACGAGATTGCTGCTCAGCGCATCGATGTCGCGGCGAAAGGAATTGACGCGGTCAAGCGCAATCACGATGCCGGCGGAAGCCAGCGCGAAGATCAGCAAACCTGAAATATAGCGGATCCGGACCGACCGGATGAAGGACGAATATTCAGGCATGCGCAACCCCAACACATACGCACCATTTTAATGGCCGGGATTACGCTTCATTTACATTAAAATTTCGTTCGTGCGGGTTGGCAGGCCATGCGAGCCGCCGGATGGACACCACGCCTAGGCCGCTTCCACGACGAGGGCGCGGATGCGGCCACTCACCGAGCCTTCCCCGAACCGTTTCCCAAGGGCATTTGCCACGTATCGCGTCGTCTCCTCCAGCGAGCCGCCGCGCGCCTCGATCTCAGCCCGCAGGGGCGTGCCCTGGCAATAGGCCGCGGCCGCCTCATATGGCGAGGAAGCGGCGCTGACGGCATCCAGCGGCTCTATGGTGATGTCACGGAAGCCGGCGGCATGCAGGTCGGCGCGGATGGCGTCTGCATCGTGATAGCCATGCGGCGTCCTCGCCATGAAGCGAGGCGGATCGGCCGGAAAGAAATGGCCGAGTGCCCGCGTCACTTCCTCGGCGAACTCATTGTCTTCGATGGCACCCCAGACGTTGAACAGGAAATGCCCGCCCGGCCGCATCACCCGCCGCGCTTGTCCGTAGGCGCCCACTCGATCGGGGAAGAACATCGCGCCAAATTGGCAGACCACGGCGTCGAACCGGGCGTCCTCGAAGGGCAGTGCCTGGGCGTCGGCCTGCTGCCAGATGATACGAGGATCGTCCGCCATCCGCGTGCGCGCGTGGTCGAGCATCGGCTGGTTGAGGTCGGTGGCCACGATGCGTGTTTGCGCCGGCAATCTTGCTGCCAGCGCACGCGTCACCACACCGGTGCCCGCCGCCACTTCGAGCACCGATTGCGGCCCGAGCTTCGACACTCTCTCCGCCAGATCCTGCGCATAGGGCTCGAAGATCAGCGGCACCATCGCCCGGTCGTAGACTTCGGGAATGGAACCGGTGAACAGCTTGTCGGTGGTCGACATGGCATCCCTCCAACTCTATCCGCACCGCGTGCTTGCCGTGCGGTGGCAAAGCGATGTCGATCCTCTGCCTCGGCAGGCTTCCGCTCAAGCTCTATTTCAGAACCGGCCGGCGGGGACGTGCGAACTTTAGTCAGCTCGATATCTCGGCTGGCGCCAACCTCAACTGGTGCGGGTCGCCACGAACGTTGCCGCTTCTTTCAGCAACTGGGCGTCGTCGCCATAAGGATCAAGCAGTGCATGCGCCTGCTCGACGAGGCCGTGCAACTGATTGCGAGCCCAATTCGCACCATGCAAGGCCACCAGCGTCGCCTTGCCGGCGGCGGCGTCCTTGCCGGTTGCCTTGCCCATCTGGCTGGCATCGGCGGTCAAATCGAGCAGGTCGTCGGCAAGCTGGAAGGCAAGACCGATCGCCGAGCCGAATTCGGCCAGCCGCTCGCGGTCATCGGCCGGGGCGCCGGCGATGAGGGCACCTGCCTCGCAGGCGAAACGGATCAGAGCGCCAGTCTTCATCGCCTGCAGCCGGATGATGCCGGCCTCGTCCGGCGGCGTCTGTTCGGCTTCGAGGTCGAGCTTCTGGCCGCCGACCATGCCGCCGGGTCCGGCGGCGCGGGCCAGCGCCAGCACCAGGGCCGCCCGCCGCTCCGCGGGCAGGGCGGTCGCCTCGCCGGCGATGACGTCGAAGGCCAGCGTCAGCAAGGCATCGCCAGCCAGGATGGCGGTCGCCTCGTCGAAGGCTCTGTGCACGGTCGGCTGGCCACGACGCAGGTCATCGTCGTCCATGGCGGGCAGGTCGTCGTGTATCAGCGAATAGCAATGCACGCATTCAAGTGCGGCGGCGACACGCAGTGTCGCCTCGCCATCGGCGGAAAAAAGGGCGGCACTTTCCATGACCAGGAAGGGCCGCAGGCGCTTGCCGCCGTTCAGCACGCCGTGCCGCATGGCTGCCATCAACCGCTCAGGCCGGGCGATCTCGCCCGAAAGCGCGCGGTCGTCGAGCAGCCGCCGCAGCAGCACCTCGACGGCGGCAGCGCGTCGGATGAGCGCCATTTCGAACGCCATTTGGTCGTCATTCGTCATGGCCGGGACCGGTAGCCGACACTCAGACGTTGCGCAAGAAGGCAAGCGCCATTATGCCGGAGCAGTATGAGCCCGTTTGGAAACTCTGCTCCTGCGGTCATCTGAGGGCGTTTTCTGCGCTTCCGGTGCTTGCGTACTCTAATGTACGCTCCGCTCCGGTTCTCGAAAACACCGTCACATGACTCACAGGAGCGCGTTTCAAAACGAGCTCTCTGGCACGGGTTGGGCGGCTTGGCGGAACCGATCGTCGATCATGAAACCGAAAAGCTGGACATGGCGACGAGATCGCGAGGCGTAAATCGCCGCGGTCTCAAACGCTGGGTCCGGCGCGGCATCGTCGTGGCTGCGGTGCTGGCTTTGATTCCGGTCGTGCTGACCTTTCTCTACCTGCCGTTCTTCGTGCATCCTGTCTCGACGCTGATGTTGAAGGATCTGGCGACGTTCTCCGGTTACGACCGCCGCTGGGTGTCGATCGACGACGTGTCGCCGGTGCTGGCCAATTCCGTCATCATGTCGGAGGATGGGCAGTTCTGCTTTCATCGTGGCGTCGATCTTGGCGAGCTGAGAGGCGTCGTCGACGACGCGCTGGCCGGCGAAGCGACGCGCGGTGCCTCGACCATCACCATGCAGACGGTAAAGAACCTGTTTCTGTGGTCGCGGCCGCTGGGCTCGGTGCGCAAGGTGGTCGAATTGCCGCTGGCCGTCTATTTCGATGCGGTGATGTCGAAACGGCGCATCATGGAAATCTACCTCAACATCGCCGAGTGGGGCCCGGGCATCTACGGCATCGAGGCCGCGGCACAGCACCATTTTGGCGTTTCGGCAAAACAGCTGTCGCGACGGCAGGCCGCCTTGCTTGCGGTTTCCTTGCCAAATCCGATCGCCCGCAATCCGGCCAAACCCGGGCCTGGCTTGAGGCGGCTCGCCAATCTGATCGAGCGGCGCGCCGGCCGCTCCGGCGCCTATGTCGGTTGTCTCCGCTAGCCGATCCAAAAAAATTCGCGCCAGTGCTGGCCAAAACGGCACAGGGCGTGTATAGGCACCCGACTTTCTCAGATTTAGGCCCCGACATGGCCCTTTCACGAGGGCGGGCGGGGCTTTTGACCATGTAGTGGAGCATATCCATGGCCGTTCCGAAACGTAAAACCTCTCCGTCCAAGCGCGGCATGCGCCGCTCGGCCGACGCCCTCAAGGCCCCGACCTATGTCGAGGACAAGAATTCCGGCGAAATGCGCCGTCCGCATCACATCGACTTGAAGACCGGCATGTATCGCGGTCGTCAGGTGTTGACGCCCAAGGAAAGCTGAGAAAAGCTTTTTCAAAGGTTTGAATTTCCATAAGGACCGGCCGGTGGCTGGTCCTTTTGCGTTTGGGCCGGCCGGCAGCGCATTTCGAGGCGTGCACCGCAGGCGTTGCAAATCCTTCGGCCGGCAACCGGCTGACATGGTTGTTGCGTGCGGTCTTCGACCGTGTTCAACGCTGCCATCGAAACATCTTGACGGCGTGCCTGTGGCGCATTCTACAAAGGATTGCCCCCACATGGAGACGCCAGATGTTCGGTGCCATTCCGCTGCTGATCGTGCCTTTCGTGCTCTACAACCTCGGACTGTTGGGAATTTTCGGCAGTGGTGACGATCCTTGGGCGAGCGAGGTCTTCTCCTTCAGTATGATGTCGGGCGGCGTGTTCTCGATGACGCTGGGCGACCTGATGATACTGATCGGGCTGGTCTTCCTGTTCCTCGAAATGGCGAAGTCGGTGCGTACGACCAACGCCTCGATCATGGACCATCTTCTGTCGACGCTGGTGTTCGTGGCCTTCCTGGTCGAGTTCCTGCTGGTGAAGGGCGCGGCCCATTCCGTCTTCTTCACGCTGATGGTCATCGCGCTGTTCGACGTGCTGGCCGGATTCGCAGTGTCGATGCGATCGGCCAGCCGAGACATCAATCTGAATTAGGTCCCCAGCGCGGAAGGCGGAAGTTTGACAGGCGCTTGCGCTGACAGTTGTCGGAAACGCCCGTAACGTCGTCATCCTGGGGCGTAGCAAGGAGCGTAGCGACGCGGCGCAGACCCCAGGATCCATGCCGCGACACGTGAGCGTTTCAGCGGTCCAGAATTCTGCTCCGCTGCACTCTACGGCTGATGTTACGGAATGGATCCTCGGGTCTCCGCGACGGAGCTTCGCTCCTGCTCCGCCGTGGATGACGAAGTTCCCCGACGCTCAGCCCGGATCGGCGGTGAAGTCGGCGGCCTCGATGCCGGCGATGGCCGCGGCTTCGTCATTGTCCGACGTGTCGCCTAAAACGCCGACGGCGCCGATGATGGCTCCGGCCTTGTCGCGGATCAGCACGCCGCCGACCACCGGCAATACGCGTCCGCCAGAGACGTCCGAGATGCCGGCGACGAGGTGCGGGCGCTCCTTGGCGAAAGCCTCGACTTTGCGCGAGCCCATGCCGATGGCGAGCGCACCATAGGCCTTGCCGGCCGACATTTGCGGGCGCAGGAACGAGGCGCCGTCCTGGCGCTGGAAGGCGACCAGATGCCCGCCGGCGTCGAGCACCGAGACGCCAAGCGGCTTAAGCTTGAGATCGGAGCCCTTGGCAAAGGCGGCATCGATGATTTGCCTGGCTTTTTCGAGCGGCAGTGCGGTCATGGCGGTCTCCTGTCTGAAAGGCGTCGATCATCGACCGTCGACGGGCGAGATAACATCCCGGTTTCGGTTGAAATTGCTTCGCGTGAAGAGGTGGGATGGAAGCGACCTTCACAGCCTCCCGGATAGGAGTTGGTGCCTGTGCGGCTTCAGGTCATTTTTTCTTGGCGCGGGCCGGCTTCTTGGCAGGTTCCGCCGGCGCGTTGGCGAGGTCTTCGGCTTCCTTGGCGAGACGCAGCGCCCGCAGCTTGTTGGTCTTGGCCTGGCGGGCGTCGCTCTCGGCGACGTATTCGGCCATCGCCTTCTGGCGGACGGTTGCCGCCTCTTCCTGCTTCTTGAAGCGCAGGTCGGCGCGTGCGCGGGCAGCATCCCGAGAGTTCTCAACCAAGACCTTATCCAATCCCGTGAATTGTGATTTTCCGCTCTTCTAGCAGAGCCGGCCCCCAAACGGGAAAATAAGTTGGTCAAGCGGCAGAGTCGGCGGCGAGAGCCTTGCTGGCAACCAGGGCTTGATAGGCGGCCTGCAAGGTCGCGCGGACAGAAGGACCCGACGCGGTATCGAGCGGCTTGCCGAGATGTTCATGGCGCAATTCGTCCATGAATTTGTCCCACATCGGCTGTCCGCCCTTTTCCAGAAGTTCGGCGCGGATCGAGAGTTCTTCGCTGACCGGCAGCCAGACGCGGCCCCAGGCGCCGAGATGGGCCAGGATCGGCACCAGCGTGATCGCCATTTCGGTCAGGCTGTAGATCGCCTTCTGCTTGTGCGAGGGGTCGTCGGCTTTGGTCAGCATGCCCAGTTCCATCAGCCGCTTCAGCCGATCGGCGAGGATGTTGGAGGCGATGCCTTCCATCGATCCGTTGAGCAGCTCGCGAAAATGACGCCTGCCGCCGAAGATCATGTCGCGAAGGATGATCAGGCTCCAGCGATCGCCGAACACTTCCAGCGACAGGTTGATCGGACATCCGGACCGGCGATCCATGCTCATGAGATTTTTTCTCCAAAACCAGTTGCATTGTCGTATCAGTTTTATTATCGTCCAACCGATTGCAAAATGCAATCAGTATTGCAGGAGAGGAGGCCGCACCGTGACGACGACCGAACGCCCCGAAATCATATCCGAAACCTTTGGCGATCCGGCGAACCCGCCGCTGTTGCTGATCATGGGAGCGATGGCCTCGATGCTGTGGTGGCCGGAGGCGTTTTGCCGGGAACTGGCCGATGCCGGCCTGTTCGTGATCCGCTACGACAATCGCGATACCGGCCGTTCGACCAAATACAAGCCGGGAGAGCCGCCCTACACGTTCGATGATATGGCCGACGATGCAATGCGCGTTCTCGACGACCACGGTATCGGCAAGGCGAATGTCGTCGGCATGTCGATGGGCGGCATGATCGCGCAGCTTGTGGCGTTGGAACACCCGTCCCGTGTCGTTTCTCTGACCGTGATCAGCAGTTCGCCGGTGGGAATCGACACATCCGGCCTTCCCGGGACGACCGAAGCCTACATGGAACACTCGGCCGAGGGCGCCAAAGTCGATTGGTCGGACCGTGGCCAGGTGGTCGATTTCATCGTCAGGGACGCGCGGGCGATCGCCAGCATCGCACATCCATTCGACGAGGCCCGGATGCGTGCCTTTGTCGAGCAGGATCACGACCGCTCCGGCGGCTTCCTGAGCGCCACCAACCATTTCATGCTCAGGGGCGGCGACGCGTGGAAAGGCCGCTTGCATGAAATGACGGCGCCGCTGCTGGTCATCCACGGCACGGCCGATCCGGTCTTTCCGGTCGAACATGGCGAGGCGCTGGGGAAGGCGGTCACCGGCGCGAAAATCATCCGGATCGAAGGTGGCGGCCACGAGCTGCATCCAAACGACTGGGATATGATTGTTGCCGGCATCGTCGCCCACGCCGCTTGAAGCGGCAAAAGCAGGCCTTGACGAGCAATGCTTGCCGCAGTGTTTACCTATGACGAGCATGCCCGGCGCCGGCCACCGATAAACCAGGAAACAGGCGAGCAAAAAATGTCCCTGACGCTTCATTTCCATCCGCTGGCCTCCTTCTGCTGGAAGCCGCTGATCGCGCTGTACGAGAACGCCACGCCGTTCACGCCTGTCATCGTCGATCTTGGCGATGCTCAGTCGCGCGCGGCCTTCCTGAAGATTTCGCCGGCCGGCAAGATGCCGGCGCTGCGCGACGATGCGCGCGACCGCACGGTGCTGGAATCGACCATCGTTGTCGAATATCTGGCCGTGCATTATCCGGGGCCGGTCGACCTCGTTCCCGCCGACATCGACCTGGCGCTGGCCGTTCGCCAAGCCGACCGCTTCTATGATTTCTATGTGCAGGAGCCGATGCAGAAGATCGTCGGCGATCGGTTGCGGCCGCAGGACAAGACTGACCCGTTCGGCGTCGAGCAGGCCTGCGACCAGCTTCGCAATTCCTATGCCATCATCGAACAAGACATGCAGTCGAAGATCTGGGCGATGGGCGACACCTTCACCATGGCCGATTGCGCAGCGTCCCCGGCGCTGTTCTATGCCAACAAGGTCGAGCCGTTCGGCGACGAGTATCGGGCTGTGAAGCGCTATCACGACTGCCTGCTGCAGCGCCCCGCCTTCGCTCGGGTGATCGAGGAGGCGAAGCCCTACTTCAAGTTCTTCCCCTACAACAACGGTTGATCGGGGTTAGGCTTCCCAGAACTGATCGAGCCAGATGTTGAGTTTGAGGAAGCCGGTGCCGCTTACCGTATAGACGCGCCTTGTTCCTTCCGGCTTGGCGTGGACCAGGCCGGCATCGAGCAGCACTTTCAGATGTTGCGACACAGCCGGGCGCGAGACCGGCAAGCCGGCGGCCAGTTCGGTGACGGTTTTCGGGCCGCGGCGAAGTTCTTCCAGAAGATGGCGCCGATTGGGATCGGCAATCGCCATGAAGGCGTCGGAAAACATCATGCCTGTATTAGTGAGGCAAAGCCTTTCGAATCTCAACCGTCTGCTTCTGCTTTTCTTCTGGGATCGAGCCGCAATGCTTCCGGGGTGACCGAACGGTCGGCCGGCTGCGTCTTGAAGGCATCACGATCGCCGATCGGCACCGGCGCGCGGCGGCTGATGCGCAGCAGCGTGTAGCCCGCCAGGCAGAGATGCGCCAAGGCGGTCGCCAGGAACAGACCTTCCGGGCGCATCCAGCCCATCAAAGCGGCGGCGAGCAAGGGTCCAATCATCGTGCCGAAGCCGTAGAGCAGCAACAGCCCGCCAGATACCTTGACGAAATCCTCCGAGCGCGCGTGGTCGTTGGCATGCGCCACGGCAATCGAATAGAGCGTGTAGGCGAAGGCGCCATAGGCGGCAGTGAAGACGATGACGAAGACGCCGGAGCGCGGCTCGAACAGAAAGATCAAGAGCGCGAACAAAGCCCCGCCGAAAGCCGCTCCCGCCAGCACGAAACGCCGGTCGGTCTTGTCGGAGAGACGCCCGGCCGGAAGCTGCATGGCGGCACCGGCAACGACCACAAGGCTCATCATCAGGGCGATCTCGGCCGTGGAAATGCCGATGCGGGCGCCATAGACGGCGCCAAGCGTGCCCCAGGCGCCGTTGGCGATGCCGATCAACACGCAAGCGACCGCCGACACCGGCGAATTGGCATAAAGGCCTCTGACATCAAGTGAGACATCCTGCAGCGGCTTGGGGTGAGAGGCGGTCGAGACCGCCGTCGGAATGAGCGATAGGCAAAACAGGATGCCGGTGATCATGAACAGCGATGCGGACTTCACGTCGCCGCCGGCGACGATCATCTGCCCGCCCATGATCGAGGCATAGGTGACCATCATGTAGAGGCCGAAGACGGTCCCGCGGTTCTCGTTGGTGGCCTTCTCGTTCAGCCAGCTTTCGATGACCATGAAGGCACCGGCCATGGTGAAGCCGGTGAAGGCGCGCAGCAGGATCCAGACATATTCGTCGATGATCAGCCCGGTCAGTAGCGCCACGATGGCGCCGGATGCGGCAAAGGCGCCAAAGGCGCGAACGTGGCCTGCGCGGCGCACGATGCGCGGTGCGAAGAAGCAGCCGGTGACGAAACCGCCGGCCCAGGCCGTGCCCATCAGGCCGAGCGATGCGGTCGAGAAGCCTTCCAGTTGACCGCGCAGGGGCAGGAGCAGCCCATGCAATCCAGACGCCGCGAGCAGGAAAGCGGTGCCGCGAAGCAGCGAGAGGATCGGTCGGTAGGTTGCGAACATTGTTTGATCCGGCTCAGGTTTGGCGGGGACGCTGGGTCTGAAGACAATCGCATTCGGGCTTTTCGGCGGCGGGCTTTGCGCCCGCGCGCCTATCCGCGGCGGAACAGTGCTTCGGCCGCGGATTTGGTGGTGTCCTTGGCCTTGAGTTCGGCTTCCAGGCGGGCGATTTCGTCGCGCAGGATGCCGATCCGCTCAGTCAAGTCGCTGCCGGAAAGCAATGACAGGTCCTGCCCGATCTCGTGGGGGGGTGCCTTCTTCTTGGGTTCGTCGTCGAAGATCGCCATCGTCGCTCCTCCTCCGCCAAGACCAGATTGGCCATTTGCCTGATTTGGCAATCAGCATACATAGGGCAGGGGCGTCGATGCAAACAGCCGATCGGATAACGGCGAGGAAAGACGGGAAATCTCATGGCGAGCGGACAGAAAATTCCGGCAAGGATGACGGCCATCGCGATCTCGGAGCCGGGTGGCCCTCGGGTCCTGAAGCCGGAAACACGCGACGTGCCGCAGCCCGGCCCCGGCGAGATCCTGATCAAGGTGCATGCCGCCGGCGTCAACCGGCCCGATATCCAGCAGCGCAAGGGCGCCTATCCGCCGCCGCCCGGCGCGTCGGACCTGCCGGGCCTCGAGGCGTCGGGCGAAGTGGCGGCCCTTGGCGACGACATATCGCGCTGGCGCATCGGCGACCGCGTCTGCGCGCTGACGCCCGGCGGCGGCTATGCCGAATATGTCAAGGTGCATGCCGGGAGCGTGCTGCCGTTGCCCGCCGGCTTCACCCATACCGAAGCCGCGGCGGTGCCGGAAAACTACTTCACCGTCTGGCACAATGTGTTCGAGCGTGGCGGCCTCAAGAAAGGCGAGACGCTGCTCGTCCATGGCGGCTCGTCCGGCATCGGCACGACGGCGATCCAGCTTGCCTCAGCCTTCGGCGCCTATGTCATCACCACCGCCGGCAGCAAGGAGAAATGCGACGCCTGCCTGAAGCTCGGCGCAGATCGGGCTATCAACTATCGCGAGGCGGATTTCGTCGCCGCGGTCAAGGAGGCAACGGACGGCAAGGGCGCCAACGTCATCCTCGACATGGTCGGCGGCGACTATGTGGCGCGCAACTATGAGGCCGCTGCGGTCGAGGGGCGGATCGTCCAGATTGCCGTGCAGGCGGGTGCTGTCGCAAGCGCGGACTTTTCGAAAATCATGGTCAAGCGGCTTACCCACACCGGGTCGACGCTGAGGCCGCGCACCGTCGAGTTCAAGGCGGCGATCGGGGCGGCGCTGGAAGCGCAGGTGTGGCCGTTGCTCGGCACGCGCAAGGTTGCTCCTGTCATGGACATGATCTTCCCGCTCAGCGAAGCCTGGCGGGCGCATGAGCGCATGGAGGACGGCGAACATATCGGCAAGATCGTGCTCGATGTCGGCTGACAGCGAGCGAGGTTAGCGCCTCGCTGCCTACAAGATGAACAGAAGCTTAATGCTGCAATGCAGCATTTGCATCATTGCTATGCAAAATCAGCCATTCAAGTCCTCATCGATGACGCCTATTTGAGCACCATCGAAACGAACATCAATTTGGAGGACTACCATGAACCCGATCCGCGCTTTCCGTAACTGGCGTATGTACACCGAGACCGTCCGCGAACTGAACCGTCTCAACGCACGTCAGCTCAGCGATCTCGGCATCAACCGCGCCGACATCGAAAAGATCGCCCGCAGGGCCATCTGAATTCGAGCATGACCTAGTAAGGTCACGCGTTGCAAGCCAGAGCCGCATCAGACGGATTTCCGTCGCGGTTCCGAGCCCGCTGGACCCAGTCCGGCGGGTTTTGTCGTTTTGGGGCCGTCAACCGCATGCGCTCGACAGCAATCTGAGGTTGACCTCAGCTTTCAGCATGGCATTTTGATCTTGCGGGTATCGGTTGGCGTGTGGGAGCGCGTTGACGATCCGAGCCGGCAAGACGCTGACTCTGAAAGAGGCTGTGCGCTCTCATGTTCGATGATCTTACGGACAGGATCTACGAGGCCGCGTTCGTGCCGGATTTGTGGGCGGGTGCTCTCGAAGCGGCCAGCGAGCTTTCGAGTTCGGCTGACGGCGCGATCTTCCTGTTCAGCGACGGCTCCCCCGTTCGCGGCCGGTTGAGTGACGAGTCTCCCGGGCATGGCAATTCCCTTGAAACCGTCCGCTCCCTGTTCGATGAATTCATTGCCGGCGACAGCTGGAAATTCTCCGATGCGATTCAGCGCATGTGCAGCCTGCAACCGGCGAGTTTCGTGCAGGTCGAAGATTTTCTGACTGCCGACGAGCTCGAGCATGATCCGGTACGGATACAATTGAGGGCGGCAGGTATCGGCGCTCATATCTGTTCGGCGGTTGCCATGCCGAGCGGCGAACTGGTTACATTTGTCTTTCAACGCTGGACGCGGGACGGCACCTACGATCAGACGTCGATCGACAGGCTCGACCAGCTTCGCCCGCACTTTTCGCGTGCCGGCCTGGTATCGGCGCGGCTGGGCATGGAGCAGGCCAAAGCGAGCGTCTCGGCTCTCGAGGCCCTTGGTCTGCCGGCGGCGGTAATGACTGCATCGGGACGCGTGCTGACGGCCAATGTGCTGCTGGAAAACATGCCATCCGTTTTCATCGCCGCCGCACATGGCGGCATGGCACTTGCCGACGTGTCCGCGAATGAGCTTTTCCGGCAAGCCATTACGCACAATTTGCAAGATCGGGTCGTGCGTTCCATCCCCATTCCAGCCAGGGAGGGCCAACCGGCGCTGGTCATTCATCTCCTGCCGCTGCGCCGTGCCGCGCATGAGATCTTTTCCGGGGCTGACATTCTGGTTGCGGCGACGGCGATGAGCGCCAGCGCCACCGTGCCGTCGCCAAGCCTGCTTGCCGGCCTGTTCGATCTGACGCCCGCAGAGGCGCGGCTGGCGGCCTCCCTTGCGCAAGGGCGGCCGTTGAAGGAGGCAGCGGCAAGCTCCAACGTCACCGTCAAAACCAGCCGCACCTATCTCGAACGGATCTTCGCCAAGACCGGGACACGGCAACAAAGCCAGCTTGTCGCCTTGTTGAAGAGCGCGGAGCCGTTCCGATGAGCGGCGGCCTGATCGAAGCGATTTACGAGGCGGCTTTCGTTCCCGAGCTCTGGCCCGGCACGACCGGTTCCGCCTGCGGAGAGTTCCAACTGATTGTCGCTGATGCAGAACCGCGGCCGTTGAAGGATGCGGCGTCCGATCTGACCATCACCGTGAAAACCGGCTGCACCTATCTTGAGCGGATATTCGCCAAGACAGGAACCCGCCAGCAAAGCCAGCTTGCCGCCTTGGTGAAGAACGCGGAGTTGGTAGCGCAGCCAACGAGGCACAAGTGACTTCCGATCTGGCCGACCGCATCTACGAGGCTGCATTCGTGCCGGAGATGTGGCGCGACGTCCTGGAGCAGTTGAGCAGCGAGTCCAACTCGGCTGCCGCCTCGCTTGTCCTGTTCGATGACCGAGCCCCGCCAAAATTCATCGCGACCGATTTGATCTCGCCAGTGCTGGAGGCTTTCGACGCTGCCAATGGATGGCAGAAGAGCGAGGAGGTGCAACTCCTCTTCTCGATGACCCCGCCTTCGGCTTTTGTCTACGACGCCGATTATTTCCCCGCCGGAGCTCTGGCAAGCAATCACCTGCGCCTCGATCGCACCCGGCCGCTGGGGATTGGCGGACAGATTGGTTCGTTCATCGTCATGCCGACGGGGGAAATGGCACTGTTTTCGACCGAGCGCTGGCGCGACAACGATCGTCCTTCGGCAGACGATCTCGCGCGAATGAACGCGCTGCGGCCGCATCTGGCGCGTGCCAGCCTGATTGCGGCGAGGCTCGGGCTTGAGCGCGCGCAAGGAACAGTTGCGGCAATGGAAAGAATGGGACTGCCGGCTGCTGTCCTTTCATCCAATGGACGCGTGCTGGCCACCAACCCGCTGCTTGAGGCCATGCCCGCGATGTTCCTGCCGGTCGCCTTCGGCAGCATGGCGATTGGCGATGTGCAAGCAGACCTTTTGTTTCAGCAAGCCATCGCCGCCGTGCGCAGCGAGATCGAACCCTCGGTCCGATCAATCCCGGTACCCGCGCGACAAGACAGGCAGTCGATCATCGTCCATGTCCTGCCGCTGCTCCGTTCGGCGCATGATATCTTTTCGGGGGGCGACATCCTGATCGCCGCGACGGCGGTGAGCGCCAGTTCCATGGTGCCTTCGCCAACCCTGCTTGCCGGCCTGTTCGACCTGACGCCCGCCGAAGCGCGGCTGGCGGCCGCCCTTTCGCAAGGGCGGCCGTTGAAGGAGGCGGCGGCGCGTTCCAACATCACCGTGAAAACTGGCCGCACCTATCTCGAACGGATTTTCGCCAAGACCGGAACCCGCCAGCAAAGCCAGCTCGTGGCGTTGCTGAAGAACGTGGAGCTGCCCAACCGCGGCTGACAAGTGGGCGCATACACCTGTCGCTCAATGTCCAAATGCGGAAAAGCCG
This sequence comes from Mesorhizobium sp. M0088, assembly GCF_040322895.1. Taxonomy (NCBI): domain Bacteria; kingdom Pseudomonadati; phylum Pseudomonadota; class Alphaproteobacteria; order Hyphomicrobiales; family Phyllobacteriaceae; genus Mesorhizobium; species Mesorhizobium sp. M0088. The sequence goes on from NZ_JAMYUI010000045.1 coordinate 15,801, forward strand.
AGCGCCACCAGGCTTCCTCCCAATACGATGTCCGCATGCTTTCGAAAACGTGCGTAAAATCGCTGGGCGACCGGTTGGGAAATACAAAGGCCGAGAAGGCCAAACCAGGCAATGGCAATGGCAAAAACCAGCATAGCCAAGGACAGGTGCATTGCCCCGCGCGCATCCAGGTTCAGTGTGGAGGACGCGAAGAACAATGCGGTGGCAGGGTTTGCCACTGCCGTGACAAAGCCCAGCCGAAAGTATCGCGTGATTGGAACAGGCTTCGGCACGTCGAAGCCAACCTTGATCGACAGCGCCCGCCGCATCGAATTCCAACCGATGAAGACCAGCATTGCACCGTAGAGGCTGGCGGCCATCTGGTGTGCAAAGCCCCCTGACGGCAACGCTCCGGCGCCAGTCGCGACGATGGTCGCCAGCGAACTCGCGCCCAAGGCAACACCGGCGGCGGCAGACAGAGCCGTGGCGCGCGAAGCGGTTAGCGCGGCCTGCGTGACGACGGCGAAGTTGGCGCCGGGCAGCATTGCCACCAGCGCATAGGAAATGGCGAACGGAAGCAACCCCGCCACCACGGCGTGTCCGGTTTCGAACATCGACTTTCCCCGCATCGGCAGCGGCCCGCCTCCTCAAGGCGGGCCGCTGCAATCGAGGGCGGAACTTGCACGGAATGCTTTGCCTCCGACAGTCGGCATATGCCGACTGTCGGGTTCCAAAAACCAGGTTGCTACCTGCGCCCGGTGAGCGGTTCGGTGCTCTTGAGCAGCGCCACCAGTTCACTCTGCTGGCGGGTTTCGGTCTTGGCGAAGATACGTTCGAGATAGGTGCGGCCGGTCTTTACCGTGATGTTGGACGCTGCCGCGACCTCCTTCAGCGAGCGTCCCGATGCCAGTTCCGTCGCCAGGCGGGCTTCGGCCGGCGTCAGGTCGAATAGCTCGCGGACATGCAACTCGAAGCCGTCGGGAATACGGCGGGCGACCTCCGTCACCATGACCACCGCGCAACGTTCGGACGCCAGGCCATAGGCACGGGCATCGACGAACGGCGCCACCGACAGCACCAGTCGCGCCAGGTCGGATTGCCGGCGATCGGACGGCACCAGCAGTGTACCGCCGACGCCCGGTATGACCCCGTCATGCAGCGAGCAGGCGTCGGCAACCAGCCGCTCCAGCTCCTGCGTATCCTCGGCACTGGCGGCCGCGATTGTGCCATCCCTTAATCGCAACGGACTGTCGGGCCGCGACAGCATCGCTTCGGCGGCCCCGTTCATCTGTGCGATCTGCTGATGGCCGTTGATCAGAAAAACGCCGAATGGCAGATGCGAAAACGCCGACGCCAGGGCCGACGTTTTCTCCAACTGCTGGCCGATCTGTCCGGCGCGCCGCATGTGCGGCACGATCTTGCGCAACAGGTCGATGTCTTCGGCGCCGAAGGCTTCCTGCCCTGGGCCGCGATCGATGCTGAGCATCCAGTGCGAGTCGTTCGACGAGAGCAGGTTGGAGACGAGGCCGTGATACATGTCGCGCGGCCGCAGCCAGTCCTGCCAGAGTTCGCGGCGGCGGAACGCCGCCACCTCCTCCGTAAGGGGCCAGCGACTGACCACGCCGAGAGGCAAGGCGGCCGATGCCGCCGCCAGCGGATCGCGCAGCAGGGCTTCGATGCCCTTTGGCGAGGTGAACTCGGGATCGAAATCGGTTGCAACCGCATCGAATGTGTGTGGGCTGATGCGCACGATGCAGGAGCGCGAGCCGCCGAACAGGTCGCGCAGGCCAGTTACCGCATCGAACCAGCGCTCCTGATCGTAAGCGGCCTCATAGACCTTGCCGACCACTGCGGAGACCGCTTCGATGCTCACGTGAGCCATTGACCCTTCCGGCGTTCAAGGATTGTCGTTGGGGAGAAAGCCTAAACATGCGGATCGTCTCGTGCAAGTTGTGACGCTGTGCAGCCAAGTTGTGGTGGTTCCAGGTCAAGTCCGCGAAGCATTAGAAGAAACTAATCTGTGGTTTTGGAGTCACAGCCTCGTTCAACAAGGTCGTAACCACCCGACAAAGCGACGAACAGTCGTCATATGACGACTGTTCGGGATGCCTCGCCATTGTCAGGTTCGGCTTATTGCTCGTTGGATCTCTTCCAACGCTGAGCCGAAACAATCGTTGTGGGGTGGCTGGAGAGGCATCAAGTCTGGTGCAAGGCAACCCTGCGGCGTCATTCTCGGGGGTGGATGTTGGTTTTCTCTTTGAAAATTCGCCTGTCGTTTGTGCTTGCTGGGACAATGCTGCTGCTGACGACCGGCAGCGGCTTTGCGCAGTATCGCTGTCTGATAGACGACGGCACCGATGGTGGTGCGACCTCTTCCGGACCGAACAGCTTAGCGTGTGGCTCCCAGGCCAGCGCCAATCCGCCTGATCCGGCGAGCCCCACCTTTGGCTTTGCTACGGCTGTCGGAACCTTGGCCAAGGCTGAGGGGGACATATCGACCGCAGTGGGGACTTTCGCAACGGCCAATGGGCTGGGTTCCAGCGCGTTCGGTGCAAGCTCCAAGGCGACAGGCCGACTTTCAACGGCGACAGGCGCTTATGCGGAAGCAACGAGTTCGCAGTCCACCGCCACGGGCTACCACGCAATAGCGTCGGGCCCTGATGCCACCGCGACGGGACAGGGCGCCCAGGCCACGTCGCTCTATGCGACTGCGACCGGTTCGGCGAGCAAGGCCCTGGGCTACGGTTCAACGGCTACAGGCTATGACAGCCAGGCGAAGGGATCCACCGGAGAGGGAGGGGCAACGGCTACCGGAATGAGCAGCAAGGCACTGGGCGATTACTCGGTCTCGAATGGCTATTCCGCGTCGGCTTATGGAGACAACAACACCGCTGTTGGCGCGCAAGCCGTTACCGGTGGAACCTCATCGAATGGCTTTCAGAACAGGGCAAACACCGCGCTGGGCAGCGGCGCCTCGGCGGGCATCTCCGCCGATGGGCAAGTGAATTCGACGGCGGTCGGAGCTGGCGCCGCGGCCAATGCCTCGAACGCCCTGGCGTTGGGCAGCGGTGCGAAGGCCAATCTCGACAATTCCATTGCCATCGGCCAGGGCATTGTGACCGACCGCACGAACCAGGTTAAGCTCGGCAGTGCCACGAACACCTATACGCTATCGGGTGTTGCCTCGGATGCCAGCAGGGCGGAGCAGGTTGGCGTCACGCATCTGGTGACCACGGACGGTGCCGGCAATCTGGCGACATCCACCTTTGACATCGCAGCGTTGAATGACCTGCCAAACAACATCGCGGCTCTCGACGGGCGCGTTGGCGCGTTGGAGTCCGGCTTCCAGAACCTTGGCGGCGAGATCAGCGAAACCCGCACGGAAGCGCGTGCCGGCACCGCGCTGGCGTTGGCGACAGCGGGACTGCGCTACGACGACAGGCCCGGCAAACTGTCGCTGGCAGGCGGCTTCGGTCATTTCAAAGGGCAATCGGGGTTGGCGCTGGGCCTGGGCTACAACACCAGCGAGGAGTTCCGCATGAACGCCGCCGTATCGGCAACCACCGGCCGTGGCGATGTCGGCGTCAGCGTCGGAGCCTCATGGACACTGAACTGACACGGCCGGGATGATGCGGGGTTTGGGGCTTCAGCATTCCGTGCCGTTGCAGTGGCGGGCGCCCGGTTGGCGGACTTCGGGCGCCCGCGGTTTTCTCGCCGCATTGGCTATCGCGCTGATGGCCGTCGCGGTGCCTGCGCAGCCCGCGCATGCGCAAGCCAAGGAAAAACGGGTGGGGCAAAAGACGGCGCGGCCTGCCGGTATCGACCGCAATGGCGTGCTGATCCTGATCCGCGGTGCGCTTTTGGCGCTCGACCAGGCCAACAAGACCGGCAACTACACCGTTTTGCGCGATCTCGGCTCGCCGAATTTCCAGGCCAACAGTGCGGCAGGGCTCGGCGACATCTTCGCCAACCATCGCAAGCAGGCACTAGACTTCGGCGCCGTCGCGGTGCTCGAGCCGCAGCTAACCTTGCTGCCTCAGATCGAGCCGAACGGTATGCTGCATATGGCTGGCTTCTTCCCGTCGGTACCCTTGCAGGTCAATTTCGAGCTTTTGTTCGAGCCGGCCGACCGGCAGTGGAAGATCTACGGCGTGTCGGTCAACCTGACATCAGGTGGCCCGCAAGCGCCTGACACGCCGGTGGCCGAACAGCCGAACCCAGCCGATGCCGGCCCGCCGCCGGAGGGGCCGTCGATGGCCGTACAGCCGAAGAAAGAGACCAAACCGGTCAAGCCGTAGCGTGTGGAGCGTTCATGCGCTGGTCCTGCCAAGTCCTGTGCTTAGCCTCGATGTCGGGAGCACCTGAGTTGACCGATGAAAAAAGGCTCCAGAGGTACATTTGCATACTCGACCCAACCAACGCATGGACGGTCTGGGATTGCGAGATGGAGATGCCGGCTTCACTGGGAGGCCAGCTTCTGACCGGGCGGCCGAAGGAGCGAGCCGAGGCTGCCAGCGCAATTCTGGAGCGTATCCACAAAAGCAAGATGGATGGTGGCAAACCAAATCGGCTCCTCGATTAATCGTGCCTTCTGCGCTTCGTGGCGAGACCGCTGTCATGGTCGGCTCGGCCAGTTGGGGCGGGCTAGAGGCGGACCGTCGGCGCCGACAAGCTGATCCTTCGGATCAAGCTCGAAAGCCGGCTCTTTGCTGCTGCCGGCCATGTTGTGCCAGGGGCAATATGGCTGGCTGTGCAAGGTAGCTCGGGCCGACGGTTTTCGTGCGGCTTGTCGCCCTACTCGCCGGTAAATTAGTCGAATGGAATGTGTATCCTCGATGTAACAGTCCGGCCCCCGCAAGAGGTCATTGGCGGCACAAAGCGGCGGACCCTCGTCATTTGACGACTAGGAAAGCCGGCGGCATTCGATCAGCCATTGGCAGGAAACACTGATGATCGCTTCGGCTCCCGCCGAGGGCAATCTGTTGGGATCGGGCTGGGGCACTACATGAATCTCAACAATCGCAATCGTCGCTATCGCAACCGCTTGCTGGTCAGCACGGCGATGGCCGGGGCGACGCTGCTCGGCTTGGGCCAAAATGCCGACGCCGCCTGCACGCCGGCGGCGCCACCCAACTATGTCTGCTCCGGCCTCAACACGACCGGCCAAATCGTGCCGTCCGGAATCGGCCTGCCGCTCAACGCAGGCGATCTGCTGACCCTTCTGCTGGCGCCCGCCAATCCGGCTGTTACCACTGACCCTGGGTTCAGTGTCTCCACCAGTGATCCCTTCGCGCTCGGCATACTGGGCAAAGGTGCGGTCAGTTATACCGATGCCAATTCTTCGGCGCTAAGCTCGACGACGGGCATAGGCCTTGGCGTCGTGTCGCTGGTTCCGCAGGTGGCGCCTCCCTATTACGGACCGAACCCGGGTGGCGCAGTGACCATCGATACCAATGGTGCCTTGACCGGCGCCCTGATCGGCCTCGCCGCCATCAATACCGGCGACGGCGCCACCGCCGTCAACGCCACCGGCGATATCACGGCGACCGGCGCCAATGGCTATGGCGTCCTCATCTATTCGCTAGGCTCGGATGCCGACGTCACCACCGGAAGAGTGAGCGGCACCAATGTCGGCATTTCCGCGATCAACCAGGGGGCGACCGCAGCCCTGAGCATCACCGCCAATGGCGACGTGACTGGCGGCACCGGCGACGGCATCCATGCCGTCAATGGCGGACAACAACTCGATGTCGTCAATACGATTCTGAATGGTACCGTGACCTTTTCAGGCCCGACCGTCCCTGCTGGCAGCGATCTGAATGTCACCGCCTACGGCAAGGTGACCGGCGGCCGGTACGGCATCTTTGCCTCGAACGATGGCAGCGGCGCCACCAGCATCATAGCCACGACGGCTGCCGTAGCCGGGTCAAGCGAAGACGGTATTTATGCCACCAACGGCACCACGGCGACCGACCTGACGGTGAGTGCCGCGGCGGTGAGCGGCAAGGGCGGCATCGCCGTCACCAACAACGGCACAGGCTTCACCAGCGTTACGGCGACGGGCTTGGTGACTGGGGCAAGCAACAACGGCATCGATGCCTACACAGACGGGGCCGGACTGACGGTGAGTGCGGCGGCAGTCAATGGTGGCTTCGCCGGCATCTATGCCCAGAACAACGGGACCGGTGCCACCAGCGTGACCGCGACGGGTACGGTGACTGGAACGGTCGACAACGGCATCGATGTCTACACACAGGGAACAGGCCTGACGGTGAGCGCCGTGACGGTTAATAGCGGCGAGAACGGCATCCGCGCCTACAACAGCGGCGACGGTGCCACCGATATCACAGCGACAGGCGCAGTGTCCGGGACCGGTTCCGATGGCATATTTGCCTTCAACAACACGGCGGCGACAGGCGGCTTGACCATCGATGCCGTGGCTGTCAGCGGCGGCAAATATGGCATCTATGCCGAGAATCAAGGCACCGGTGTCGCCAGCATCACTGCCAAGGGCGATGTGATGGGAACCGGGTATACGGGGATCGCAGCCGTCAATGGGATCGCAACCTTCAATCCGGACGGCACAATTGCCAGCGTTGCGGCAAGCCTCAATGCCACCGATCTGACGGTGGACGCGGCGGCGGTCAGCGGCAGCCATCAAGGCATCTATGCCTACAATGCCGGCTCAGGAGCCACGAAAATCACGGCGAAAGGCTTGGTGACTGGTCTTACCGGCATTCATGTCACCAACGCCGGGGGCACGACGAGCCTGACGGTCGATGCCGCGGCAGTCGAAGGCTTCACCGGCATCTATGCACGGAACTTCGGCACCGGCGCCACCAGCATTACAGCGACAGGTGCGGTGACCGGGAACACCGATCCCGGCATCGATGTGGCCAATTACGGGACGGACCTGACCGTCGAAGCGGTGGGTGTCAGCGGCGACAGCACGGGCCTCGCTGCCTTCAACTTCGGCACCGGCGCCACCAAGGTCACGGCGAAAGGCGCGGCCACCGGGACATTCGGCGCCGGCATCCAGGTGCGAACCGGTACCACAACGACAGGCGGAGTGACGATCGACGCCGCGGCAGCCAGTGGTGGCCAGTTCGGCATCCTGGCCGAGAACAACGGCGCCGGTGCCACCACCATCACGGCGACAGGCACGGTCGAAGGCGGCAACGCCGCGATCAAGGCGATGTCGTCCGCCGGCCAAGCGATTTCCATCACCACCAGCGGCCTGGTGCGCAACAGCTCGCAGATAGCTAGCCTTGTGGCGGTAGAGACCTCGGGTGGGCCGGTGACCTTCACCAACAATGGCGGGCTGCTTGGCACCGTCAAGCTCGGCACTGCCGCCAATATTGTCGCCAACAACGCAACCTGGAACACCGCCGGCATCAATGAGTTTGGTGGCGGCACGCTGACCAATGATGTTGGCAAGGACATTGTCACCGCCGCCGTCGGTTATGATAGCCCGGTGACGACGACATTCAAGGCGTTGTCCAACTTCACCAACAATGGCAGGCTGACCATGGCCAATGGCATTGCCGGCGATGTCACCAACCAGTTTGCCGGCGATGCGACGTTCGCGGCCGGCTCGGTGCTGGCCGTCGATATCAATGGCACGGGTGCATCCGACCGGTTCGCAGTCGAAGGAACGGCCGATCTGTCCGGCGCGACGCTGGCGGTAACGGCTCAGGGCCTCGCCGTCGGCACCTACACGGTGGTGTCCGCCGGCAGCGGGCTTGGCGGGACGACATTCCAGGCGTTGACCGGTGTCACCAGCACTCCATTCCTGTCTGTGACCGACACCTATGATGCCAACAACGCCTATCTCGACGTGACCAAGGTGCGCGACTTCGCCGATGCCGGGCTGACGCCGAACCAGATTGCCACCGGTGAAGGGCTGGACAGCCTGACCGGTGGGGCTGTGTTCAATGCCGTTGCCGGTCTAGCCACCGACGCCGAAGCCCAGGCAGCCTTCGACCAGCTTTCGGGGGAAATCCACGCCTCGGCCAAGGGCATGCTGGTCGAGGACAGCCGCTTCGTCCGCGACGCAGCGACCAGCCGCATCCGCGCCGCTTTCGGCGATGTTGGCGCGGCCGCATTGCCGGTCATGGCCTATGGCGAAGGCGGCCCCGAAATGGTCGCCGCCGATACCGACCGTTTTGCCGTCTGGGGCCAAGCTTTCGGGTCCTGGGGCAATACCGACAGCGACGGCAACGCCGCTGCCTTCGATCGTTCGACGGGGGGCCTGCTGGCGGGCGCCGACACGCTGGTGGGCGGCTGGCGTGTCGGTTTGCTCGGCGGCTACAGCCATTCGAGCTTCGATGCCGACCGAAACTCCTCCGGCAAGAGCGACAGCTATCACCTCGGCCTCTATGGCGGCACCAACTGGGGCGCCATCGCTTTCCGCACCGGCGCTGCCTACTCCTGGAGCAGTCTTTCGACCAAACGCTCGGTTGCTTTCAACGACTTCACGGATCGGTTGTCGGCCGACTACGATGCCGGCACCGCGCAGGTCTTTGGCGAACTCGCCTACAAGGCCGATGCCGGACAATTCAGGTTCGAACCGTTCGCCAACCTGGCCTATGTCAGCGTCCATACCGACGGCTTCACCGAAGACGGTGGCGATGCGGCACTGACCAGCGCCGGTACGTCCACCGATGCGACCTTCACCACGCTCGGCCTGCGCGGTTCCTCGGACTTCGCGTTTGGCGGCATGAACGCCACGGTGCGCGGCATGCTCGGCTGGCGTCATGCCTTCGGCGATGTCACACCGACCTCCAGCTTCGTCTTCGCCGGCGGCGATCACTTCACCATCGCCGGCGTGCCGATCGCCAGGGACAGCGCGGTCGTCGAGGCTGGGCTCGACTTCAACATGTCGGCCAACGCGACGCTAGGCCTGGCCTATACCGGCCAATTCGGCGGCGGCACGGTCGACCAGGGCGCCAAGGTCGATCTCGCCGTGAAGTTCTGACGGCAACAGGTGGCGAGCAGCAAGAAGCGCACCGTCACCACGGTAATGGCAAGAAACTGCTGGAGGTTGCATGGTCAAGTCAAAGGTCGATTTCCACACGAAGCATGAAAGCGGTTTTGCCCCAACACAGGGATGTAAACTGCCATTCGACACGGACCTTCTGGAAGGCGAGGCCAAGGCGCGAGAGAAATTGCTTGGCAAGCAGAACGCTTTCCTTTCCAAGACAAGACGTTCCGCCAAAGACGTCGACCATCTGATCGAAGAGATGGTCGCGTTCGAAAAGATCCGGTCTGGGCACTATTGGCGAGACTATCGGGCGGACCTGATTGCGCGGAACGTGCGATCGGCGGTTGGCAAAACAGGATCCTTGCTCGATCTAGGCAGATTGTCGCAACGACCAGCGACCAGCACGGTTATGATACCACGCCTCGATATACCGGACCTGGGGCCAGTTCCTTTTGGTCCGGTCGAACGGGGGGAATTGCAGAGGATCGACCTGAACACGGTCGATCGAGGAACCTACTTCGACAAGTGGTTCAACTATAATGGACGGTGGACGCTCACCCAACTCTACGATCATGCCGTGACCGATCCGGTACCGCTCTCGATGGATTTCGTCAGTGCCAACAATCTGGACCCATACGATTCGGATGGCCTGCGCGCTACGAGCGAGACCGGTATCTGGTTCACCTATGTGCCGGACATGGACGGCTACGTGACGGTTTTCTGGCTATCGGACCGAGTGACCTATCGCCTGTTCAGACAATACTATCCGCGCGATGCGGACGGCTGGGCGAATGGTTGGCTCTCGGTGGAAGGAGTTGTCGGTATCTGGACGAACAATTCATTCGCGGGTCGCGACTACGTCGAAATTTCGAGCAGCAACGGCAATGCGCACGACACGCTACAAGCGAGCGGGGTCCTTTTCATTCACAACAGTACATACCCCGTCCAGGCGGGAAAACCGGTCCATGTGCTGATCGGAACGCGGTCGAAAGTCTTTAGTGTCTGCGACGGAACGGGCATCAATTTGGGGGCGGGCGTTGTCGCGCGAATTGATCACCCCATTTCCATCTTCACGCGAGCGGGACTGGAGCCATATTCGCCGTTCTACTGAACCTGGATGACAACTGGCCGCTACCGTTTCGAGGCATTCGACCTGGGGTAGGTGGAGCTGTCGGGCCGATAACCGGCAGGCCGGAAAGCCGACGCGATTTTTTGCGCCGTCCGTCGAACAAGGGGCGGTCGCGCTCCGGGCGATCCGGCGGTCTTGAGCGCGCAGCGCACGCGGTGCGGTCTTTGGCTCCAAAAACGTTGCGAAACGACCCGAGAGCGGTTATACAGACCGCGAATTTCCCATTTTGGTGGCTCTAAACCACCGCCCGCGCGGGAACGCGGGCGAACGAGAAGGATTTGTAAAAATGGCCAATACGCTGCTGATGCCCAAGGCGACCGCCGTCTGGCTGGTCGACAATACCGCACTTTCCTTCGAGCAGATCGCGCAGTTCTGCGGACTGCATCCGCTCGAGGTCAAGGCAATCGCCGATGGCGAAGCGGCGCAAGGCATCAAGGGCATGGACCCGATCATGACCGGACAGCTGACCCGCGACGAGATCGCCCGTGCCGAGAAGGACCCGAACCAGCGCCTGAAGCTTTCGGACCCCAAGGTGCGGGTGCCCGAATCCAAGCGCAAGGGTCCGCGCTACACGCCGCTGTCGAAGCGCCAGGACCGGCCGAACGCGATTCTGTGGCTGGTGCGCAACCATCCCGAGCTCAAGGACGCGCAGATCTCGCGCCTCGTCGGCACCACCAAGTCGACGATCGAGCAGATTCGCGATCGCAAGCACTGGAACTCGGCCAATCTGCAGCCGATGGACCCGGTGACGCTGGGTCTTTCCTCGCAGATCGACCTCGACATGGAAGTCAACCGCGCCTCGCGCGGCCGCGAACAGGCGCAGCCGGTCGGCGACACGCTGCTGCCGGCGGCCTTGACCGAGCGGCTGGTGCCGGCTCCCGAGAAGCCGAAGGACGAGGACGCCGAACTCGACGCCAACGCCGTGTTCGCCAAGCTCTCGGCCTTGAAGTCGAAGAACACGGACAATGACGACGACGAGTGAGGTTGTCTGATATTCCAAGAAAGCCCGCTTCGAGCGGGCTTTCCAGACTGCTGACAAACCCCGTCGATTTTCGGCGGGGTTTTTTGTTATGTGATTGAAGTGTCTTGGACTGTTTGTGTCAGGAG
>NZ_JAMYUI010000046.1:0-21159 GCF_040322895.1 Mesorhizobium sp. M0088
CCGCCGTCAGCGACGTCTTGCCATGGTCGACGTGGCCAATCGTGCCGATGTTCACGTGAGGCTTGTTACGCTCGAATTTACCTTTGGCCATAATCGTTCTCCGTCTATTCTACCCGCTAAGGGGAAATTGTTATTCGCTCTTCAGATCCGGCACCGCGCAAGGGGCGCGACCCGGTGGCTAAGAAACCCTTAGGCGTATTTCTTCTGGACTTCCTGAGCCACTGCGGTCGGAACCGGCTCATAGTGATCGAACTGCATGGTGTAGGCCGCACGGCCCTGGCTCATCGAGCGCAGGTTGTCGACATACTTGAACATGTTGGCGAGCGGCACCATCGCGTTGATGACGACGGCGACGCCGCGCGCTTCCTGGCCCTGGATCTGGCCACGACGACCGTTCAGATCGCCGATGACGCTGCCGACGTAATCTTCCGGCGTCACCACTTCGACCTTCATGATCGGCTCGAGCAGCTGCACGCCAAGCTTGGGTGCGGCTTCACGGAAGCAGGCGCGGCCGGCGATTTCGAAGGCCAGAACGCTGGAGTCGACATCGTGGTAAGCGCCGTCGATGAGGGTCGCCTTGACGCCGATCATCGGGAAGCCCGCGAACGGACCCGAGGTCATGACGCTGTTGATGCCCTTTTCGACACCCGGGATGTATTCCTTCGGCACGGCGCCGCCGACGATCTTGGTCTCGAATTCGAACTCGCTGCTGTCCGGGTTCGGCTCGAAGACGATCTTGACGCGAGCGAACTGACCGGTACCGCCGGTCTGCTTCTTGTGCGTGTAGTCCTGCTCGTGCCTGCGGGTGATCGTCTCGCGATAAGCCACCTGCGGTGCGCCGACATTGGCCTCGACCTTGAACTCGCGACGCATACGGTCGACGATGATGTCGAGGTGAAGTTCGCCCATGCCGGAAATGATGGTCTGGCCGCTTTCCTCGTCGGTCTTGACGCGGAAGGACGGATCTTCGGCGGCCAGGCGGTGAAGGGCGAGGCCCATCTTTTCCTGATCGTTCTTGGTCTTCGGCTCGATGGCGATCTGGATGACCGGATCGGGGAATTCCATGCGCTCGAGGATGACCGGATGCAGCGGATCGCTCAGCGTATCGCCGGTGGTCGTGTCCTTGAGACCGGCAAGAGCAACGATGTCGCCGGCAAAAGCCTCTTCGACGTCGGCGCGCGAGTTCGCATGCATCTGCAGCATGCGGCCAATGCGCTCTTTCTTGCCCTTCACGGTGTTGTCGACCGAGATGCCCTTGGTGAGCTTGCCCGAATAGATGCGGGCAAAGGTCAGCGAACCGACGAACGGGTCGTTCATGATCTTGAAGGCGAGCATCGACAGCGGCTCGTTGTCGTCGGCATGACGCTCGATCTCGGCGTCGGTCTTGGCATCGACGCCCTTGATGGCGGGAACATCGGCCGGCGACGGCAGATATTCGACGACGGCGTCGAGCAGCGGCTGCACGCCCTTGTTCTTGAAGGCCGAGCCACAGAACATCGGGTAGAACTTGACCGCGATGGTGCCCTTGCGGATCAGCGCGCGGATCTCGTCATTCGACGGCATCTTGCCTTCGAGGTAATTCTCAAGCGCCGTCTCGTCCATTTCGACGGCGGCCTCGATCATCTTCTCGCGGTATTCTTCGGCACGAGCCTTGAGGTCGTCCGGGATCTCGACGACATCCCAGGCAGCGCCCAGCGTCTCGTCGCGCCAGACAAGCGCGTTCATCTCGACGAGGTCGACGACGCCCTTGAACTCGGTCTCGGCGCCGATCGGCAGCTGCATGACAACGGCATGCGCACCGAGGCGCGAACCGATCATCTCGACCGAGCGGTAGAAGTCGGCGCCGATCTTGTCCATCTTGTTGCAGAAGATCATGCGCGGAACGCGGTACTTGTCGGCCTGGCGCCAGACGGTCTCGGTCTGCGGCTCAACGCCGGCATTGGCATCGAGCAGCGCGATGGCGCCGTCGAGCACGCGCAGCGAACGCTCGACTTCGATGGTGAAGTCGACGTGGCCGGGGGTGTCGATGATGTTGAAGCGGTGCATCTTGCCGTCACGAGCCTTCCAGAAGGTCGTGGTCGCGGCGGAGGTGATCGTGATGCCGCGCTCCTGCTCCTGCTCCATCCAATCCATGGTGGCAGCGCCGTCATGGACTTCGCCGATCTTGTGCGACTTGCCCGTGTAGTAGAGGACGCGCTCGGTGGTCGTCGTCTTGCCGGCGTCAATATGCGCCATGATACCGAAATTGCGGTAGTCTTCGATTTTGTATTCGCGGGCCATCGTAGCTGCCTCTCAGTCTCGTTCGCGCTTTACCAGCGGTAGTGCGCGAAAGCGCGGTTGGCTTCAGCCATCTTGTGGGTGTCTTCACGCTTCTTGACAGCCGTGCCGCGGTTGTTGGCCGCATCCATCAGCTCGCCGGAGAGGCGGTCGACCATCGTGGTCTCATTGCGATTGCGGGCCGCAGCGATCAGCCAGCGAATGGCCAATGCCTGGCGGCGCTCGGGGCGCACGTCGACCGGAACCTGGTAGGTGGCGCCACCGACACGACGCGAACGCACTTCAACATGCGGCGCGACATTGTCGAGCGCCTGATGGAAGACGGTGACCGGCTCCTGCTTGGTCTTCGACTGAACCTGGTCGAGCGCGCCGTAGACGATGGTCTCGGCGACCGACTTCTTGCCGTCATACATGACGGCGTTCATGAACTTGGTGACGATCAGATCGCCGAACTTCGGGTCCGGATTGATCTCACGCTTTTCTGCACTGTGACGACGCGACATGGCTTTTGTCTCTCAATCTCATAGCCCGACGCACTCGAGGAGCGCCAAGGCCGGAAAATCTTACTTCGGACGCCCCTTACTTCGGACGCTTGGCGCCGTACTTCGAACGGCGCTGCTTGCGGTTCTTCACACCCTGCGTGTCGAGCACGCCGCGGATGATGTGGTAGCGAACGCCCGGAAGATCCTTGACGCGGCCGCCGCGGATCATCACCACGGAGTGTTCCTGAAGGTTGTGGCCTTCGCCGGGGATGTACCCGATCACTTCAAAACCATTGGTCAGGCGGATCTTGGCCACCTTGCGCAGCGCCGAGTTCGGCTTCTTCGGCGTCGTTGTATAGACGCGCGTGCAGACGCCCCGCTTCTGCGGGTTCTGCTGCATGGCCGGGACCTTGTTGCGCTTCACCGGCGCAATGCGCGGCTTGCGGATCAGCTGGTTGACGGTAGGCATTAAACCCTCTTGTCTCTCAATTCCGTGTCTCGCCCGGTCAGGGCCGCTCAAAGCGTCATTTCCATACGCAAATTCGGGCCATAAACCGCGCCTCGCGGTCTTGCCCGAACAAAAGGCAGAGGAAGCGGAAGCCGCTTCGTGCACGCCGGAAATGTCTTTTCGCTCGTAAAACGAACCCTGTTTGAGGCAAACTCCAAAGCGTGTCGCTTCGGAAGGGAGAGCCTCACATCGGTTCTGACTGGGCGGCTTCTACTCGTAAGACCGCGGACCGTCAAGCCCGGAGCACTAAATATTGCGCGCCGACCAAGGCTTGGCAGCCATGCGAAAACCGCATGTAATTTTCTTTCGCATTTTTGCAAGAGCGAGGAAGAAAGTGACAAGCCTTCAGGCAAAGTGAATGGGTTTGCGCTGTTGCGCGGCCTTGCTTCATGCGAAAAGGCCGCATGAGCAGTCAAAACCTCCTCGCCCGCCCACCCGCTGCCAAGAGGAATCGGCCCGTGAACGACAATGAAGAACGCCCGGTCACCATCATCACCGGCCGGGTGTGGAAGAAAAAAGGCGGCAAACCGGAAGGCGTCCACGTCATGCTGGTCGCGCCCGACGACGATTCGGCGGTGCGCCGGGCACTCGAATCGCTTGCCGCCGAAGGATACGCCGAGGCCGAGCTCGACCAGATCGGCGACATGGACGGCATCCCCGACGACGAGCCGCATATCTCCGCCTTCCAGGGCGCGCTCGAAGGCGAAGTGTCGATCGTTACCTTCGACGTGCCGATCTGAACCCGAACCCGGTCCAGCTTTCGAATCGACTGCCGAGACGAATCGGCGACCGAGGCCTTCCCAGCCGACAAAATGTGCACTGCCGCCTCAAGGAAGGCCGAGCTAGGCTTCTCGGCTTCGGCTTGCCCGGGGCAAGTGTTCTGGTAAGAAACCATCACCATCATCAAACAGACGGAGCGGCCGTGTCCCAGCCCATCAAGATAGGCATCGTCGGCGTCGGCAAGATCGTCCGCGACCAGCATCTGCCGGCCCTGGCGAAAGACCAGGACTATCGCCTCATCGCGGCTGCCAGCCGTCACGGCAAGGTGGACGACATCCCGAATTTCCCTGATATCGAAGCCATGCTCGACGCGGTGCCCGAGCTCGAGGCCGTGTCGCTCTGCATGCCGCCGCAGTTCCGCTACGATGCGGCGCGCACCGCGCTGATGGCCAAGAAGCATGTCTTCCTGGAGAAGCCGCCTGGCGCCACGGTCAGCGAGGTCGAGGACCTCAAGACATTGGCCGCGCAGAACGGCGTCTCGCTGTTCGCCAGCTGGCACTCGCGCTATGCGCCGGCGGTCGAGGCAGCGCGTGCTTTTCTAAGTTCAGCCCGCATCCACTCGGCCGCCATCAACTGGAAGGAAGACGTGCGCCGCTGGCACCCGAACCAGGAATGGATCTGGGCTCCCGGCGGTTTCGGCGTCTTCGATCCCGGCATCAACGCGCTGTCGATTGCCACCCATATCCTGCCGGCGATGTTCATCACCTCGGCGGTGCTGGATTTTCCCGAAAACCGCGCCTCCCCGGTTGCCGCGCGCGTCGCCTTCCGCACCTCGAACGGGTTGCCGGTGACGATGGACCTCGACTGGCTGCAGACAGGCCCGCAAAGCTGGGACATCCTGGCCGACACCGACAAGGGCGCGATGGTGCTGTCGGGCGGCGGCTCGAAGCTCGCCATCGACGGCAAGGTGGTTCATGACGAACCGGAGGCCGAGTATCCGATGCTCTACAAGCGCTTCGCCAAGATCGTCCGCGCCGGCGTCTCCGATGTCGATCTGGCGCCGCTGCAGCATGTCGCCGACGCTTTCATGCTCGGCAAGCGCAACGTGGTCGAGGCGTTCTTCGATTGACAATGGGCTGTGAAGAGCGACCTCGCTCCGATCCCCACTTCCCGGATCATTTGCGAAGGGCGCGCCGCCCCTCATTGTCCTGCCGGACATTTCTCCCCGTATAGTGACGGGGAGAAAGGGGCAATGGCGACGCCGGCGTTCGCCCTGCAAGGTCGCCGATTGGCGAAATCGTCAGCGACGGCGTCCTTCTCCCCGTCACTATACGGGGAGAAGATGCCGGCAGGCAGATGAGGGGCGGCGCCAGCCTGCAAAACAAGGCATCAGACGATGCTCCTCACTTCGCCACCGCCACAAAGTTCGGCTCCAACGCAATGAAAAAAGGCCGCCGGGTCGCCCCGACGGCCTTTTTTTGCCTGAGATTCCTGCCGCCGCGCTTACTGCGCGGCGGTTGTCATGTCGGCCAGCATCGGCTCGGCGACTTCCGCACCCGAGGCCTTGCGGCGCTCGTCGATGATCAGTTCGTCGCGCGAGGTGGCGATGCGCCGGATCTGGCTCATCGTGCCGCCGGTACCGGCCGGGATCAGCCGGCCGACGATGACGTTTTCCTTCAAGCCCTGCAGCATGTCGGTCTTGCCGGCAACCGCAGCCTCCGTCAGCACCCGGGTCGTTTCCTGGAAGGAGGCGGCCGAGATGAAGGACGGCGTCTGCAGCGATGCCTTGGTGATGCCGAGCAGCACCGGCAGGCCTTCGGCCGGCTTCTTGCCGTCCTCGACCAGACGCTCGTTGACCTCTTCCAGTTCGATCACGTCGACATGATCGCCTGGAATGTAGGTCGAGTCGCCCTGCACCGTGATCTCGACCTTCTGCAGCATCTGGCGAACGATCACCTCGATGTGCTTGTCGTTGATCGACACGCCCTGCAGACGATAGACTTCCTGGATCTCGTTGACGAGGTAGGAAGCAAGTGCCTCCACGCCCTTGATCGCCAGGATGTCGTGCGGCGCAGGATTGCCGTCGAGGATGTAGTCGCCCTTCTCGATGACGTCGCCGTCCTGGAGATGGAACGGCTTGCCCTTCGGGATCAGGTATTCGACCGGCTCAAGCGTCGAGTCATGCGGCTCGATGATGATGCGACGCTTGTTCTTGTAGTCGCGGCCGAAGCGGATCGTGCCGTCGATCTCGGCGATGATGGCGTGATCCTTCGGACGACGTGCCTCGAACAGCTCGGCAACACGCGGCAGACCGCCGGTGATGTCCTTGGTCTTGGCGCTTTCCATCGGAATACGCGCCAAAACGTCGCCGGGGCGAACCTGCGAACCCGGCTCGACCGAAAGAATGGCCTCGACCGAGAGCAGGAAGCGGGCGTCGCCGCCCTTCGACAGCTTGCCGACCTTGCCCTTGGCGTCCTGGATCGCAATCGCCGGCTTCAGGTCGTTGCCGCGTGGCGTCGAGCGCCAGTCGATGACCTCACGCTTGGTGATGCCGGTCGACTCGTCGGCCGTTTCCTGAACGGAAATGCCGTCGACCAGATCCTCGTACGACACCCTGCCCTCGATTTCAGTGAGGACCGGACGGGTATAGGGATCCCACTCGGCGATACGCTGGCCGCGCTTCACCTTGTCACCATCGTCCACGAAGATGCGCGAACCATAGGTGAGGCGGTGCGAGGCGCGCTCCTTGCCGGCTTCGTCGAGGATCAGAACCGCCATGTTGCGGCCCATGACCATCTGCTGGCCGTCGGAGTTGCGCACCACGTTGCGGTTGCGGATCTCGACCTTGCCCTCATACGAGGCTTCAAGGAACGAGCTGTCCACCACCTGCGCGGTACCGCCCATGTGGAAGGTACGCATGGTGAGCTGCGTGCCCGGCTCGCCGATCGACTGCGCCGCGATGACGCCGACGGCTTCGCCCTGGTTGACCGGGGTGCCGCGGGCCAGATCGCGACCGTAGCAGACCGCGCAGACGCCAACCCTGACTTCGCAAGTCAGTGCCGAGCGGATGCGAACCGACTGGACGCCGGCCTTTTCGATCTGTTCCACGTCACGCTCGTCCATCAGCGTTCCGGCCTTGACCAGGATCTCGCCCGACACCGGATGGGTGATGTCGTCGAGCGACGTACGGCCCAGCACGCGCTGGCCGACCGAAGCGACGACCTGACCGGCATCGACGATCGGCTGCATGGTGAGGCCCTTGTCGGTGCCGCAGTCGACGGAGTTGACGATGCAATCCTGCGCCACGTCGACCAGACGACGGGTGAGGTAACCCGAGTTCGCCGTCTTCAAGGCGGTGTCGGCCAGACCCTTGCGGGCGCCGTGGGTCGAGTTGAAGTACTCGAGCACGGTCAGGCCTTCCTTGAAGTTCGAGATGATCGGCGTCTCGATGATTTCACCCGACGGCTTGGCCATGAGGCCGCGCATGCCGGCAAGCTGGCGCATCTGGGTGGGCGAGCCACGCGCACCGGAGTGCGACATCATGTAGATCGAGTTCATCGGCTTCTGACGGCCATTGTCCTCGAACTCGACCGCCTTGATGCGGGCCATCATTTCGTCGGCGACCTTTTCCGAGCACTTGGCCCAGGCGTCGACGACCTTGTTGTACTTCTCGCCCTGCGTGATCAGACCGTCATTGTACTGCTGCTCGTATTCCTTGGCCAAAGCCTCGGTGTCGGAGACCAGCTTGATCTTGGCATCCGGGATCAGCATGTCGTCCTTGCCGAACGAAATGCCGGCACGGCAGGCATGGCTGAATCCGAGCGCCATGATGCGATCGCAGAAAATGACCGTCTCCTTCTGACCGCAATGGCGGTAGACGGTGTCGATCATCTTGGAGATGTTCTTCTTGGTCATCTCCTGGTTGGCGGTCTCGTAAGGCACGTTGACGTTCTTCGGCAGAAGCTCGCCGATGATCATGCGGCCAGGCGTCGTGTCATGGATCTTCGACACGACCTTGCCTTCGGCGTCGACCGTGCGGAAACGACCCTTGATCTTGGAGTGCAGCGTCACCGCCTTGGTCTCGAGCGCATGCTGGAGTTCGCCCATGTCGGCAAACACCATGCCCTCGCCCGGCTCGTTCTGGTTGACGATCGAGAGATAGTAGAGGCCCAGAACCATGTCCTGCGACGGCACGATGATCGGCGCGCCGGAAGCCGGGTGCAGGATGTTGTTGGTCGACATCATCAGCACGCGGGCTTCAAGCTGCGCTTCCAGCGACAGCGGCACGTGGACGGCCATCTGGTCGCCGTCGAAGTCGGCGTTGAAGGCCGTGCAGACCAGCGGGTGCAGCTGGATCGCCTTGCCCTCGATCAGGATCGGCTCGAACGCCTGGATGCCGAGACGGTGCAGCGTCGGCGCACGGTTCAGCAGCACCGGATGTTCGCGGATGACCTCGTCGAGGATATCCCAGACCTCCGGACGCTCCTTTTCGACCAGCTTCTTCGCCTGCTTGACGGTCGAGGAGTAACCCTTGGCGTCGAGACGGGCGTAGATGAAGGGCTTGAACAGTTCGAGCGCCATCTTCTTGGGCAGGCCGCACTGATGCAGCTTGAGCTCCGGACCGGTCACGATGACCGAGCGGCCGGAATAGTCTACGCGCTTGCCGAGCAGGTTCTGACGGAACCGGCCCTGCTTGCCCTTGAGCATGTCGGACAGCGACTTCAGCGGGCGCTTGTTGGCGCCGGTGATGACGCGGCCGCGACGGCCGTTGTCGAACAGCGCATCGACGGCTTCCTGCAGCATGCGCTTTTCATTGCGCACGATGATGCCCGGCGCCCGCAGCTCGATCAGCCGCTTCAGACGGTTGTTGCGGTTGATGACGCGGCGATAGAGATCGTTCAGATCCGACGTGGCGAAGCGGCCGCCGTCCAGCGGAACCAGCGGGCGCAGGTCCGGCGGGATCACCGGAACCACTTTCATGATCATCCATTCCGGACGGTTGCCGGATTCCATGAAGTTCTCGACGACCTTGAGCCGCTTCAGATACTTCTTCTGCTTCAGCTCGGAGGTGGTCGAAGCCAGTTCCGAACGCAGGTCGCCGGCGATCTTCTCCAGGTCCATGCCCGCCAGGAGGTCATGAATGGCCTCGGCGCCGATCATGGCGGTGAAACTATCCTCGCCATACTCGTCGACGGCGATCATGTACTCTTCCTCGCTGAGCAGCTGGTGCTCCTTCAGCGCGGTGAGGCCAGGTTCGGTGACGATGTAGTTCTCGAAGTAGAGAACGCGCTCGATGTCCTTCAGGGTCATGTCGAGCAGCGTGCCGATGCGCGACGGCAGCGACTTCAGGAACCAGATATGGGCGACCGGAGCCGCCAGCTCGATATGGCCCATGCGCTCGCGGCGAACGCGCGACAGCGTGACTTCGACGCCGCACTTCTCGCAGATGACGCCCTTGTACTTCATGCGCTTGTACTTGCCGCACAGGCACTCGTAGTCCTTGATCGGGCCAAAAATGCGCGCGCAGAACAGACCGTCACGCTCCGGCTTGAAGGTGCGGTAGTTGATGGTCTCCGGCTTCTTGATCTCGCCGAAAGACCAGGACAGAATCTTCTCAGGGCTGGCAAGCGATATCCGAATGGAATCGAACACCTGCGCAGGCGCCTGCGGATTGAAGAGATTCATGACCTCTTGGTTCATGCCGTTCTCCTTTTCGGGGTCCTCGAAAACCCCTTGCATCTAGCGCGGGCCAAACGCCCGCCGTCGTGTGTCGGCCACCGGCCGAAGAATTTGGTGCGTTCGGTCGCGATTTCCGCGACCGAACGTCTTGTTTACTCGGCCGCGCCCCTATTCGGCAGCATCGGGCAGCCGGACAGGGTTGTCGTCGAGCTTGGTGTTCTCCAGCTCGACATTGAGGCCGAGAGACCGCATTTCCTTGACGAGAACGTTGAAGCTCTCGGGGATGCCGGCCTCGAAGGTGTCGTCGCCACGCACGATCGCCTCGTAGACCTTGGTACGACCGGCGACGTCGTCGGACTTCACCGTCAGCATTTCCTGCAGCGTGTAGGCGGCGCCGTATGCTTCCAGCGCCCAGACCTCCATCTCGCCGAAGCGCTGGCCACCGAACTGCGCCTTGCCGCCCAGCGGCTGCTGCGTGACGAGCGAGTACGGACCGATCGAACGCGCGTGGATCTTGTCGTCCACGAGGTGGTGAAGCTTGAGCATGTAGATGTAGCCCATCGTCACCTTGCGATCGAACGGCTCGCCGGTGCGTCCGTCATAGAGCTGCGACTGACCTGATGTGTGCAGGCCCGCCTGCTCCAGCATGATGTTGATGTCAGCCTCATGCGCGCCGTCGAACACCGGGGTCGCGATCGAGACGCCGCGGCGCATCTGCTCGCTGAGGCGAACAATGCTCTCGTCGTCATAGTCACGAACCGGCTCGTTGCGGTCGTTGGCCGGGATGAAGCTCTCGAGCGTCTTGCGCAGCGGCTTGATATCGCCGGCTGCCTTGTACGTGTCGATCAGCTCGCCGATCTTCTTGCCCATGCCCGCGCATGCCCAGCCCAGATGCGTCTCCAGGATCTGGCCGACATTCATGCGGCTCGGCACACCCAGCGGGTTGAGCACGATATCGGCATGTGTGCCGTCCTCGAGGAAAGGCATGTCCTCGACCGGAACGATCCGCGACACGACACCCTTGTTGCCGTGGCGGCCGGCCATCTTGTCGCCGGGCTGCATCTTGCGCTTCACGGCCACGAAGACCTTGACCATCTTCATGACGCCCGGAGGCATTTCGTCGCCGCGCTGGACCTTCTCGACCTTGTCCATGAAGCGCTGTTCGAGCGCCTTCTTGGAATCGTCGTACTGGCCACGGAGCGCCTCGAGTTCGCTCTGGAGCTTTTCGTTCTCCACGGCAAACTGCCACCACTGCGAACGCGGATACTCGTCGAGCGTATCCTTGGACAGCGTCGAGCCCTTCTTGAAGCCCTTCGGTCCGGCGATCGCTTCCTTGCCGACGAGCACGTCGGACAGACGCGCGTAGACGTTACGGTCCAGAATGGCCTGCTCGTCGTCGCGGTCCTTGGCGAGGCGTTCGATCTCCTCGCGCTCGATCGCCATGGCGCGCTCGTCCTTTTCCACACCGTGGCGATTGAAGACGCGCACCTCGACGACCGTGCCGAAAGTGCCCGGAGGCATGCGCATCGAGGTGTCGCGCACATCGGATGCCTTTTCGCCGAAGATGGCGCGCAGAAGCTTCTCTTCCGGCGTCATCGGGCTTTCGCCCTTCGGCGTGATCTTGCCGACCAGGATGTCGCCCGGCTGAACTTCCGCACCGATATAGACGATGCCGGCTTCGTCGAGGTTCTTCAGCGCTTCTTCCGAGACGTTTGGAATATCGCGCGTGATTTCCTCCGGCCCGAGCTTGGTATCGCGCGCCATGACCTCGAACTCCTCGATATGGATCGAGGTGAAGACGTCATCGGCGACGATGCGTTCGGACAGGAGGATCGAGTCCTCGTAGTTGTAGCCGTTCCACGGCATGAACGCGACCAGCACGTTGCGGCCGAGCGCCAGATCGCCGAGCTCGGTCGACGGACCGTCGGCGATGATGTCGCCCTTGTTGACCCGGTCACCCATGCGAACCAGCGGACGCTGGTTGATGCAGGTGTTCTGGTTCGAACGCTGGAACTTCATCAGCCGGTAGATATCGACGCCGGACTTGCCCGGATCGAGATCTTCGGTGGCGCGGATAACGATACGCGTCGCGTCCACCTGGTCGACGATGCCGCCGCGGCGGGCGCCGATGGCGGCACCCGAGTCACGGGCGACGATCGGCTCCATGCCGGTGCCGACGAACGGCGCCTCGGCGCGCACCAGCGGCACGGCCTGACGCTGCATGTTCGAGCCCATCAGAGCGCGGTTGGCGTCGTCGTTTTCCAGGAACGGGATCAGGGCCGCGGCCACCGACACCATCTGCTTGGGCGACACGTCCATCAGATCGACGTTTTCGCGCGGCGCCATCATCACTTCGCCGGCGCTGCGGCAAATGACGAATTCGTCGACGAAACCACCGTTCTTGTCGAGCTCGGCGTTGGCCTGCGCGACATGGTGCTTGGCCTCTTCCATCGCCGAGAGATAGACGACGTCATTGGTCAGCTTGCCGTCGACGATCTTGCGGTACGGGCTCTCGATGAAGCCGTACTTGTTGACGCGTGCGAAGGTGGCCAGCGAGTTGATCAGACCGATATTCGGGCCTTCCGGCGTCTCGATCGGGCAGATGCGGCCGTAATGCGTCGGGTGCACGTCGCGCACTTCGAAGCCGGCGCGCTCGCGGGTCAGACCGCCCGGTCCAAGCGCCGAGAGGCGGCGCTTGTGGGTGATCTCCGACAGCGGATTGGTCTGGTCCATGAACTGCGACAGCTGCGAGGAACCGAAGAACTCGCGCACGGCGGCAGCCGCCGGCTTGGCGTTGATCAGGTCCTGCGGCATGACCGTGTCGATCTCGATCGAGGACATACGCTCCTTGATCGCGCGCTCCATGCGCAGCAGGCCGACGCGGTACTGGTTTTCCATCAGCTCGCCGACCGAACGCACGCGGCGGTTGCCGAGATTATCGATGTCGTCGATCTCGCCCTTGCCGTCGCGCAACTCGACCAGCGTCCTGACCACGGCCAGGATGTCGTCCTTGCGCAGCACGCGCACGGTGTCCTCGGCCTTGAGCTCGAGGCGCATGTTCATCTTGACGCGGCCGACGGCCGACAGATCGTAGCGCTCACTGTCGAAGAACAGCGAGTTGAACATGGCTTCGGCGGTTTCGAGCGTCGGCGGCTCGCCGGGGCGCATGACACGATAGATGTCGAACAGCGCGTCCTGGCGGCTCTCGTTCTTGTCGACGTTGAGCGTGTTGCGGATATAGGCGCCGACATTGACGTGGTCGATGTCGAGAACCTTGATCTCGTCTTCGCCGGTGCCGAGCAGAACCTTCAGCGTCTTCTCGTCGATCTCGTCGCCGGCCTCGAGGAAGATCTCGCCGGTGGCGTAGTTGACGATGTCCTCGGCCAGATAGTTACCGAGCAGGTCCTCGTCGGTGGCCTTGATCGCCTTGAGACCCTTTTCGCCAAGCGCCCTCGCCTGGCGGGCGGTGATCTTCTTGCCGGCTTCGACGACGACTTCGCCGGTATCGGCATCGACCAGGTCGCCGACGGCCTTGAGGCCGCGGAAACGCTCGACGTTGAACGGAATGCGCCAATGGTCGCCGGCGCGCTTGTAGGTGATCTTGTTGTAGAAGGTCGACAGGATCTCTTCGCCGTCCATACCGAGCGCCATCAGCAGCGACGTCACCGGAATCTTGCGGCGGCGATCGATGCGGGCGTGCACGACGTCCTTGGAATCGAACTCGATGTCGAGCCACGAGCCGCGATAGGGGATGACGCGCGCGGCAAACAGAAGCTTGCCCGACGAGTGCGACTTGCCCTTGTCATGGTCGAAGAAGACGCCCGGCGAGCGGTGCATCTGCGAGACGATGACGCGCTCGGTGCCGTTGACGATGAAGGTGCCGTTCAAGGTCATGAGCGGCATGTCGCCCATGTAGACGTCCTGCTCCTTGATGTCCTTGATGGACTTGGCGCCGGTATCCTCGTCGATATCGAACACGATGAGGCGCAGCGTCACCTTCAACGGCGCGGCATAGGTGAGGTCGCGCTGACGGCATTCGTCAACGTCGAATTTCGGTCCTTCGAACTCGTACTTCACGAACTCCAGCATCGAGGAGCCGGAAAAATCGGAGATCGGGAAAACCGACTTGAAAACAGCCTGCAGTCCCTCGTCCGGACGCCCGCCCTTGGGCTCCGCCACCATCAGGAATTGATCATAGGATGCCTTCTGAACCTCGATGAGGTTCGGCATCTCCGCAACTTCCGGGATCTTTCCGAAGAACTTGCGTACGCGTCTGCGGCCATTGAAAGTCTGGGTCTGGGCCATCGTCGCTCCTTAGCTCTAAACTCGGGACGAGCCTCGCCGCGGCTCGCCTTGCATTCTGGGCCACCTTGGCGGCAACCCTCTGTCTGTTTTCCCGGCGCCTGTCGGCGGCCGGCTAGAACGGGAGAAAACCCGTTTCCTGAAGGCCGGTTTTCGGCCCTCAGGAAAGAGGTTCTCGTAGATCTCGCGTTACGCGTGCTCCCTCCGGGCGAAGGGAGTGGCGGACGGCGCGAGGCCGCCCGCCGCTTTCACGATTACTTCAGGTCGACCTTGGCGCCGGCTGCTTCCAGCTGGGCCTTGAACTTGTCAGCGTCGGCCTTGGAAACGCCTTCCTTGACCGGCTTCGGAGCCGCTTCGACCAGATCCTTGGCTTCCTTGAGGCCAAGACCGGTGATGGCGCGGACTTCCTTGATGACGTTGATCTTCTGAGCGCCTGCCTCGGTGAGGACGACGTCGAATTCCGTCTTTTCCTCGACCGGAGCAGCAGCGGCCGCACCACCGCCAGCGGCGGCAACAGCCACCGGAGCAGCGGCGGAAACGCCCCACTTTTCTTCCAGAAGCTTCGACAGCTCGGCCGCCTCGAGGACGGTCAGCTTCGAAAGGTCGTCTACGATCTTTGCGAGATCAGCCATTGTTGTGTTCCTTCATAAGGTTCGAACGTGTGTTTGTGATAGCGAGGAACGGCCTCATGCCGCCTCGTCCTTCCGGGCGTAAGCGCCGATGACGCGCGCGACCGAGGCCGCTGGCGCATTGACGATCTGGGCGATCCGGGTTGCCGGCGTGGCGATCATGCCAACCAGCCTGGCGCGCAGCTCATCGAGCGACGGAAGTGTGGCGAGTGCCTTCACACCGTCGGCATTGAGCGAGGTGGTGCCCATTGCGCCGCCGAGAATGACGAGCTTGTCATTTCCCTTGGCGAAATCGGACGCGACCTTCGGCGCCGCAATCGGATCCTCCGAATAAGCAATCAGCGTCTGTCCCTTGAACAGCTCGATGATCGATGCGGAGTCCGTGCCCTGAAGAGCGATTTTGGCGAGACGGTTCTTCGCGACTTTGACGGTGCCACCGGCGGCGCGCATTTTCGACCGAAGGTCGTTCATTTGCGCGACGGTGATACCGGCGTAGTGGGCCACGACCACTGAACCTGCGTTCGAGAACGCACCGTTCAGGCCCGTGACGAGTTCGCGTTTTTCCGCTCTGTCCACTGCCTATCTCCAGTTGACCCCAATCCTGTTAACGGGAACATCCCATTGACGAGGACAGGCGTCGGGTTGCCTTTTGTCGGCCGGGCCATCCAGTAACGGATCTCCCGAACGACGCTCGAGGATCCTGCCCCCTTTCGCCACATCGACGGTCAAGCCGGCGATGCGCAGACAAAAGGCAAACACGGTTCGAACCTTTCATTGGAGCAATCGCTCCGTTGTCCGGTCTTCACCCGTCTCATGCAGGCCCAAATCGAATTAAGGCTTCTGGGCCGCCTGCAATCTCGGACAGGATGTCCGGAAACCTCTCGGCTTCCGGTACCGGGCCGCCAACTAGGTCGGAGGCCCGGAATTCTTTGCAGATCAGCCGTTTACCGGCCGATCTCGATCAAAACTTATCAGGACGCGTTGAGCGTCGCGACGTCGAGCTTGAGGCCCGGGCCCATCGTCGAGGTGACCGACACCTTCTTGACGTAGTTGCCCTTGGCGCCAGTCGGCTTTGCCTTGGTCACCGCATCGGCGAAGGCGCGGATGTTCTCTTCCAGGGCCTTGACGTCGAACGAGACCTTGCCGACGCCGGCATGGACGATGCCAGCCTTCTCGACACGGAACTCGACGGCGCCGCCCTTGGATGCCTTGACGGCGGCGGCAACGTCGGTGGTGACGGTGCCGACCTTCGGGTTCGGCATCATGCCGCGCGGGCCGAGCACTTTGCCCAGACGACCGACGAGCGGCATCATGTCCGGCGTGGCGATGCAGCGATCAAAATCGATCGTGCCCTTCTGGACGATGTCGACCAGATCCTCGGCACCGACGATGTCGGCGCCGGCGGCGCGCGCTTCGTCGGCCTTGTCGCCACGGGCGAACACGGCGACACGCACCGAGCGGCCGGTGCCGTTCGGCAGGTTGACCACGCCGCGGACCATCTGGTCGGCATGGCGCGGGTCGACGCCGAGGTTCATGGCGACTTCGATGGTCTCATCGAACTTCACCGAGGAACGGTCCTTGAGCAGCTTCAGCGCATCGCCCAGGGCATAAGCCTTGTTGGGATCGATGCCTTCGCGGGTCTTCGATACGCGCTTTGCAATCTTTGCCATGATCTTAGCCCACCACTTCCAGACCCATCGAGCGGGCGGAGCCCTCGACCATGCGCATGGCCGCTTCGACGTCGTTTGCGTTCAGGTCTTTCATCTTCGCGGTGGCAATCTCGCGGACCTTGTCACGCGAAACCGTACCGGCCTTGACCTTGCCCGGCTCCTTGGAACCGGACGTCAGGTTCGCCGCCTTCTTCAGGAAGTAGCTCACCGGCGCCGTCTTCATGACGAAGGTGAAGGACTTGTCCTGATAGTAGGTGATGACGACCGGAACCGGCGATCCCTTTTCCATTTCCTGGGTCTGCGCGTTGAACGCCTTGCAGAATTCCATGATGTTGATGCCACGCTGACCAAGCGCCGGGCCGATCGGGGGAGACGGCGTCGCCGATCCCGCTTTCACCTGGAGCTTGAGCTGGCCTGCAATTTTCTTAGCCATCTCTTTTCCTGCCTTTGTCTATGCCGGTCATGCCGGCGGTTGCAGTCTGGTGGTGCGGTTCGCGCAGCCGGCTAAAGCCGCACTCGCCTCCCACCGTCTCAGGCCGCGCGCTTCCGCGCCGCCTCCCCTGATCGCCAAACCGGCGTCAGGGATTTCGGATCAGCCCTTTTCGACCTGTCCGAATTCCAGATCGACCGGCACGGCGCGCCCGAAGATCGAAACTTCCACCTTGAGCCGCGCCCGCTCCTCGTCCACTTCCTGGACGAAACCGTTGAACGACGCGAACGGACCATCCGAAACGCGGATCGCTTCGCCGATCTCGAACGTGACCGAGGGCTTGGGCCGCTCGACGCCTTCCTGCACCTGGTTCAGGATGCGCTGGGCTTCCGCCTCGGTGATCGGCACCGGCTTGGAGTCGCCCAGGAAGCCGGTGACCTTCGGTGTGTTCTTGACCAGCGAGAACACCGCATCGGTCAAATTGGCCTTCAGCAGCACATAGCCCGGGAAGAACTTCCGCTCGGCATCGACCTTGCGACCGCGGCGAACTTCGACGACCTTCTCGGTCGGAACCACGATCTGGTGGATGTCGGCGGACAGGCCCTTCTGCTTGGCCTTGTTCTCGATATCCTCGGCGACCTTCTTTTCAAAGTTCGAATAAGCGTGGACGATGTACCAGCGCGCGGTCATTTCAAGACTTCTCCGTAATCGCCGGACTTAGCGTCCGATGCCCAGAATCTGTTCGACCGCAAGGCCCATGAGCTGATCGGCGGTGAAGAAAAAGATCATCGCGATCACTGCGAAGGCCAGAACCATCACCGTCGAGATCATCGTTTCGCGTCGCGACGGCCAAGTCACCTTGGCGGTCTCCGCGCGAACCTGCTGGAGAAAGACGAAAGGATTTGTGGTTTTCGAAGCCATATGCCGCTCTGTCTTCAAGACCCGTTGGCCGGGTCTCCTGGATGATCCCGCTGGCCGGGACGTGCCGCCTGAGCCCAATCTCGCGCCGAATCAGCGCAATCATTTCGCCCATGCAAATCAGACGCGTAAAGCCGGTTTCCCAGCTCCACGCGTCGCGTGTCTGTTTCGTCTACATAAAACCGATTCTTGATCCACGCAAGTGGCAAGTCTCCGCTTTATGACCAAACACCGCCTCGGAACCATCCAGTCGTTCCGTCCCGGCTATGGCGCTCTTATGCCCCAATCGACCCTATATGGCAAGCGGGTCGCCGATTTTCAAAGGCCAGGCCATGGAAATATCGCTTTGAAACGCCATTTCGAAACGGCGAAACATTGGGTTGAATGCCATTCAGGGAATGGCACGGGCAGCAGGGCTCGAACCTACGACCTGCGGTTTTGGAGACCGCCGCTCTACCAACTGAGCTATGCCCGTATCGTGCGCATGTCGGCGCAGAAGGCGCTTCCTAAAAGCTTCCGCACGCTCTGTAAAGAGCGGTTTGCAAGCAAACGCGCCTTAATCCCGACAAGGCCATCCGGGTCGATCCCAAGCTCCGGCCTGAAGTCGACAGCGCGCGGTGGCGTGATTGAGAGAGACGTCGCCTGCCCTCTTCGATGTGGAGCGTCCTCAAGCGGCATTCATGGCAGGCTGCGGTCGCCCGCGTGCAAGCCAAAGCGCCCAGCCGCATATCAGGAGCTCGCATGCGAACGTCCAGTGCAGCAAAAAGCTCAGCACCCAATTGCTGAAGTCCGCCGGTACAGTGACGAGTTCGAACGCCCGCCGATCGAATGGCATCAGCCACAATATCGGCGACGCCAGCGTATCGAGGACCATATGCAGCATGGCGGCGGCAAAGAAGGCAGCCGTGGCTGCCAGATACGAGCGGGCGCGCCAGCTGACGAATAGCAACGACAGCGCCCCTGCGGCCGCCCAGAACAGCGGCCAATGCGTCATATAGGAGTGATGGTGGGTGCGTCCGCCGTCGATGAAATGGAAATACAGCATATCGATATCGGGGATGACACTGCCGACCATGGCGGCCCCGACGATAGCCAGGCTGCCAGGCCACTGCCTGCGCATGAACGTTCCGAGAATATAGCCACTTGGAAGATGGGCGATCAGCATCTCGGGACCGTTCACGGTTGCAGGCCAGTGCAGCATTCCGCCCTATTGTGGCGCTATTCCGGATGTCTGCGCCCGATACGCTTCGTGCCGATCATGGTTTCGTATCCGGTGGCTAGGCCGGCATCGATCCTCCGCCTGCCTGGCGCCGCCAGCAGCGACGATAGCGGAACAATCGGAAGCGGCTCAACCTGCCTCATGGCCGGTTTCCGGCTCCGCCGCACACTACAATTTGGCCGGCGCATCAGCCTCGGCATTGGCGGAAGGCCGGATCCGGCAATTCTCGGGTCTTGGCACCGCCTCGCAAATGGTGGCACCGGTCAGCGCGTCGACCGATTGCAGGCCGGTCGTCAGGCCGACCTTCAGCATCATGCCGGGTTCCAGCCGGCGCTCGACCGAGCGCCGCTCGATCGCCGCGAACAGGGCGGGACCGATCGCCATCTCCTCGAGATAGGCCTTGACCATCTGCTTTTGCCCCATCGGGTAAAGGCTAAGCCGCGCCTGGGGACCGACAAACCGCCTGATGCCGCCGGCAAGCATCAGCGCGCAGGCCGAATCGCACTCCACGCCGGCATCGATGCTCAGCCCGGCATAGGCGCCCTCTTTGGCCAGGCAATTCCACGCCCCTGGGTCACAGCCGACGAAATCGGTGCGGCCAACGGCGACGTCGAGCTTCTTTTCATGGATAAGCCGTCCTGCCGCCAGAGCGCTGAGCAGGTCGCCTCCCCTCGAACTGATCACGACAGGCAGTTGCCGTTTGCCAAGCATGGCGAGCAATTGGCGCAGCTTCTGCGGGGTCCGGGGGGTGATCGGGCCTTCTGCCGAGATCCATTCCGGGCAGTCTGGATTGCAGAGTGGATTGGTGCCGCGAACGACAACGAAGCGCATGTCCTCATCGCGCCGCGCCGCCTCGGGTTCGATTGCTGGCGGCGTTGGCTTGGCCGCGGTCGCCGTCAGGCCATCAGGCTTGTTGCCCGGCACCTCCCGGCAATTCGCGGCCAGGCGGCCGGGCTCGCACAGGCTTGCCGCTGTCAGCAGGCCTACAGCGTCCGTGCTGGTGACCAGCTTCATCGCCAGCATGTCGTCGAGGGCGATCTGGTGGATTTCGCTGGCCGGGGTGCCCTTCATCGTTTCGAGCATGCTTTGTTCGATGCCCATCTGTTTCAGGTAGGCTGCCAGCTTTTTCTCCACGGACTTGCTCATCTCGTAGGTCTTGTAGCTGCCGGCGTTCTTGCGGCTGACGATCTTTGTGTTGAGGATCTTCTTCTTGCCCCCCACGATGCGGTAGGTGGTCCGGTATTGCAATTTCGTACGAATGTAGGTCGTGGTGATCTGATGGACGCCGAGATAGGCCCATTCGCCGGCCACCCGCCTGATACCGCCGGCAAACATCAGAGGACAGGCGGAATTGCACATGGCGCCATAGTCGATGACATCGCCGAAGTAGCGGGCGTCACGGTCCTGGCACCCCTTCGCACCGGGCTGGCAGCTGGAAAACACCGTCTTACCGATGGCGATATCGAACTTGTTCTTGCGGATCAGCCGGCCAAGCGTCAGCGCCGCCTCGACATTGCCGCCGGGAGAATCGACGACAACAGGCAGTTTCCGGCCGCCAAGCGTCTTCAGCATGCGTTTGAAGAGTGCCGGCGTGCCGGCTTCTATCGAGCCCTCGGCCGAGATCCATTCCGGGCAGATCGGCTCGCACCCCGGTGCGTTGCTGCGGACAATGCCGAACCGCATCGTCGGCCCAAGATCCGGCGCCGCATCCGCCGCAAAGGCTGACGGGCCTTCGGCAAGCAATGCGAGCAGCCAGGTCAGAGCCAGCGGCCACAATGCCCGACGATGGAAAAACCGCCTTGGAACCATTTGGAATAAGCCCCTCGATGCAACCTATACTAGTCGAGGCCCGGAGCCTTGCAACAGGGTTCGACCGCCAGGGTCGCAACCGATAGCCCCGCAAAAGAAAAGGGCGGCCCGAAGACCGCCCTTTTCTTTTTGATCCGGCGAATGCCGGGCTCGATTATTCCTTGATGGTGACGACGATGCCGGCACCGACGGTGCGGCCGCCTTCACGGATAGCGAAGCGCAGCTTCTCTTCCATGGCAATCGGCACGATCAGCTCGACATCGACCGTGATGTTGTCGCCCGGCATCACCATTTCGGTGCCTTCCGGCAGCGACACGATGCCGGTCACGTCGGTCGTGCGGAAGTAGAACTGCGGACGGTAGTTGGTGAAGAACGGCGTGTGGCGGCCACCTTCGTCCTTGGTCAGGATGTAGGCTTCGGCCACGAACTTATTGTGCGGCTTCACCGTACCGGGCTTGGCCAGAACCTGGCCGCGCTCGACACCTTCACGATCAACGCCGCGCAGCAGCGCGCCGA
>NZ_JAMYUI010000047.1:0-20404 GCF_040322895.1 Mesorhizobium sp. M0088
ACGAACAGGATGGAAACGAATCTCCATCCTGTTCGATAGGTCTTACCAGATCCTCATCCAGCCCAACTTAAGTGAACTGCATTAGAGCTAAAGGGCCTCCTGTTTGAGCCGCAGAGCCAATGCCTTGGCCTCTTCCGGCGTCAGTTGATTGAGAGCCACACGAAGCGCTTCACACAGTTCGTCGAGAATTGGGTCATTGTCTTCTGATCCGGTATGGCGATGGGCGCGTTGCTGGAAGAACAGGCTGAGCCAAAGGTCGAGCGCGCTGCCTTGCCATTTGCCCGTCTTGCGAGCTTGCCCCGACATTGCGATGGCAAGGCCGGCTAGAGCGTCCATTCCTCCGGCGACCTCGTACCCGTTGAGGAAATGGGCGAAGCGGCCGGATTGATCCCACTTAAGGGGCGCGGGCATGGTTGAGAAGTCGCCCTCCAGGGCCAGCCGTTCCCATTTGAGCAGCCTTGTCATTCGGCAGCCTCCGCCATCAGGCTGAGCCTTGGGCGGATCAACGAAACAAAGCGATTAGCCGCATGGCAGAGCCAGTCGAGCTGCTGGCCTTCGTCTGCGAAGTCTGACCTTGGCCTAAACACGCCCAACTCCGCATGAAATGGCCTGTCCGATTTCAGCCGCGCGACCAAATCAAGGCCGGTTTCTCCGCGCAATTCTGCAATGTCGTTGTGGAATTCATCAAAGAGAGCCTGACCATCCTCTTCGCGGAAGGTCAGGAACAGGCCGACTTCGGCTCTGCTGCCAGTCGACCGAAAGGCAGTCAGCCATCCTAGCGGGTCGGGCAGGGGAACTCTCACCCAATTGTCGCCGCCGTGGCGTGGTGCCAGTTGGTCTGCGTGGTCGAACTGTACCTCATCAATGAACCGCTGCCAGAATGCACGGTTGATGCCCCGCCGGTTTACTCGGTCGGGATCGACAACATTCTCCATGGTGTCAGCGGGCGGGGCGCTGATAGGTTCTGGCGTTTCCAAATAGAGCGGCATACCGGCGAGGTCGACCAAAACTCTCTGCTGCAGGACTTCGGTCCGCAGCGGCACCGTAGGCATAACGATAATATTTCCAGAAGTCGTTTGCCAAATCTGGATTTCAAGTAGCGCGAGTTGGGCTAGTCCGCCGCCCTGCGCGTTGAGGTGCTCGGCAATCGCGTGAGTGTCCGATCGGATGCCGTCACCGGCAATGATGAGCTGAAAATCTCCGAGTCTTAGCGATCGTGTTACCGCATCGACGAACGGAGCTTCTTCCAGGTCTGGCCACCGAAGCTTCGCCGCGGCGAAGATCGGGTTGGGATCAACCAAGGTCAGCTTGCGCCTCAAGGTCGAGGATAGATCGCCAAAACTCCAGTGTCGTAGCAAAGCGGCATATTCGAGGATCTGCGCCAACACTTCTCGTCGTGCTTGGGGATTTCGCCAAAGCTTGCACTCGATGACGACCAGCCGGCCACTTCTGCTAACGCCCAGGAGGTCCGCAAATACTGTCCCGCCCGCGCGAGGCAGAGGGAGTTCGCAGCATAGGGGAACGATATCTCCAAGGCCGTGATCGCGGTCGGCGACGATGAGTTCGGGATGTCGAAATAGAAGATCGCGAAGCCAGCGCTCGTCATAAGCCGGCGCTGAGACGCTGGTGGGAGACTCTCCGACGCTCGGTGCATTGCGCACCAGAGGGTGTCGACGCAGCGGCGTGGCAATGTCTTGCAGGGATGATAGGAGCAATGCACTCATTCGGGTATGACGCTCTTTCTGAAAGGATGTGCCGGCTTCACACTGGACGCGGTCACCGCTGGTTCGGTGATGTTTCTGACGTGACTTGAAGTAAACTTCATGATGATGACCAATGCTGAAGCTGACTTCGTTGTCAACGAGAAATGCCGAAGTCACGCTTCAAGTATGAGCGACTCTTTAAAGCAGGCTATAGGTGCGCGAGTTCAGGCTGCGCGGCGCGGGGCGAAGCTGAGCCAGGAAGTGTTGGCTGACCGTGTTGGGCGCACCCCTGAGAGCATTTCCAATATCGAACGCGGCAAACAGCTACCCAGCATTGAGACGCTTGCCGAGTTAGCGCGCATCCTCAAGATGCCATTGATGGACTTTTTTGATGGTCTGGAAAAGACACGCCCGCTTTCGCGCGAGCGGGCGGAACTTGAGGCCGAGCTCCTCGAGACGGCGCGCCAACTGACACCTCGGCTTATCAAAGTTGCGGTGGAGCAGGTCAAGGCGCTGAGGCAGTTGGGCTGACGTTGACAACGGGCCTGGTGCCAGCGCCCGATGTTCTACACGGGATTTTGGGTAGCAAGGGTTGGGGGAATCTTTGGCGCGTGGCTGCGGTTGGCGTTGACACCCAATTTATCGGCGCTGTCGATGTCATTAGCGTCACGCGCAAGATCGTAAGGGCGACGCTGATCGCAATCATACTTTAGACTGCGGGCGGGCTCGTTGTCGTCCAAAGCCCGGCGCCCGCTAAGGGGAAGCCCTCCAGACGGGGGAGAACCCACCTCAACAAATATGTGTCATCTGCAGCTGCCGATAGAGAATGCAAGTCGGCATGCAAGCTCAGTCTATTTGCCCACGCTCCAGGCGGCATGGGGTCGACCGGCAGGCACTCAAAATTATCGATACATACATCGGCTACTTGGGCTTCTCCTCGGGCTTTTCATGGCCAACAGAATTGCCTCCAAGGTACGGCTCGATATCCGAAGCTTGACGATTCTATCCCACATCCACCTCATGTCCGCACCCTCAGCGCCTGCTCCAGCCTGTCGGCAATCTGTGTGACGATATAGGCAATCACCATATAGATCACGACGGCAATCACGAAGGCTTCGAGGTAGTAGTAGTTCAGCGCGGCGGTCAACTGGGACTGGGCGAAGATATCGACAACCTCGATGGCGAATCCGAGAGAAAGGGCCTTCATGATGACCATCATCGAAGTCGTCAGGTCAGGAATTGCCGTGAGGGCCACCTGGGGAAATAGGATACGTCGGAACAGTTGGCCGCCCGTATAGCCCAGCGAATGGGCTGCGTCCGACTGACCGGTGTCGAATGCATTCAGGGCTCCCTTGATAATCTCCGATTGGAACGCGGCGACACAGCCGGTAATCGCAACTACAAGGATGACCCAATTGGGGGTTTCGTGGGCGTTGAAGTTGATACCAAGCAATGAGAACAGGAACTGGAATGCGGGCGGCAGACCGAAATAGGCGAGGAAAATAACGATGACCATCGGAACGCCCTTGAAGACGATCTTGTAAGTCATGATGAGCTCTCGCAGCACCGGTACCCGTCTGTATTCGATAAGTGCGAATATGCTGCCGACTATCGTCGACAGGACGAAAATCATGAGCGCCATTCCAATCGTCACGGGTACGGCACTCAGAATTTCCTGCGTGTCCTGGAGCAAAATATCGGTATCAAACATGGTTGAATACCCTTACGTCAGACGCTCGCGAGGAGCTGGTTCTTGATCGGGGTTGTTGGCGTCGCCTCAGGCGCTTGCATCGGTGATCGAAGCTCGAAGAAGCGCACGATGAGCCATGCGACCAGGCACATCAGCGAATAGATGACCGCCAGGACGAGATAGGTTTCGAACTGGAATTGGTTGTAGTCTCGCTCCATGATCAGATGCGCAGTCGCCATGATGTCGGCCGCCCCGATGTACATGACCAGCGCAACGTTATGGATCAGGTAGATGACGGAGTTCCCATAGCCCGGCAAAGCGAAGTGCACCGCTTGCGGGCCGACGACGCGAGTAATTTTCTGTCGGAACGTATATCCAAGGCTGTCGGCCGCATCGTGCTGGCCGCGATCGACGGCCAGGTATGCAGGCCGCATGACTTCCGACAGATAGCCGCCGTGGTAGAGGCTCAACCCCACCATGGCAGCCATCGTCGCCGAAATAAAATCTTTGGCGCCGAACAGGATCACCAACAGCGGAAGCCCATAAAACGCGACGAACAACTGCAGTACGACAGGAACGCTCCGGGCATAGGACACGTAGAGGTCCACCAGGTGACTGATGACTGGCACCCTGCGGACCCGGAGGGTTGTCGCGATGAGAGCCAGGCAGAACCCGGAAATGAGGGCTGTAAACGTGATGGCGAGCGTCAGCGGCAGTGCCGAGAGCAACTCGGGAATCATAGCAGATACATCCACTTTGAACGCTCCTTCTTGCAATTCAGCCTTGCCGCTGACTAGCGAATATGGTCGCCGACGGCCGTGCTATTTCATGTACTGGACGATGCCCTCGCCGAACCACTTCTGCGAGAGCTTTTCGATCGTGCCGTCGTCTTTCAATTCCTTGAGAACCTTGTTCACATCGTCGGCCAGAACCTTGTTCTCGTCAGATCGGTGGATCAGCATGTAGGTGTTGTTGCTGAACACTGGCTCGGACGCCACGATATCGAGTTTCTTTTGCTCGATGACGGTCTGCTCACCGAGATTCGACGGCAGGACGAGAGCGTCGAACTTGCCGTTCTGAACTTCGTCCAGCCGGTTCGGGTAGGGGATACCGGCACTCGATGCCGTGACATCGAGCTTGTATTCCGGGTTTTCTTTCTGCCAATTCATGATGAACTTGTAGGTTCCACCGCCGGCCGTGGTCGGAACGATCCTCTTGCCGACCAGGTCTTTCATTTCCTTAATGCCGCTGTCTTTCTTGCTGTAAATCTTCATCAGGCTGGCGCCCATGGGATTTTCCGGAATGAGGAACTGCTTGGAGCGTTCGGGCGACTTGTAGTAGCCACCGACCGCGATGTCGTACTTGCCCGTGGCGAGGCCGGTTTCCTGGGCAATGTCGGAGACGCCTTCCATTTCGAACTTATACTGCGGCAGCTTTGCGTTGATCGCCTTCAGAAGATCGGGCTCATAGCCTTGCGGCTCGACGCCGATCGCGCCCCATGCCAGCGGCTTGGATTCGGCAGAGGTGGCGATCTTGATCGTCCGAACGGTCTGGCCATGGCTGATCCCCGCTGTTGCAAGGGCAATTGCGATGCCGCCAGCGATGGCCAGGGCATAGCGGCGAGAAAAACTGGATGTGATTGCAGACATTTCTTAGGTTCCCTTCTTGTTGAGCTATTGAAAAGCGAGTTCCGACTGCAGGAATTGGGCAAGTCGCGGGCTGGAAGGTGCATCGAAGATTTCAGCCGGGCTGCCATCGGCGGCAACCACGCCACGATCCATGAAGACAATCCGGTTGGAGATGTTCTTTGCGAATTGCATCTCGTGGGTCACAAGCAGCGAAGTGATCCCTGACGAGGTGACATCCTTGATCACCTTTAGAACTTCACCGACGAGCTCGGGATCCAGCGATGACGTAGGCTCATCGAAGAGTATCACGTCGGGGCGAACCGCCAGGGCGCGCGCGATGCCGGTGCGCTGGAGCTGGCCGCCCGACAGTTGGGAGGGATAGCTATCTCGCTTCGGGGTGAGGCCGACCCGCTCGAGCTCCCGCAAGGCGATCTCCCGCGCCTCATCTGCGGACTTGCGCTGCACGATCACCAGGGGATCCATCACGTTCTGCAGGACCGTCATGTTCTTGAAGACGTTGAATTGCTGAAAGACCATCGCCGTTCGCAACCGGATCGCCTGGACAGCGGTCTTGTCGGCACGCTGGTAATCCATCCGAATCTGATCGAACGCGATGGTTCCTGAGGACGGCTTGGCAAGGTAGTTGATGCATTTCAGCAACGTGGTCTTGCCGGTGCCGCTGGGGCCGATGATCGACACCACGTCACCCCGCTTTACCGAGAGATTGACGCCGTTCAGAACCTGCGTGCTTCCGTAGGACAGCTTTATATCTTTGAGTTCAAGCATTCTGGTTGGTGCCCTTCACAGTGTGGGACGGAGTGCCTTGACCGCATGCGACATCATCACCCGCTCTCCGCATGGCCGAGAACGTGCATCAGCCGGTTTGCCCAGCCGAAGATCGATATGGCGTGGATCAGATCGATGATCTCGCGGTCATCCATGCCAACTGATCGAAGCGCGGCGATGTCGTCTGCCGTCGCTTCCGACGGCGCCGCCGACAGGCGGCGGGCAAAGCTGTAGATTGCCGCATCGCGTTGGCCGAGCGCTTCAGGTTTGTCGAGATAAAGTGCGGTGACCACTTGGTCGCTCTTGGTCAACTCCGCATGCCGGCGGGCGTGGACAACGGCACAGAATTTGCAGCCATTGACGATCGAGGCCCCCAATGCGCCAAGTTCGCGGTCGGGACGGGCGAGCCCGCCTTCGACATACATGATTGCGTTGAACAGAACCGTGCGGGCAAGATAGCTCTCTGGGTCATGCGCAAGGGTGCGCACATATTCCGAAACTTTCTTGGCCGAAGGCGTAACCTTCATCGCTTCAAGCTGTTCCGGCGTGGCTTCGGATAGCTTGACCGGCGCGATGTATGGCTGCCAGTTCAGCGGCTTCAGGCGCACCGAGGAAATCATGCCGACCTCATCAATCGCAAGCCGGTCGCTACCCGCGTCTGGAAGTTGACGAAGGCAATCAGTTCGGAGAGCGCGACGATCTGAGGATTGCTCAATCCGGCCTGGGCGAGCAGGGCGATGTCGCTCGCCTCGGCCTTTTTTGGCGTCACCGTGACCAGGTCGGCGTGCCGGGCGATAGTCGCCAATGGTTCTTCCAGAGCCGTCTCGCCCTGGGCTACAGCCAGAAGCTGCTCTGTAGGATCAAGCTGATCCAGCTGAACATCATATTCGGCCACCAGGACCGGATCGGCATTCAGGGCGGCCATGCGACGGGCAAGAGCAACACGCAAATTCGGCGCCAGCCCCTGATCGTTTGCCGGGTGCAGCACCGAGAGGCGACATTCCTCGGCCCCTCGCACGAATTCGGGCCGAAACCGCCGTGCAGCGAAAAGGGCATCGTCCGGTGAAAGACCCGCTGCCTTGTCCATTGCGTCAATCACAGCGCGGCCTCCTTGTGCAACAAGGGTGTTGAATCGACCCACTCGTCGCCCAGAAGTTCGGGCGTGTCGTAGGCGATCAGATTGGCGAAGTGGGTTTCGACATCCTCGGCAAACAGCGATGCGGCAATGCCGCGCACAAGACGGTCGGCGCCGGCGCTGACGGCCGGGATGTCGCCGGAGACCTTGCCGTGCGTCAGCATGGCGGCGTCGTTGAAGCAGTGGATATGTGCAAGCATCGGGCAGGAGCCGGGGACGCGTTCGCGAAACTCGAAGGCAGGACCGAGATCCGGCGCGTCCGACATGCCTGCACGACCCGGCCCCATATCCGGCCTATATCGGCCATCCGACCAGGTGCGGATATGTGGGGCGATCGCCGCGAATTCCGGGCGGCCGTTGAAGTCATTTGAAAAACCGGTTGCCGCGATCAGGAAGTCGTAGCGCATCAGCCCTTGTGTGGTTTCGATCAGCAGGCCCTCCGGATCTTCCCTTACCGCAACGATGCCGCAGTCGAGAAAGAACCGGGCATTCGCGTGGCGAGACACGCGAAGCGTGGATGAACGCGGCGGCGGCGTCTGGGTGGAGGCGGTGTAGTCGAAGAACTTCCACTTCCAGGCATCGGGCAATTCATGCATGCCGAGTACGACACCCGGGCTGCCGATGCCGGTCAGCTTGTTGATGCGCGGCATCTCCTTGCGCCGGATCAACATGTCGACAGAACCGGCGCCCGCCTCGAGTGCGGTCGCAGCATTGTCCATGGAAGAGGCACCGGCGCCGATAACTGCCACACGCTTGCCTTTCAGCGCATCGAAATCGATGTCGTCGGCAGAATGGGCCCAACAGGCGCGATCGATCCCGTTGAGGAAATCGGGTACGGCAATACCGCCCAGACCGGAGCGACCGGTGGCCAGAACCAGACGACGGGTGAGAACCCGGCCGGATTCCGCGCCTTCGATATCGATCGCAATCAGATCACCAACGGGTTCGACGGCGGTCATGCGCACGCTGTTGCGCAATGGCAGAGCCAGGACCTTGCGGTACCAGACCAGGTAATCCATCCACTGGCCCTTGGGGATTTTGTCCAGCGACCGCCAGGCCTCAACGCCCCATTGCGCCGTGAACCAGGCGCGGAACGTCAATTGCGGCAGGCCGAGCGACGGACCGTGCAGGGTTTTCGGCGACCGGAGCGTTTGCATGCGGGCAAACGTTACCCACGGCCCTTCGAGCCCTGCCGGAGCCGCGTCATAGGCGACGACATTGGTTATCCCCGTCAGCACCAGCTTTGCCGTGGCAGCAAGTCCACACATGCCGGCGCCGATCACCACGACGTCACGGACAGGGACACCATCGTGCGAACGTGCCGGGACCCATGGCCTGGCAGGCAGTTCGAGGAAGTCGAGATCCTGCGCCAGCTGTGCCTCGAGCGCGGCAAGACTTGTCAAAATTGGCGCGGTGGGGGAATGCTTCATATCCCCGTTCCGTGATTTGTGGCGGATGCAGGATCGGTCACCAGTTGGCCGGCCAAGGCCGGATCGAGTTTCTTGAAGCCGACTATCGATCGTTCAGCCACCGCTTCGACCGCCTCCATCAACGCCTGTGCGACTGGACGAAGGGGACGTTTTTCGGCAGCCACAACCCCCCAATAAAAGAGAACGGTCGCGTCAATCGGGCGGATGGCGACCCCTGGCAAGGCCACGCCATAGGCGGTGAGGGGATCAATGACAGCGGCAACGCCGGTCCGGCGCACAAGCTGCAACGCGCCATAGGCAGTATTCGTCCGGATCACTGGCCCGGTGTCGATACCCCTGGCGGCCAATGCCTTGGAGACGTGCAGTTGGAAACGCAGCGGGTTGAGCAAGGTAGCGACGCGACGGCCGGCAAAGGCCGAAAGCGGTATGACGTCGAGTTCTGCCAGCGGATCGTCCTCCCGCACAGCAGCAACATCGGGCGCCGAATAGAGCCGCAGGACATCCAGGCCGGGTGTATCGAGCGGCAGGCTTGAAAAGCCGATCTCGGCACGACCGCTGCGCACTTCCTGGGCCACGATGGAGGGAAGAAACTGTCCGAGATGTGTCTCGTGCGGAAGCTCGATACCCTTGAGCTCGGCCATGGCCGTCGGGATCAGGCCAGTGCCGATCGCGGAGGTTGTGACAATCTGCAGGATCCGACCCCGGCCGGCGGCGATCATCTTGGCCCGCGCCGCGAGTTCGGTGAAGGACATCAGCAGTCGCCGCGCTTCTTCTTCAAATGCGACACCCTCTTCAGATAGCTGCACCCGTCGACCGACCCGGTGCAGCAATTCGAAGCCAAGTTCGCCCTCAAGATCCTGAATGGTGCGTGTCACCGCAGGTTGGGAACGCCCGAGCATGTCAGCCGCCTTGGTAATGCTGCCGCTGGCAGCCACCGCAAGGAAGGTCTGAAGGTCCCGAGTTTCCATATTCTCCCTACATGTGAAATACGTATGATTGACATCGTCTCATTCATTTTTGATATATGTCAAGCGGAAACTAATGTTCTCAGCGGCGCTTGCCGGCTCAGAGCCGGAGCCCTTGATCGAAACGGCTGGGGGCAACCGAGGTGACTCCAATTCGAAACCTCGTGATGAAAAAACTTGTAGGCCGGGACTACAAGGATTCTCGAACCATAAAGCCTGCAACAGGAGGAATGTTATGCGCGTGAGTATTCTGGGCGCCGGAGCAATTGCCTATGGCCTTGCGGCCTATTTGGCACAATCGGGACACTCGCCAACACTTTGGTCACCGTCGGGACACCGCACCAGAACGTTGGCTACTGGCGAATTGTTGAAGGCGACGGGGGATATCGAGGCGACGGTGCCGGTGCGCATTGCCAAGGATTGCAGAGATGCTATCGAGCACGCGGACGTGGTGGTGATCGCGCTTCCGGCTTACGGCCACAAGATGGTGATGGACGCCGCCGTCCCTCATCTGGCAGATGGAATTCCGGTCATCATCAGTTCGCATAGTTCGTTCGGGGCTCTGTATCTCTGGAAGCGGTTGGCCGAGCGCAAGGTCAGGTTGCCGATCGTCGTTTGGGGCACAACGCTACTGACTGGCCGCCAGCTCGGATCAACCGAAGTCAATGTCACTTCCATTCGCCAGAAGCTTGATGTTGCGACGCTGCCTTTCGATGCGCTCGACCAAGGGTACGAGCTTTGCACGGCCTTGTTCGGCAATCGTTTCGTCAAGCGGGATGGTC
This sequence comes from Mesorhizobium sp. M0088, assembly GCF_040322895.1. NCBI lineage: Bacteria > Pseudomonadati > Pseudomonadota > Alphaproteobacteria > Hyphomicrobiales > Phyllobacteriaceae > Mesorhizobium > Mesorhizobium sp. M0088. Next base: position 10,120 of record NZ_JAMYUI010000047.1, read on the forward strand.
TGCTGGCGATTGCGCTCAGCAACCTCAATCCGCAGAACCATCTGGGAATTGCCCTTCTCAATCTCACACGCATGGAAAAGGCCGAGCAGTGGAGCCAAGGGGGAAATGTCACTCCTGCCGTTGGTCGCTTGATCGAGGCTCTGGATGCCGAACGGTTGGCCATCGCTGCCCATTTCGGTATCGCGGTTCGTACGGTCCAGGAACATTTTTCATTGTCGTTTCATGTGCCCATGAGCACTGTTTCGGACATGAACCAGGAGATGGATCGTCTAGGCCGCGGCGGGTTTGGCCCGACAACCATCCAGAGCCGCTATATTCTCGAGGATGTTCCGTTCGGCCTGCTACCGACTGCCGTTCTGGGGAAGATCAGCGGAAATCCGGCGACACTCCATGAATCCGGAATTTCCATCTTGTCGGCGGCTTATGGCCGGGATCTCAAGGGAGATAATGATATTCTTCCTGCGCTCGGCATCGAGGAAATGACAAAGGCGGATCTTGAAACCCTTTGCCGCAAAGGGTTATAACAGCTTCCAGTGCGCTGTAGCCCAGCTGCAGTGAATATTCTCCCAGCCCGGCATCGGCAGGGTCCTTGGCCGCATGCAGCGTCTCTGCACGATCAGGAAGGATGATTGAAGCGACGAGCGCGTTGCGCGATCAGGGCGCTATCCATCGGTGTTGGGTGGCATAGGCCTCATTGCCAACCATTGCTCATGCGACATCGTTGGCAGGTCAAACTGGTGGCGGGTGGTCGAATAACCGTGTCCACCCATTCTGCCGACGGCGTCTAGCGCGAGTTGATCGATATAGAAACGCTCCTGGTCAACAAGATCCTCACGAATGTGCATCCGCATAACTTGACCAAGGACAATCTCGCGCGACTTACCCAGGCCAAGCGTCAAATGTCGGCGGCATTCGAAGGCTATAGGCGCTTCGAAAATGTAGGGGCATTGGACCGTCTCACCGGGCACAGGCGTCAGTCCGGCCTCGGCCAGTTCGTCAATGTGGGAAGGAAATGGGACGGCACAGACGTTCATGGCGTCAACCAGCGCATGGTCCACGATGTTGACTGTGAATTCCTCAGTCAGTCGGATGTTGAGCGTCGTATCTTTGAAGGACATGTCATTATGGTTCTCCACACCCAGGGCTAGGATTGGAGGATCGGCCGAGAGGCAATTGAAGAAGCTGTAGGGCGCAGCATTGACAGTCCCGTCGGGGTGTCGTGTGGTCACCAGAGCGATTGGCCGAGGCACCACTGCCCCGATCAGCAGCTTGTAGCGTTCGCGTGCCGAGATGCGGGCGAAGTCGATGCTCACGCGGCTCCGCTGCCCCACCGGCTCGGGCTGGGGGTTGAGCATTATATCCTCCTGAATTTTGCCAAGCTGCTTGAGAGTTGGTCACCCTGCCTGAGCGTATGTACTCAGGATGGACCGAACGTCGGGCTCAGTTTGATCGCTGATTTGCGCCCGAGCCTCGAGTGCCTCGAGATGGTGTTCCATCGCATGCATGGCGCGCTCGGGATTGTGTTGGCGCAGCGCCTGAATGATTTCGACGTGTTCGTCGACGCCGCACTGATCGGAGTGCGGACGGCTGTACAAGGCTAGGATCAGCGAACAGCGCGATACAATCTCGCTGACATAACGGGTCAGCGGCTTCGATCCCGTGAGTTCGGCCAGCAGAATGTGGAATTCGCCCGCCAGCCGTATCGATAATGGTCCGCTCGTGTTTACTGCGTCCCTTTCAAGTTTGACGTGGCCCTCAAGTGCCGCAAATTGAGCGGGTGTGATCTTTCGCGAAAGCCGGTCCACTACCTCGCGCTCCAGGCAGCGTCGTAGGGAAAATATATCTAACGCTTCCTCGAGCGTCGGTTCGGCGACGCAGGCTCCGCGATTATTCCTCACCTCCACCAGGCCTTCGGCACTCAGTCGGACAAGCGCGTTTCGTACGCTGGTCCGGCTAACGCCGAACTGCTCGCCGATGGCGTCTTCGGGCAATTTCATACCGGGGCGAAGCGCCTGCTCAATGATGGCGCGACGCAGCGACAAGTAGACGTTTTCGGCTCGACTCGATTTGGTCATCGCATCCCCCTAAGCTCCCGCAACTTATCGATCAAGATATATTTTTGTCAATATGGGATACGATTTATCTTGAAATAGGTATACAATTATGCGGTAGTTACGTACACGACCTGCAGGCGGCCGTCGCCGTGCCGCAGACGATAGGCTGCCTCTGGGAGGAGCGCACCGCATGACAACCAATTTGTTGATTAGAAATGTGCGCCCGATGGCTGGCTCCAATGTGGATATTCTTATTGAGAATGGCCGCATTACCCGCGTCGAGCCGGAGCTTTCACCTTTGGGCGGGCTGGTGGAGGACGGCGGAGGTCGCATCGTCGTTCCGGGCTTGGTCGAAGCGCACACCCACCTCGACAAATCGATGATCGGAATGGCGTGGTATCGCAATGAAGTCGGCCCTCGCTTGATAGACAAGATCGAGACCGAGCGTGAAGCCAAGATCCGCTTGGGTATCGATCCGGTCCGCCAGTCGCGTCGACAGGCGCTTGCCTCAGTGGCGCAAGGCACCACCCATATCCGTAGCCACGTCGATATCGACACCGTGCACGGCCTTGCCGGTGTAGAGGGCGTCATGCGCACTCGTGACGAGCTACGAGACCTCGTCGATATTGAGATCGTCGCCTTTCCTCAAGGCGGTATGATGATCCGGCCTGGCACTATCGAACTTATGCGACGGGCGTTGGAAATGGGCGCCGAGGTGGTCGGCGGGCTGGACCCTGCTGGGGTTGATCGCGATCCCAAAGGGCACCTCGATGCAATTTTCGACCTCGCTCAACGCTTTGGCCGGCCCATAGATATACATTTGCACGAAGCGGGAGAGCTTGGCGCCTTTTCGCTCGAACTCATCATCGAACGCACCCGTGCACTCGGCATGCAGGGAAGGGTGGCAGTCAGCCATGCCTTCTGTCTCGGCATGCACGATGCCGATTATGTCGGCCGACTAATCGACGAGTTGGCGGAGCTTTCGATCCATATTCTTACCACCGGGCCGGCATCGCAGCCGTCGCCTCCGGTCGCCAAATTGCGATCTGCTGGAGTGGTCGTCGGCGCCGGAAATGACGGCATCCGTGACATCTGGGGACCTTACGGCAGTGGTGACATGCTGGAACGCGCGATGTTTGTCGGCTTGCGCAACAATTTTCGCCGCGACGATGAACTCGAATGGGCCCTCGACGTCTGCACGCGCGGCGGTGCCGGAGTTCTTGCGCTGGAAAGGTACGGCCTGATGCCCGGCTGCTGGGGGGACATGGTTTTGGTGGAAGGCGAGACACTCGCCGATGCCGTCGTGTCCCACCGGCCGCGCGCGTTGGTCGTCAAGCGCGGCAAGGTCGTCGCGCGAGGCGGGGTTGCGGTGCAGACCTCACCTGCGCAAATGAGCACAAAAACTTATTAGAAGGGATACGATGTCTAAATTAAATTGTATACAATAATGTGATATGTCTATACAAAAAAGGCCCCAGTGCCTTTCGAGGCAACCTAGGCCCCAGGGAACAATAAGCAACGAGAGGAGCAATCATGTCATTCAACAGGCGTACATTTCTGCAGATCGGATCAGGGGCGTTAGGACTCGCAATAACCGATGCTACCTTCACCAAATTTGCCTTTGCCGAGGGGGCGGCGGGCACATTGCGAGTGGCGATCGCCAAACCCGCGGGCAATCTTGATCCGCAGAGCCACTACGCGATCTGGGCCATTCAGGACCTGATGTTCGAGCCGCTGGTGCGGTACGGCAAGGGCGGCCAGATCGAGCCTTGCCTTGCGACCGACTGGAAGATCGAAGAGGGGGGCAAGACGTTGCATCTTACGTTGCGCCAGGGGGTAACGTTCCAGGACGGCGCAGTGTTCGATGCAGCTAGCTGCAAGTGGAATCTGGAGCGTTGGCTAGGACTCGATCAGTTCAGCTGGATGAACTGCTCCAAGTATTTTCAATCGTTGGAAGTGATCGATGAGCACCAGATAGCCGTTCATTTCAAAGAACCGCCGCTGGCGCTCATGCAGGAGCTTTCCTACACACGGCCGCCGAGGTTCCTTAGCCCCAAATCGGTCGATGCGAATGGCAAATTTGTCGAACCCGTCGGCACCGGTCCTTGGCGTCAACTTAGCGCTGACGATACACAAAGTGTTTTCGAGCGCTACGACGGCTACTGGGGCGACAAGCCGACTTATCAGCGTCTCGAAGCCAAGGTCATCCCTGATCCGCGCGCGCGGGTTGCCGCCCTGCGCGCTGGCGAGATCGATCTCGTCGGCGGGTTTTGGATCGCGCCGCTTACCCCCGTTGAGGCAAAGCAGCTCGAGGCCGCAGGGCTCAACGTGGTCATCGATCCCGGCAACGTCACACTGGTGATGGCTTTCAATCCCGATCGCACCGAAGCGCTCAAGGATCCGCAAGTGCGCAAGGCCGTCAGCATAGGGATCGATCGCGCGGCGATTTCCCAGGCGCTCTACCAAGGCTTTGCCCGACCGGCGGGCAACCTGTTCTCCGATGCATTGCCATTTGCTGGCACCCAGCATGATGCCCCAGTTCGCGACGTTGCGGCCGCATCAGCGCTCCTGGAGAAGGCGGGTTGGACGGGTGGTCCCGTGCGTTCCAAGGACGGCACGCCACTGACGCTTGAGATTGTCGTCAGTCCCGACGCCGTTCCCGGCTCTCGCGTCGTGGCCGAAGTCATACAATCCGAGATGAAGGAAATCGGCATCAATTTGATCGTCCGCTCTGTCGACCACGCTTCTAAGCACACCGACATGCTCGAACGGAAATACGATCTCGGCTTCTTCCTGACCTACGGGGCTCCTTACGATCCGTTCGGCACGGTGGTGGCCTTGTGCCTCTCGACCTTCAAAAACGATGTCGAGGGCAAGCTGTTCACCGATCCGGCCAACCTGGACCCGCTGATCAACGCTGCGACAGCGGCAACCGGGGATCAGATCGCGCCATCGATCCAAAAGGTTTACGACTGGCTGCGTGACAACGACGCGATAGCGCCGTTGGTTTACGTTCCCAGCATCTGGGCGCACTCCAAGCGGGTCCAGGGCTTCACCAGCCCGGTCACCGAATACGATATGCCATACGAAAATATCGTGCTGGCCGAGTAGAGGGAGGGCGCGTTGATCCACTTCATCAGCAAGAGGCTGAGGCACTCCCTCGTACTGCTGTTCATGGCGTCTCTGGTTTGCTTTACCCTGGTTGTTTCGGCTCCGGGAAATGTCGCTGTTCTCATCGCTGAACTCAGAGGAGCAGTTGCAACCCCGGGTTACGTCGAAAAGGTTGCCGAAGAGATCGGACTGCATAAGCCCCTGCTGATGCGCTACGCGGGTTGGCTCGGCGATGCAGTCCGAGGAGATTTTGGCATCTCCTACAGAACGGGCCAGGAAGTCAGTGCGGACTTGCCAAAGCGCATGTTGGTCACCGGTACCCTGATCGTTGGCAGCGCCGTGGTTGCGACCCTGCTCGGCCTGGCTCTCGGATTCCTGGGTGCCTTCTGGCCCTACAGACTGCCGGACCGCGTTTCGCGCGGTTTGGCTCTTCTCGGCGCATCGACACCGACATTCTTCGTCGGGGCGCTGATGATCTATGGTTTCTCTGTCACCTTTCAGCTCTTTCCATCCTTCGGCTTCGGCGGTCCGGAAAGTTGGGTGCTGCCATGGGTCACTGTCGCGGTGCTGCCCGCCGCCGTGCTCAGCCGTGTCGTTCGTGTGGGACTGGAAGAGGCCATGGCCAGCCCCTTCGTGTTGACGGCCAAAAGCAAAGGTCTGGGACGGACCGCCATCCTGTTCCGGGACGCGCTGCCAAACATCATACCTGTGTTCATCAACGCACTGGGAACCCAGGTCGGCCTGATGACCGCAACTGCTATCATCGTTGAACCGCTGTTCGCCTGGCAGGGCGTGGGCGACTACTTTCTCCAAGGCGTGAAGTTCCGGGACTTCATGGTCGTGCAGGCCTGCCTGTTGATCTTCCTCGCCTTCTTCATCGTGGTGAATCTGATCGTCGATCTCGCAGTTCTGATGACCGATCCACGTGTCCGGCGCCAATGGAGCTGACCATGAATAGATTAAAGCCTGCATTCGCCCGGTTGAACAAGTTGCCCCGCGTGGCCTTGATCGTGATCGGCCTCTTCCTCGCCCTGGGCAGCTTCGCGCCATGGCTCGCTCCACAAGATCCCAGCGCACAGAACTTACTGGAGACCGGCCTGGGACCAACTGCCGCACATTGGCTCGGCACCGACCATCTCGGGCGCGATACGCTCAGCCGCCTGATCATTGCGGCGAATACGTCGTTGGTCAGCGTTGGCTCGGTCCTCATCATTGCAATGACGGTCGGTGTCGCCATGGGGACCATCGCTGGCTACCACCGCGGTTGGGTAGACGACCTGCTGATGCGCATCGTCGACGTCGGACTGTCCATCCCAAGCCTGATCACTGCCCTTGCCGTGATCGGGATCGTCGGGCCGGGCTACTGGACCATGGTACTGGCTCTGTCATTGGCATGGTGGCCGATGAGCGGTCGTATCAGCCGGGCCGTGGCGGTCAGCATCATGAGCAAGCCGCATATCGAAGCCTTGCGTGTGCTGGGCGCCAGCCCATGGCGCATTTACTTCGGCCATTTGCTCCCCGGCACCATCGGCGCGGTCATGGTCTATGCGACGGCGGATGCCGGGACAGCCGCTTTGGCTGTCGCAACACTCAGCTTCCTTGGTCTGGGCATTCAGCCGCCCACGCCGGAATGGGGACAGATGCTTGTTGATGCTTTGCCGTATCTCGAGTCGGATCCGCGACAGGTTATCCTGCCCGGCCTGGCCCTGACCGCTGCGGTGATCGGCTTCAACATCCTCGGCGAATCCATAGCACTTAATCGCATTCCCAAGCCGCTTTCGAGGCGGACGCTTGCCTTGCGCAGAATTGAGGTCGCCGGCTGGGCCAAGGAGAATTCGGATGCATGACGAACCCCTTTTGAACGTCAGCAATCTGACGGTCGATCTCCTGACCGCGAAGGCCGCGGTACGCCCCGTCGATGGCGTCAGCTACACCGTCCGGCAAGGAGAATGCCTTGCCATCGTCGGGGAAAGCGGCAGCGGCAAGACTGTAATGAACTTCGCGCCGCTCGGTCTGATGCCGACCGGCGTGACGACGAACTTGTCGGGATCGGTGCGCTTCGATGGGCGTGAATTGATCGGCCTGCCGGAATCCGAGATCCGTAAGGTACGAGGCAAGTCGATCGGATTCATTTTCCAGGATCCGATGAGCGCGCTGAACCCCGTCCGCCGTGTTGGAAGGCAGATCGCCGAGATGGCGGAGCTCCATCTCAAGATGACCCCACGCGCTGCGGAGGAGCGGGCGTTGGAACTCATCAAGCTGGTCGGCATCTCGGATCCAGCAGCGCGACTTCGTCAATTCCCCCACGAACTGTCGGGTGGTCTCAGGCAACGCATCGTAATTGCCATCGCGCTGGCCGGCGAGCCAAAACTTCTGATCGCGGACGAGCCTACGACCGCTCTCGATGTGACGGTCCAGGCTCAAATCCTGCGCCTGCTCAAGGACCTGCAGCGGCGGCTCAACATGGCCATGGTGCTGATTACCCACGATATGGGGGTAGTCGCCGGAGCGGCCGACAACATCGTTGTCATGTATGCGGCTCGGGCCGCCGAACGAGGTCCCGTGGACAAGGTCCTCGTTACCCCACGCCATCCGTACACGAGAGGGCTGATCAACGCGATCCCACGGCGGGAAGACCCGATCGGTTCGGAGTTTCGCGGTCTTCCCGGGATACCGCCAACGCTGGGCGCGCCATTCAAAGGCTGTGCCTTTGCCCCGCGCTGCGAGCTCGCAATTCCCGCATGCACCGCAAGCCGCCCTCCACTTGCGCGGTCGGTCGACAGCGCTGTTGTCGTGGCCTGCGCGGTTGTCAACCAAAGGAAGGCAGCAGCATGACGCACGGTCCTGTTCTGAAAGTCGAAAACCTGCAGACGCGCTTCAAAAGCGTTCAGCGAGGCAAGTTCATCCATGCCGTCGACGACGTCTCGATCGAGCTCTATCCGGGCGAGATCGTCGGTCTGGTAGGCGAGTCCGGTTGCGGAAAGTCGACGCTGGGCCGCACCATTGTGGGTCTCGAAAAGGCAAGCGCGGGACGAGTCCTGCTTGATGGAGTGGACCTCACCACACTCTCCGGTGCAGCACTGCGCGAAAGCCGCAGGGCGCTCCAATACGTGTTTCAGGATCCATATTCGTCCCTGAACGACAGACAGACGGTCGGTGAGACGATCGATGAAGCGTTGCTGATCAGCGGGTTGAAATCACAATCCGACCGCAACCATCGTACCAAGGCGCTCCTGGATCAGGTCGGACTGGCGGACGCTTTGAAGGATCGGCACACGCGGGAACTGTCCGGAGGGCAGCGCCAGCGCGTTGCGATTGCCCGATCCCTCGCCGTGAATCCAAGAGTGCTGATCTGCGATGAACCAGTTAGCGCACTGGATTTGTCCATCCGAGCCCAAGTGATGAACCTTTTCCTGCACCTGCAGAAAGATTTTGGGGTGGCGTGCCTGTTCATTGCCCACGACCTTGCGTTGGTCAGGCAGGCTGCATCGCGCGTCTACGTGATGTACCTCGGCAAGATCGTGGAGCACGGGCCATCGCAGGAACTCTACGATCACCCAGGCCATCCCTATTCGCAGATGTTGCTGGCCTCGACACCGGAGGTGGATCCGATCGCCGAAAAGGAGCGCAGGGTTCCGGTCATGATCGGGGAGGTGCCGAGCCCTACGAATCCACCATCCGGCTGCAGGTTCCGGACTCGCTGCCCCTTGGTGGTCGAAGAATGCAAACAACAGATGCCACCGGCCTTGAAGCTATCTCCTGGGCACAGTTCGGCTTGCGTGTTTGCCAAGGATCTCCATCGCGGCAAACGTTCGGCGCTGATTTCGCCAACAGCCAATGCGGCATGACACGTTGACACAGCCTAGCGGCGCACCAATTCACCACGCCGCCGCCTACCTCGACACGAATGCTCACGGGACGGTGGTGCGCCAAACAGTGAGGTCGTGGCAATGAACAGCGCGTCACTCCGGCGCCAAACGGCGCCGGATAAAATTGACGTATCGTTCACATCATCCGTTTGATGTCGGTGTAGGCACCGTTCGTCTTCAGCGTCACGGTGACGTCGGCATCGGTGCGGTTACGCCAGAACCAACCGTGATTGCCGTCAAACGCTGCCTCAAGTACGCCCTCGTCCTCTGCAGCCCCGCGGCCCTTCTCGTATGAAATGTTTTCGCCGCCGCCGTCACCATGGGTGTCGAAGTTCACCGCCGCGCCATTGGCCGTCCAAGAGTATTGTGCCTGTGCGCCCTTGGCCATGACGAGCTTGATCTCAGCTCCTTCGCCGGGCTTCAGGGTGACCGACATTTCGTCTGTCCGGAGTTCCTGGGCAGAGGCGGAACCCATCACCAGTTCAGCGAAGACGCGCTCCAGAAGACTCGACTGCTGATCTCGGGCTGGCACGGCGATCGGAGTGCCGTTTTGCAGTTCGCGAAGGCGGTCATGCTCGGCCTCTTCGGCCAGTTGTGTCTTGATCTCGCCCATCTCGGTGAGCTCGAGCGCTCGCCCAACGCCGGTGGGATCGATGGCGTATTCGGCCGGCAGCACGATGGTCACAAGGATGGCAGCTGCCGCGAGAATTGCGATGACGGTAGAGCGAAGGAGTTGCATGGATGTCGGCAGCTCGGCGCGGGTCGGGATGTCGGTATTGTACATAGGAGAATTCCTTTTTTGGGATCTTTACTTGGAGGCTCAGGAGACGACCCAGCCGGTGAGCTGATAGCCGATCAGCACAAACCCGGCGGTCATCATGATGGTGTTGGCGGTGTATGCGTGGCGCCAGAAACTGTCGGTCCGGCGCCAGTAGCCCATGACAATAAGGATGGCAGCGAGCGCCAAAAGCTGGCCAATCTCAACGCCGACGTTGAAGGCAAGAAGATTTGGCACTAGCCCGTCGGGCGAGATGTTGTATTCGATGATCTTCGTCGACAGGCCGAAGCCGTGGAAAAAGCCGAAGATCAGCGTCGCGATCCTGGTGTTCGGCTGGAAACCGAGCCACCTCTGGAAAGCGCCCATATTGTCGAGCGCCTTGTAGACGACCGACAGGCCGATGATAGCGTCGATGATGTAGCTGTTGATCCCGACGTTGAAGTAGACGCCGAGCAGCATGGTCGTTGAGTGGC
>NZ_JAMYUI010000048.1:0-19865 GCF_040322895.1 Mesorhizobium sp. M0088
GGAGTTCGCCAATGCAACTTGACACCACAGATAGTCGCTCATTGCCCTGCCGGGCATTTCTCCCCGTATAGTGACGGGGAGAAAGAGGCTGGCCGCAACCTCGGCGCCCTTCTTGCGACGCTGGCGATTGGCGACATCGCCGATGAGAGAACCCCTCTCCCCGTCACTATACGGGGAGAGGATGCCGACAGGCAGGTGAGGGGCGGCCCCAGCGCCCGTAAAGGGTGACGGGCGAATTTGAAACCTGAAGCGACTGCTCTGGAAGACGGATAGCCAATCCCGTTCTGTCGACTAGCGCCACGCCGCCGCCGATGCGGCGATCAGCATCAGCGATGCTGCGACCATTGCGCAGGTGGCAAAACCAAAGCTGGAGTAGAGCGGCCCGAAGCTGGTGGTGCCGACGAAGACCGCGAGGTAAGTCACCGCACTGTTCAGGCCCATGATCGTGCCGCGCCGCGAGGGATCGAGCGCAGACAGGCGCATTACCAGGACATTCAGGCCGAAATGATTGGCCAGTCCCCAGATTGCCACCATGGTCAAGGTCAGCCCGAAACTGCCGCTCGTCGCCGCCATCGCGACATAGACGACTGCGACCAGAAGATAGGCGAACGGCATGACGCGCCGCGCACCCAGTCTGTCGATGACGCCGTCGAGCAGAGCAGCCGTCCCGAAGCCTATGCCGTAGGCAAGCGCCGCCAGGCCATTGGCGCTCACCGGCTGTCCCAGCCCGACATGAAGATGGTCGCCGAGATAGCCATAGACGCCGTAGAACGAAGTCATGAAGGCCGCGCACGCGACCAGCAGCGGCAGGATTCCGGGAATGCCGAGCGCTTCCAGCGGGGCGGGCGCCGGTCCGGCCTTCCTGATGTCGCTGAGCGACGTCGCTGTCAGCCCCATCCATGCAAGGGCCGCGAGCACCGCGACCGCTGCGAAAACGGCGCGCCAATGCACAAGATCGGCAAGCACGGCCGAAAGCGAAACGCCGGCGACCATGCTGAGCGTCCATCCGGTCAGCACGACGCCGATCGTGCCGCTTTCACGGCCCGGCGGCGCGATGGCCGCGGCGCTGGCATAGATCGCGGGCATGGCGATGCCGGCAGCGATGCCGGCGAGTAACTGTGCCGCGACCAGCATGGTCACCGTCAGTGCCGCGGCACTTGCGACCAGCGCGAGTGCCAACAGCAACAGTGCGCTCTGCAGCATCCTGCGAGCACCGAGGCGGTCGATGTAGCGCGCAAGGAACAGGGCGCTTGCGGAGGTGCCAAGGCCGAACGCTGCCGCCGCAATCATCACGGCCGGCACGCTGGTGCCGAACGACGAGGCGACAGCCGGTGCGATCGGACCCAGCACAAGCGAGTTCGAGCCAATGACGGCGATGCATCCGGTCAGCAGATAGGCAAGCGCCGGGATCGGGGCTCGGGCGGTCAATGGTGCAACTTGATCAATGTTCGACATATCAGCATAATGGCCGTATTCTATTCAGCGGAGAACCGGGAATTTCGCCATGGATGAAGAAACAGATGGCATTCTGCAGAACAGGCCAGCGGCCCGCGATCTCGACGCGATAGACCGAAGAATATTAGGCGTCCTGGTCGACGACGCCACGATCAGCTACGCCGAACTCGGCGATCGCGTCGGCTTGTCGCCACCCGCAGCGCATGAGCGGGTCAAACGGCTCCGTCGCAGCGGCGCCATCCGCAACACAGTCGCCATAATCGATCCCCGGGCGGTGAAAAAGCCTTTGCTTGCCTTTGTCCATATCGACACCAGGGGCTGGGGAAAGACGCCGGAACTGATGGCGGTCTCCCAATATCCCGAAGTCGAGGAGATCCATACCGTCGCCGGCGACACCTGCATGCTGCTGAAGGTCCGCACGGAAGACACCAGGGCACTCGAAGGCCTTTTGGCGCGCCTGTACGAAACGCCGGGGGTCACCTCGACGCGCAGCTATGTGGTTTTATCGACCTACCTGGAGCGGCCGGTACAGCCGGGCATTACCGAGACGTGGCCGACCCCGAAGCATATGGCCGAGCCTCTGTACTAGGGACGTGGGCTACGCCCGCTCGGGGAACATCGCCTTCAATCCCTCGCGCGATGCCTTGGCAACGCCGCGCTCGGTGATCAAGCCGGTCACCAGCCGCGCCGGCGTCACATCGAAGGCCGGGTTGGCCGCAGGCGTCGTCTCCGGCGAAATGCGCACCTGGGCAATCTCGCCGGCAGCGGTCTTGCCCCAGACCAGCGAGACCTCGTCGGCCGAGCGCTGCTCGATCGGGATCTCGGCCAGTCCGTCATGCACGGTCCAGTCGATGGTCGGCGACGGCAGTGCGACATAGAACGGCACATCATTGTCGGCGGCGGCGAGCGCCTTGAGATAGGTGCCGATCTTGTTGCAGACATCGCCGTCGGCCGTTGTGCGGTCGGTGCCGACGATGACCATGTCGATTGCGCCGCGCTGCATCAGATGGCCGCCGGCATTGTCGACGATCAGTGTGTGCGGCACGCCGTGCCCGGCCATCTCCCAGGCGGTCAGCTGTGCGCCCTGGTTGCGCGGCCGCGTTTCATCGACATAGACATGGACCGGAATGCCGGCTTCTGTGGCCAGGTAGATCGGCGCCGTGGCGGTGCCGTAGTCGACGGTGGCCAGCCAGCCGGCATTGCAGTGGGTCAGGATGTTGACCGGCTCGCCCTTCTGCTTGCGCGCAGCGATCGCCTTGATGATGGCAAGACCGTTCTCGCCGATGGCGCGGTTGAGACCGACATCTTCGTCGGCGATCTCACTGGCCCGCCGATAGGCGGCTGCCGCGCGTTGTTCGGAAGGCAAAGGCCGCAGGAAGCGCCGCATCTCGTCCAGCGCCCAGCGCAAATTGATCGCGGTTGGCCGCGTCTCGTGCAGGGTCTCCCACACGGCATCGAGCGCTGTATCCGACGGATCGTCAGCCATCTGCATGGCGACGCCGTAGGCAGCGGTGACGCCGATCAGCGGCGCGCCGCGTACCCACATGTCGCGGATGGCGGTGGCGATGCCGTCGACCGTGCCGATCGTTTCGATGCGGAAATCGTGCGGCAGCCAGCGCTGGTCGATGATATCGACCGAACGGCCGTCGTCGCTCAGCCAGATGGTGCGATAGTGGCGGTCGCCGACGTTCAATTGCTGCTCTCCTGTTCGATCAGCGCGGCCAAATTGTTGACCTCGTCGATGCTGTGGATCTGGCGCCGGTTGACGGCGAGATGGCGGCCGAATCGCAGCGCCTTTGCTTCACAACTGGCGCGCAAATCCTCATCGGCAATGGTCTCGAAATCGGCATTGTGGGCGAGGCCGAGGATACGTCGATGAACCTCGATGCCGGCAAAGCCGAGCAGGTCGGTCCACATCTGGTGCAGCACATGGTCGAGCGCCTGCTCGGCGCCGAGCCTGTCGCCCTGATCCTCGAACAGGCTCCTCTGGTAGAGCATGCCGGTGCGCTCGGTTCGCCATAGATGCGAGAATTCGGCGCGGAACACTGACCATGTCTCGACCGTCACACCGAGCAGATAGGCGCGCATGGCGTCGCGCTTTCCCTCCTCCTCGTGGCCGCGTTGCGAGAAGAACGACATCCAGAAATTGGCGAGCAGCATGCCGACATCGAAAGCCATCGGACCGTAGAAGGCGAACTCCGGATCGATCATCCGGGTTTCGCTGTCGGTGACCATGATCGAGCCGGAATGCAGATCGCCATGCAGCAGCGTTTCGGCATTGGCGGCGAAGATGTGCTTCAGCCGCTGCGCCTCGACCTTGAGGTCGCGGTCGGCGCGCAGATCGGCGACCAGGCCGTCGAGCTGCGGCGAGGTGTGCCGGTTCATCTTGGCGTCGAAATAGGGGTCGGAAAACACCAGGCTCTCGGTGATGTCGCAGAGCTCGACATTGTCGGCGAACAGCGCCAGATCGGCCTTGCGGTCCTTGGCGGCCATGTGCAGGTCGGAGCCGCGAAACAGCGTCCGGGCCATGAACAGGCCGATGTCCCGGGCAATGTTCGGCAGCTGGCGGCCGTCGATCAGGGCGCGGCGCAGGATGATGTGCGGCGGCGCAAGATATTCCATGATGATCAGCGCCTGGCCTTCATCGAAATAATGGATCGCCGGCACCGAGCCTGGCGCGCGCGCCTCTTGCCTGGTCAGCGCGTGATATTCGAAGAAGGAGCGCTTCAACGGCAGCGGCCAGCTGTCGCCGACCAGGCGAACATAGGGCAGGGCCTGCTTGACCACGGCTGCACCGCTGGCGCCCTCGACGATGAACACCAGGTTGAGATTGCCGTCGCCGACCTCGCGAACCTTCCAGGCGCCAGTGTCCTTGCCGATCTTCGCGCATAGCGCCTCGTTGCCGCCAAGGCGTGCAGCCAGGGTTTCGACCGATAGTGCTTCGAACGGCAATTTTTCAGTCATCGTCATCCTCCCGCTTATGCGCTCCGAACATAACGGAGGCGTGGCGGCTGGGCCAAGCTAGGAAGCGATCTGGCAATTGTCAATCGTGTTGACAATTGCCGATGCAGCCCATAGCGTCATGTCAGGGAGGAACGCATGGTCGGTAATGCCGTGTTCCGCGTAGAGGGACTGAGGAAATCCTTTGGCCATAACGAGGTGCTAGGCGGCGTCTCGGTCGAATTGCATGCCGGCGAAGTCACCGTGCTGATGGGCGCCAACGGCGCCGGCAAATCCACCCTCGTCAAGATCATCTCCGGTGTCTACGAACGCGGCGGCGGCACGATGGCGCTCGCCGACCAGGATTTCGCACCGAAAACCCCGGCGGAAGCGATCCGCGCCGGCGTCGTCACCGTGCACCAGAATATCAACGACGGTGTCGTCGCCGACCTCGACGTCGCCACCAACCTGACCCTCGACCGGCTGAGCGGCAGCGGCGCGCCGACCCTGTTCAATCCGGTTCGTGTGCGGCGGGAGGCCAAGGCGGTTGCCGACCGCATGGGGCTGGCCATCGATTTGAAGGCGCGGGTGAGCGATCTTTCGCTGGCCGATCGCCAGATGGTGGCGATTGCCCGCGCGCTGGCGCACAAGCCGAAAGTGCTGATCCTCGACGAGCCGACCTCATCGCTCTCCAGCGCCGAGGCCGACCGGCTGTTCGCGCTGATCGACAGGCTGCGCGAGCAGGGCGTGGCGATCCTCTACATCTCGCATCGCATGTCGGACATCAGGCGGCTGGCCGATCGCATCGTCTCGATGCGTGACGGGATCATCTCAGGCATTTTCGACAAGAAACCGCTCGACTATGAAGGCGCGGTCAACGCCATGCTCGGCCGCAAGATCCATCTCGAGCAGATCGTCGTCAGGAATTCGGCCAAGGCAGTCCTGGCGATCGAGGGTCTGCGCATTGCGCCGGGCGCCCGGCCGATCTCGCTGACGCTCGGCGACGGCGAGGTCGTTGCCATCACCGGCCTCGTCGGCGTCGGCAAGACGGCGCTTGCCGAGACGCTGTTTGGCGTGCGCCGGCCGCTCGCCGGTACAATGACGCTGAACGGCAGGCCTTATGCACCTGAAACAGCCGGCGAAGCGATCGCTGCCGGCGTGTTCCTGGTCGCCAAGGACCGCGGCGAGAACGGCATCGTCCAAGGCTTCAACATCCAGGAAAATATCAGCCTGCCGTTTCACAAGCGCATGTCGCGCTTCGGCATCCTGAGGCGCCGCCTCGAACGCACCACGGCACGCCGGCAGATCGAGGAGTTGAGCATCGTCTGCCGTTCCGAGAAGGACGAGATGTCGGAGCTGTCCGGCGGTAACCAGCAGAAGGTGATGGTCGCTCGCTGGATGGCGCAGGATGCAAGGCTGTTCATTCTGGATGAGCCGTTTCAGGGCGTCGATATCTCGGCCCGGCGCGACATTGCCGCCAAGCTCAGGGCGAGTGCAAACGGACGCGCCACGCTGGTGTTCGTCACCGAACTCGACGAGGCCCTGGAGACCGCCGATCGCATCCTGGTCATGTCGGAACAGACTATCGTCGGCGAACACCGCAATGCCGATGTCGATCTCGACCGCCTGCTGGCCGAGGTTGCCGGCGGACCGCTGCACAGTGCGGCCTGAGCGCGGGCGATAGGAATTGGAATGGAGAGAGCATGGGTTCGGATTGGATAAAGACGGCAGCAGCGCGCGGGAGCGCCGGATGACATTGCGCGACCACGCCATCCGGTACGGGTTCATCGTGCTCTTGTTCGGGCTCGTCGCCTATTTCTCGATCGCCGCCGACGGTTTCGTTTCGCCGCAAAGTGCCGTTTTCATCTTCCAGTCGGTCGCCATCACCGGCGTGCTGGCGCTCGGCGTCACCGCCACGCTGGTCGTCGGCGGCTTTGATCTCTCGATCGGCTCCGTCGCCACGTCAGCCATGATGGCGGCCGCCTATGTGATGGTGGTGCTGGAGCAGAACGCCCTTGTCGCGGTCGTCGTCTGCCTGCTCATCGGCGCAATTGTCGGCCTGATCAATGGCTGGCTGATCGTCTACATGCGCGTGCCCGATCTGCTGGCGACGCTCGGCATGATGTTCCTGCTCGTCGGCCTGCAGCGCATTCCAACCGAAGGCCGCTCGATCGCCACCGGCATGACCATGCCGGACGGTTCGGTCGCCAGCGGCAAATTCTCCGACGCCTTCCTGGCGCTCGGCCGCCACCGTTTCGATTTCTTCATCCCGAACCTCATTCCGGTGTCGGTGGTGGTCCTGCTCGTGCTCGCCGTGCTGATCTGGTTCTTCCTCGAATACACACGTTTCGGTCGCATGATGTATGCCGTCGGCAGCAATGAGCGCGCCGCCGAACTCGCCGGTGCGCCTGTCAAGGCATACAAGATCTGGGCCTACGTTATTTCAGGAGTTTTTGCCTCGATCGGCGGCATTTTGCTCGCTGCCCGGCTTGGACGCGGCGACATCGCCTCGGGTAATAATCTGCTGCTCGATGCGGTCGCCGCGGCACTGATCGGCTACGCGGTGCTAGGTGCCGCCAAGCCGAACGCCTTCGGCACTGCCATCGGTGCGCTGTTCGTCGGCATCTTGCTGCAAGGCCTGACGATGATGAACGCGCCTTACTATACGCAGGATTTCGTCAAGGGCGTGGTTCTGGTCGTCGCCCTTGTCTTCACCTTTGCGCTTTCGGGCAGAGGCCGGAGGTAGCTTTCGACCGGAACAGGATTTTGGGTTCAACAAGAGTGGAGGAAAACAAAGTGAGCATTACAAGAAGACTTCTGGGGAAGGTGGCGCTCGGATTGGCCGGCGCAACCATGCTGATGCAGGTCCCGGCTTTTGCCGCGGACAAGCCGGCGCCTTTCGACAAGCCCGGCGTGAAGATCGCGCTGGTGCGTTATCTCTCGACCGGCGACTTCTTCCAGGCCTATCTGTCGGGCGTCGAGGCGCAGTCGAAGGCGCTCGGCATCGACCTGCGTGTCCTCGACAGCCGCCAGGATGCCGCCCTTCAGTCCGACATGGTCGATCAGGCCATCGCGCTTGGCGTGCAGGGCATCATCATCCAGCACGGCCTGACGGAATCGATGAAGGACGCCGCCCAGCGTGCGGTCGACGCCGGCATCAAGGTGGTGGCGTTCGACGTCAATGTCGAGAATCCCAAGATCCCGCAGATCGAACAGTCCGACCGCGACCTGGCGCGCCTCGCGCTCGAGCAGGCTGTCAAGGACAATGGCGAGAGCTGGAATGCCGGCTATGTCTATGTCGCCGGCATCGCGCCGCTCGATCGTCGCAACGAGACCTGGGTCGACGTGAAGAAGAAATATGCCGGCATCAAGGAAGTCGCGATGTTCGGCACGCTCGACAATCCGATTGCCAACTCCGTCGCCAACCAGGCGCGTTCGGTGCTGACGGCGCATCCCGACATCAAGGTGATGTTCGCTCCCTATGACGAATTCGCCAAGGGCGTGAAGATCGCCGTCGACGAAGCGGGCTTGAACAAGGGCATCAAGATCTATTCGGCCGATATCTCGACGTCCGATATCGCTGCGATGCGTGAGCCCGACAGCGCCTGGGCCGCGACCGCCGCGACCAATCCGGCCGTCGTCGGCCAGGTTTCGGTGCGTGCGCTGGCGCAGCTGCTGGCCGGCGAAGATCCCGGCCACAACGTCGTCGTGCCGCCGACGCTGATCACCCAGAAGGACCTCATCGACAAGGACATCAAGAACATGGAAGACCTGTCGGCCAAGCTGCCGCAGTTCGCCCATGCCGATGTCGCGATGCCGGCCTGGATGCCGAACCCGAACGCGAAGTAGGTTTCGCTATCGAAGGCCGCCTGCAGCCGCTTGCTGCAGGCGGCCTTTTTGCCGAATATCTGCAGCCGGCGCCAGGCTCCGGCCCAAGGTACGGTGCTTATATGGAAGTCCAGGCGGCAATCGAGGAAGACCTGTCCGGCGCCGTCGCCGGAACCTTGTTTCGATGCCCGCAGTGACGAGGCTGATTCGAGGCTGGGAACCAGGGCCTGGAAACACATTCTAGAGTTGCTGTAGCAGGGGTTTCGCGGCGGCCGAAGGATGCTGGTCGTTCCAGAAGTCGAGCACAGTCGAGATTATTGCCTCCGGCGCGTCTTCCTGAACGAGATGTTTGGCATTTGGAACCGTGATGAACGGCGCACCGGGAATGCGGCGCGCGAGTTCTCGCCCGTCGTCGAGCGGAATCCACTCGTCGTCTTCACCCCACAGGATCGTCACAGGGCAACGTATCTCGCCGTATCGCCACTCGACCTCTCGACTGTACTTGTCGTCCATCTGTGCGATCTGACGCCAAAAAGCCTTCTGTCCCTCGTCTCCAAGCCATGGCTGCAGATAGAGCTGCATTTCGTCCGCGCGCAACGCGTTCGCGACAGAGCCGCCGATATAGGCGCGAAGCATGGCTTCATGGATATAGGCCGGCAGACCGGCAAACGCTTTCTCGTGTTCTTTTGCCGCTTGAACCAAGGGCGATCCCTGAGGGCTGATCGCGACCGGATCAATCAGCACCAGAGAGCGATAATCGAGCCCGTTGAGCAGGTGGCCGCGCAACGCGACGGAGCCGCCGAAGTCATGCGCCACGATGTCGGGCCACTCCAGCTCCCAGTGAGCGTAGAGCGCCGCAAACAGCTCGTTTTGAATCCCGCGCGACACGTCCGCGTCGGGCTTGGCGGATTGCCCGTAGCCGAGCATGTCGAAATAGTAGATCCGGCGCCGCTGCCCGAGCCAAGCTGCAAGGCGCCGCCATTCCACCGACGAGAACGGGGTACCATGAAGACCGCCGGCGGGCCGTCGCCGATCGTTCCCCATGCGATCGGGTGACCCGAAAAAATAAAGCGTTCGGGCAGGGACCAGTCATCGGTTGGCATGAGGGAACTCCTGCTTGACCTTGCTCGATCTCAATGGCCGGTCGGGTCGAAAGTTCCCAACCGCCCCTTCTCGAGCAAGCTTCGGAGTTGCACCGCACCTTTCGTCTGGACGGATCTCTACGTCAGCGCAGCGCTGCCGCGATATTCCCGCCGTCGACCGTTGTCACATCGGCGGTGGTGCGGTCGGCCAGCGCGTGATGCAGGAAGGCCTGCGCCACGTCCTGCGCCGTCACTTCCTGGCCGAGCAGATTGCCGGACATGTAGTCCTTCTCCGACACGCCCCGCGCGCCCGAACGGCTGGCGATCATGGCGTCGGTCAGAAGCCCCGAGCGGATGCGGTCGGCGTTGACGGCGTTGGAGCGGATGCCATGCGCGCCATAGTCGAGCGCGTATTGCCTGGACAGGAACAGTGTCGCCGCCTTCGGCACGCCATAGGCGCCGAACTTCGGGCCGGGGTTGACCGCCTGTTTGGAGGTGTTGAACAAAAGCACGCCGCCTGTGCCCTGCTCGAGCATGATGCGCACGGCATTCTGCGCCACCGATTGGTGGGCGAAGAAATTAAGCTCGAAACTCTTGCGCAGGAGTGCGTCGTCGAGCTCGCCGATGCGGCCTTCCCAGGCGGCGCCGGCATTGGAAACCAGGATGTCGACACCGCCGAACACGGCGACCGCCCTGTCGAAGGCGGCACGCACCTGCGCCGGGTCGGTGATGTCGGCGGCGACGCCGATCGAATTGTTGCCGGCCTTCTTCGCCGTCTCGGCTGCCTTTTCGGCGTCGAGATCGACAACGACGGCATGGGCGCCATTGTCGGCGAACAATTTGGCTGTCGCTGCACCGATCGCGCCGGCGCCGCCGGTGATCAGCACGACCTGGCCAGTCAGTGGCTTCGGCTTGTTGGAGGCGAGCTTGGCCTGTTCCAGCGACCAGTATTCCAGCGGGAACAGATCGGCCTTGGACAGCGGATGGAAACGGCCGACCGCCTCGGCGCCGCGCACCGCCTCGATCCACATCTCGCCGACATCCGAGGCGATCTTCGCGTCCTTCAGCGTGCGGCCATGGCCGAACATGCCGAGGCCCGGCACCAACGTCAGCCGCGGCATCTGGTCGAGCATGGTGCGCTTGACGTCGTCGAGCGCATCATTGGTTTCGAAATAGGCGCGATAATCCTTGGCGAACGCGTCGACATGGCTCTTGATCACCGCCTTGTAGTCACCGGTCTTGTCAGCATCGGGCGCCGGCAGCGCCATTGGGCCGGTCTTGATGCGGATCGACAGATCCGGTGTCGACACACCGCGTCCGGCATAGTCGGCGATCTCAGCCGAATTGATGAAATCGACAATTGCCGGCGAAGTGCGGAAATCGCTGATCATGCGGTCGAAGCGGCCTTCGCCGCGCGCTACCGCCACCGCACCACGCAGCATCGGCGCGATGGACGCCGGTGTCGCGAGGCTTGCCGGCAAGGCCGCCTTTGCCGCCTTCGGCTTGCCGCTTGCGGCAATGAAGTCCTCGGCGACATTCACATAGTGGATCATCCGGTCGTAGGCCTGTTTGGCGTCGTCGCCAAAGGTGAAGATGCCGTGCTTGTCGAGGATCAGGCCTTCGACATCAGGGTCGGTGTCGAAGATATCCGCGGCCGCCTTGGCGAGGTCGAAGCCGGGCATGATGTAAGGCACATAGCCCATTTTGGCGCCGAAAACCGTCTTCACCAGAGGTTTGGAGTCCTCCTGGTCGACGATGGCAAGGATGGCGGTCGAGTGCGTGTGGTCGACGAATTTGTGCGGCAAGAAGGCATGCAGCAGCGTCTCGACCGACGGGTTGGGCGAGGACGGATCGATGAGGTTGACGCGTTGCAGGGCAACCATGTCTTCGTCGGCCAGCCTGTTCAGCGCGCGCGCCTTGAGCAGCGGCTTGAGCTTGACCGCCGGCAGGCCCTGCGGCTCGATGACGCCCATATCCCAGCCGCTGCCCTTGACGCACAGCACGTCCCACTGGTCGCCGACGAGGTCGGTTGCCGTCGTCTTGCAGGAGGTGTTGCCGCCGCCATGCAGGACCAGCCGTGGTTCGCCGCCGAGCAGCCGGGTCGTGTAGACGCGCAGCGCCAGGTCGCGGCCGACACCCTTTTTCGCGTAGTCGGCGACGAGTTTTTCGGCTGCTTCGTCATTCCACAAATTCTTCATGTTCGCTTCGTCCGGTTGTTTGTCTTGATGGTGAAACAGGAATGCCGCGACGCTTTGATGACAATGCGCCGGCAGCGGAGAGCAGGATTTCTATGAGACCTTTTCTGTCGTGGCAGCCGCATGGTCCAGGAGCCGCTGCGCCATGTGCGCGCCGACCACCAGATGCGTGCAAAGGCCGCCGGCGATCGCCGCGAGCAGCGGTTCGAACTTGCTGTCCTCCTGCACCACCACCAAACGCCTGGCGATGGCGCGCAGCGAGGCAAGCTCGGCGGAGATCACCCGCCTATTATAACTGCAGTCGAGCACCTTGCCTTCGGCGTCTATGATCTGCCCGGCAATCACGCCGGCAGCGCCTTGGCTGCGCAGATCCGCCATTTCGCTTGGCGTCAGCGCGCCGCATTTGACCAGATGGCTGTCGGCGTCGACCGCGCCGACCGAGTATAACGCCAGGTCGCATTCGCTGACACCCGACAATTGTTCCCGGATCACCGGCTCGGCACGCAGCGCCCGCGCGAGTTCTTCCGTCGACAGCACCAGCGGCGCGTAGAAATTGAGTCCCTTGGCGTTGAGCCGCCGGGCGATCTCCATGGTGCATTGGTCGGGGCGATAGGAATAGGGTGCGCCGAGATTGCCGCAGAGCTGCACCACTGTGACATCCTGCAGATCGGCATAGGACATTACGTCGGCGATCATATAGACGGTGCGGCCCCAGGCGACGCCGATGCGGTCGCCCTTCTTGACCAGTTCGAGAAAGACGCTTGCCGCCAGCACGGCGATTTCCGTCGACGGGTCGGCAATATGATCATTCTCCGGTGCGATCCAGACGGCGTCGAGGCTCAACGCATCCTCGAGCTTGCGCGCCAGCACGTCGTCGGTGAAAAGCTGGGTCGAAGTCGAGATGTTGACGATGCCGGTCTCGCGCGCCTTGCGCAGATACATGGCGACCGAGGCACGGGAAATGTTAAGCTGGCTCGCCACCTGGTCCTGCCGCAGGCCATGGGCATAGTAGAGCCAGGCGGCCTTGTGGATGAGTTGTTCTGCCGGTCGGATCGCCATGCCGTCTCCTCGGCTGACATTATTCACGGCTCTCGACAAAAGTCAAACTGGGCAGAGGTATGCGATACTCCCGCTTACGCTGAATCTGGTTCATCATTGCGCCGAATGCGCTCTGTCGTGGCATCGTTTGTGGTGACGCGGACCGAGCCTGTGACTAGAACGTCTGAAAGAAATCGGGGAGCATGGGATGGGCAGTCCTTACGAACAGGATCTCGACAAGAACGCGGCCAACCATCAACCCCTGACACCGCTCACCTATCTTGAGCGCGCGGCCAAGACCTATCCCGACCATCTCGCCATCATTCATGGTCACCAGCGTATCGACTATCGCACCTTCTGGCAGCGGTCGCTGAAGCTTGCCTCGGCGCTCGACAGGCGCGGCATCGGCAAGGGCGACACCGTCACCGTCATGCTGTCAAACACGCCGCCGATGCTGGAGGCGCATTTCGGCGTGCCGATGACCAAGGCGGTGCTGCATTCGCTCAACACCCGCCTCGATGCCGCGGTCATCGCCTTCCAGCTCGATCATGCCGAGACCAAGGTGCTGATCGTGGACCGCGAATTCTCCGGCGTTGTCAGGCAGGCCCTGGAACTGGCCAAGGTCAAGCCGCTGGTCATCGACTATGACGATCCCGAATACGCCGACGACGCGCCGTATCCGAAGGGCGAGCGGGTTGGCACGCTGGACTATGAGGCGTTTGTCGCAGGCGGCGCCGAGGATTTCGCCTGGTCGATGCCCGACGACGAGTGGGACGCCATCTCGCTCAACTACACTTCCGGAACGACAGGCAATCCGAAGGGCGTCGTCTACCACCATCGCGGTGCCGCGCTGATGGCCTACACCAACACCATTCATGCGGGCATGGCCAAGCACGCGGTCTATCTCTGGACGCTGCCGATGTTCCACTGCAATGGCTGGTGCTTTCCCTGGACGCTCGCTGTCCAGGCCGGCACCCATGTCTGCCTGCGCTGGGTGCGGCCGAAGCCGATCTACGATGCGATTGCCGATCACGGCGTCACCCATCTGTGCGGCGCCCCGGTCGTCATGTCGGTGCTGATCAATGCCAGGGAGGAGGACAAGCGCGAATTCCCGCAGACTGTCACCTTCAACACCGCGGCAGCTCCGCCACCGGAAGCGGTGCTGTCGGGGATGGCCGATGCCGGCTTTGCCGTCACCCACCTCTACGGCCTGACCGAGACCTATGGTCCGGCGGTCGTCAACGAATGGCATGGCGCCTGGGATGATCTCGAAAAGGGCGAGCGCAGTGCCAGGAAGGCGCGGCAGGGCGTGCGCTATGCGGCGCTCGAAGGCCTGACCGTCATGGACCCCGAGACGATGCGGACCACACCGGCCGATGGTGAGACCATCGGCGAGGTCATGTTCCGCGGCAACATCGTCATGAAAGGCTATTTGAAGAACCGCAAGGCGAGCGACGAGGCCTTCGCCGGCGGCTGGTTCCACTCCGGCGATCTCGGCGTCATGCACCCCGATGGCTACATCCAGTTGAAGGACCGCTCCAAGGACATCATCATCTCCGGTGGCGAGAACATTTCCTCTATCGAGGTCGAGGACGCGCTCTACAAGCACCCGTCGGTTGCCTCTTGCGGCGTCGTCGCCAGGCCCGACGACAAATGGGGCGAGGTGCCTGTTGCCTATGTCGAGCTGAAGCCCGGCAAGGCCGCGACCGAAGCCGAGATCATCGATCACTGCCGCGCGCTGCTTGCCCGGTTCAAGGTGCCGAAGGCGGTCATCTTCGCCGAAATCCCGAAGACCTCGACCGGCAAGATCCAGAAATTCCGGTTGCGCGAGATGGCGAGGGGGACTTAAGCCTCGTCGCTGCTCTCCTCCAGTTACGACCTTTTGCGATTAGGCAAAGCCTCCGCGACTTTCGTCGGTTCCCTGTCACCATCTGTCACCATTCGTACGTGTACACCGAATCCGCATTGACAGGTCGCTCTTTTCAATTTACGAGTGACGAAAATCGAAATTCATCACTCGTAAATCGATAGAGGATCATGTCCGAAGCCGCCACCATAGTCGCCGAAGCCGCCCGACAGGAAAATGTAACGCGCATTCTCGATTGCGCCGAGCGCCTGTTCCGGCACTATGGCTACGGCAAGACCAATGTCGCCGACATCGCGCGTGAGCTCGGCATGTCGCCCGCCAACATCTACCGTTTCTTCGCCTCCAAGGTCGAAATCCACCAGGCCGTCTGCGGCCGTATGCTCGGCGCCAGCTACAACATGGCCTACGAGATTTCGCGCCTGCCGATCAGCGCCGAGGAGCGGCTTCGGCGTTACGTGCATGCGCAATACAAGATGACGATGGAGGTCATGCTCGACGACCAGAAGGTCCACGAGATGGTCATCGTCGCCCTCGAACGGGATTGGGGTGTGATCGACAAGCATGTCGACAGCATCCACGACCTGTTTGCGGAGGTGATCCGCGACGGCATCGAGGCCGGTGAGTTCAGACAACAGGACCCGGTGACCGCGTCGCGCTGCTTCGGTGCCGCAACGGTCATCCTGTGCCATCCGCAAATGGTGGCGCAGTGCCTTGCCAAGACCAACCGGGCGATGCCCGACGATCTGATCGACTATGCGATCAGAGCTCTGAAGTAATAGCCCCCGCCAGCCGGTTGTCGACCATTCATCTCCAGTCGGAGTACCAAGATGTCTTTGTCCAATTCCATCCTTCGCAAGCTGCCAGTTGCCGGCCTGATCGTCGCCACTCTCGGGCTTGCCGGCTGCAGCCAGGAAAAAGCCGAAGTCAAGGATATCATCCGTCCCGTCAAGGTTGTCGAGATCGCGAAGGTGCACGACACCCGCACGCTCTCCTATTCCGGCTCGGTGCGAGCCCGCACCGAGAGCGCTCTGGCGTTCCGCGTCAATGGCAAGATCACCGAGCGCCTCGTCGATATCGGCCAGCATGTGGCCGCGGGCGATGTGCTCGCCCGCATCGATCCCATTGACTACGACCTCTCGGTCAAGAGCGCGCAGGCAGCGCTCGATGCCGCCGAGCGGCAGGTCGAGACCGTGGAGCTTGCCCGCAAGCGAGCCGAGCAGCTTTTTGCCAAGAATTTTGCCCCGAAATCACAGCTCGAACAGGCGACCTTGACCTATGACCAAGCGGTCGCCACGCGTGATTCCGCCCTTTCGACACTTGCACAGGCGAAGAACCAGGTCGGCTATACCGATCTCAAGGCCGACAGGGATGGCATCGTCACCACGGTCAGTGCCGACGTCGGTCAGGTCGTCGGTTCCGGTACGCCGGTTGTCACTGTCGCCGTCGACGGCGAGAAGGAAGTGCTGATCGCCGTCCCCGAAATGGAAATCGCCGAATTCAGGCCGGGCAAGGCAGTCAAGGCGGGCTTCTGGTCCGACGATGCGCTGGCGCTCGATGGCAAGGTCCGCGAAGTCGCCGGCAGCGCCGATCCGCAGTCACGCACCTTTGCCGTCCGCGTCAGCCTGCCAAACGATCCGCGTGTGCTGCTCGGCATGACCGCCAGCATCGAAGCCTCGGCGGCCAATGAGCGGCAGTTGGTCTCGATCCCGCTGAGCGCATTGGCCGAGCAAGGCACCCAATCGATCGTCTGGACCGTCGATCGTGGCGCCGACACCGTTCATGCCCGTCCGATCAAGGTTGCCGAGTTCGCCGCCGATGGCGTGCGTGTCGCAGAGGGTTTGAAACCCGGCGATGTCGTGGTCGCCGCCGGCACGCAATTCATGACCGAAAACCTGAAGGTGAAGCTCGCTGGTGATGCGGCGCTGCAATCGGCATCCGCGGCAGACGGCGACGCCAAGCAGGTGCGCTGACGACAGACAACCGGCTGCGCGTTCCCGCAGTCGTTGGTTTCCGGGCGGCAGGCGCCCGACCGAGACGCTCGATTGATGTAACCCCCACATCGATCTCGCGTCCCACCGCGATGAGTGCTTCTCCGCTCGGAGAGCCTTGCCGCCCGGAAGCCACTATGAACCCTCGATTTTGTTGCGCTAGATAGATGGACCAGCGTCGATGACCAATTCCACGGAAGAGAAGCGGCCCTTCAACCTGTCGCGCTGGGCAATCGGCCATCCCGCCATTGCGCGGTTCCTGTTCGGCCTGATCATCATTTCCGGCGCGCTCGGTCTGATGCGTATGGGCCAGAAGGAAGATCCCGATTTCACCTTCCGGATCATGGTCGTCCAGGCGATCTGGCCGGGCTCCTCGATCAAGGAGATGGAAGACCAGGTCGTCAACAAGATCGAACGCAAGCTGCAGGAAACGCCGCATCTCGATTTCGTGCGCTCCTTCACCCGCGCCGGCAGCGCCATCATCACCGTGCAGATCAAGGGCGACACCAACACCGCCGAGGTGACCGACGCCTTCTACCAGGTGCGCAAGAAGGTGGGCGATATCCAGGGCGACCTGCCGCAAGGTCTGCTCGGCCCCTATTTCAACGACGAGTTCGGCGACACCTTCATCACCTTGCATTCGATCAGCGGCGACGGCTTTAGCTATCCCGAACTGAAGAAGTTCGCCATCCAGGCGCGCGACATGCTTTTGACGACGCCCGGCGTCGAGAAGGCCGTCATCATCGGCGACCAGCCGGAAAAGCTCTATATCGACGTCTCGTCCAAGGCCTTGGCCGAACGCGGCCTGACGCTGACCGATCTGCAGAATGCGATCAAGGGACAGAACAATGTCGACCCGGCCGGCTCCGTCGATACCGGCACCAACTCGGTACGCATCTCCGTCGAGGGCGATGTCGGCAAGGTCGAGGATATCCGGAACCTGCGCCTGCGCGCCGGCGGCCAGGTCACAAGGCTGGGCGACATCGCCACGGTGACCTCGGGGCTGGAAGATCCGTTCCAGCGCAAATACCGCTTCAACGGTCACGACAGCGTGCAGTTGGGCGTCGTCATGGCCAAGGGCTTCAAGGTTACCGACGTCGGCAAGGATGTCGAGGCCACCTACAAGCGCTTCGAAGAGGCGCTGCCCTACGGGGTTGCGGTCGACCAGATCTCCGAC
Organism: Mesorhizobium sp. M0088; assembly: GCF_040322895.1. Taxonomy (NCBI): domain Bacteria; kingdom Pseudomonadati; phylum Pseudomonadota; class Alphaproteobacteria; order Hyphomicrobiales; family Phyllobacteriaceae; genus Mesorhizobium; species Mesorhizobium sp. M0088. Next base: position 17,571 of record NZ_JAMYUI010000048.1, read on the forward strand.
CAGCCGGGCGTCGTCACCGATGCGGTGGCCGAGTTCATGCATGCGCTTGGCGAAGCGCTGCTGATCGTGCTCGTCGTCTCGTTCCTGTCGATAGGCTGGCGTTCCGGTCTGGTCATCGCCATCGCCATCCCGCTGGTGCTGGCTGCGACCTTCGCCATCATGTACGAACTCGGCATCGACCTGCAGCGCATCTCGCTCGGCGCGCTGATCATCGCGCTCGGTCTTCTGGTCGACGACGCGATGATCGTCGTCGAGATGATGGAGCGCAAGCTGGAGGAGGGGATGGTCAAGGTCGAGGCGGCGAGTTTCGCCTATTCCTCGACCGCCTTCCCGATGCTGACCGGCACGCTGATCACCACAGCCGGCTTCATTCCGGTCGGCTTCGCGGCCTCGACCGCCGGCGAATATGTCCGCACCCTGTTCTATGTCGTCGGCATCGCGCTGATCGTCTCCTGGTTCGTCGCGGTCTATTTCACGCCATGGCTCGGCAACATGATCCTCAAGCAGCGCAAGCATGCCGGCAGCCATCACGATGTCTTCGACACGCGTTTCTACCGCCGGCTTCGTGCTACCGTCAGCTGGGCCGTGCGCCATCGCATCATCGTCCTGGTGATGACGCTGGTCACCTTCGGCACCAGCCTGTGGGCTTTCCAGTTCATTCCGCAGAACTTCTTCCCGCAATCGTCGCGGCCGGAAATCCTCGTCGACCTTTGGCTGCCGGAAGGCACCAGCATCAAGGAAGTCGAGGCGCAGGCCAAGGCGCTCGAAACCAAGATGATGGACGACAAGGACAAGCGTTTCATCGCCACCTATATCGGCGAAGGCGCGCCGCGCTTCTTCCTGCCGCTCGACCAGCAGCTGAGCAACCCCAACTTCGCCCAGCTGCTCGTCATGGCCAATGACGAACCGGCCCGCGAACGGTTGATCGTCAAGTTGCGCACCGTTCTGGCTGAAGACTTCCCATCCATCCGTGCCAAGGTCGATCGTCTGTTCCTCGGCCCGCCGACCGGCTGGCCGGTGCAGATGCGCGTCATGGGGCCGGATCGCCAGGAGGTGCGCCGCATCGCCGACCAGGTGAAGGCGAAGTTCCGTGAGGATCCGCTGCTTGGCGCCGTGCATGATGACTGGCTGGAGCCGGTTCCGGCGATGAAGCTGGTCATCGATCAGGATCGTGCCCGCGCACTCGGCGTCACCTCGCAGCGCATCCGCCAGATGCTGCAGGCGGCGATGTCCGGCGCGCCGCTCGACGACTTCCGCGACGGCGAGGAGACGGTGTCCATCGTCGCCCGCGAGCCGGATGCCAGCCGCAGCCTGCTGTCCTCGGTCGACTCGGTCTATATCCCGACCGACTTCGGTGGCTTCGTGCCGCTGTCGCAGGTTGCCAAGGTGGTGCCGGTATTGGAGCAAGGCATCGAGTGGCGCCGCGACCGTCTGCCGACCATCAGTGTGCGGGCAACGCTGCCCGACGGCGTGCAGTCCAATGACGTCGTCACCAAACTGTACAAGGATATGCAGGGCCTGCGTGACGGATTGGCGCCAGGTTACAAGGTCGAGATCCAGGGCGGTGCGGAGGATTCGGCGGAAAGCCAGGCTTCGATCGCCGCCAAGGCGCCGATCATGTTGGCCGTCATCGTCGTGCTTTTGATGATCCAGCTGCAGAACTTCGGCAAGGCGATGCTGGTGCTGGCGACCGGTCCGCTTGGCATTATCGGTGCTGCCGCGGCACTCTTGATCAGCGGCGCGCCGTTCGGCTTTGTCGCCATTCTCGGCGTCATCGCGCTGCTCGGCATCATCATGCGCAACTCGATCATCCTGGTCGACCAGATCGACCAGGACATCGCCGCGGGCATGGACCGCTACGAGGCGATCATCGGTTCGGCCGTGCGCCGTTTCCGGCCGATCACGCTGACGGCGCTGACGGCGGTGCTGGCGCTGATCCCGATCTCGCGCGGCGTCTTCTGGGGTCCGCTCGCCTACGCCATGATGGGCGGCATCCTCGTTGCCACGGTGCTGACAATCCTGGTCCTGCCTGCCGGCTACGCCCTGTTCTTCGGCCGGGAACCGAAGAAGCGCGGGGCGGAGGGGCGGACCGACGATCTGGAACTGAGCCAGGAAACCGAAAAGCCGCAACTGGCACTGGCCGCCGAATAGACCGATCACGCCAGTCGAAAAGGATCGGGGGCGCCGAAGGCCGCCCCATACGTTTAACATTTAGCAGGTCAGATGACCCAGAACCCCGTGGCGAGCCGCATAAACACCAACCCCGCGACCCGCGCGAGCTAGGGGCGGGCTGGT
>NZ_JAMYUI010000049.1:0-16142 GCF_040322895.1 Mesorhizobium sp. M0088
CGCGATTCATGAGTGGTCCCCCTCAGAGACCCGTGAATCACAATCCCGCCGTCAGAGGAACCCCTTTTATGGGTCCCGACCCTAGGTTTGTGGATAGACATACGGGATTTTCACAGTGACAAGGCGGGATCCTGCATCCGTATGAGGAGGTATGAAGAAGCCCCATCACTCGCGTTATATCCGCTACCGTTTCCCTGCTGAGGTAGTCACGCGGGAGATCCGCCAAATGGTTCGCCGTTGGGCGAGAAGTTCGGACATAAAACCTATAGGTATCGGTCTTGCCGCGCGCCACGATTGGCAAGGGCATCCCGTCGCCATTGCAGACGGTTGACAGCAGGTACATGCGCCTCGATCAGCGTACCGGGTTCAGCGCCGCGCCACAGGTGCTTCGCGGGCGACTCGAAAGCCCGCCTGACTGGTTCGCTAAAATGGTTGTAGGAAGTAAGCGGCAGGTAGCGGCAAATGAGTTGCCTGTCCGCTCTCTCATCACGCATTGGCCAAGTGAGCGTAACTTGCTGCGAAACGCCCGAATTTGTGCTCACCGCAAGTCACCGGCTTGTAGCGAAGCGGGTTGCTGTCCGTAACACAGGAGGGCAATGGTTCGATGATCGCATTGAAATCAGCGTCGATAAAGAAGGGGATCGAGTATCGCTCGCGTCCCGAGGTATTCACCACGCGGTGCATGTTCGCCAGGTATAGATCGTTCGTGAGCCGCTGAATCAGATCGCCAATGTTGATTACGAATGTGCCGTGGATTGGAATGCCCTCGATCCAATCGCCATGGCGGTTCATGACCTGAAGACCACCCACGTCGTCCTGCGCCAGGACGGTCAGATTCCCGTAATCCGTGTGGGCGCCAATACCGATGATCTCTTCGCCAACACAGCCACTCTGCGGCGGGTAGTGAAGCAGGCGCTGAATGCTGATGGGGTTGCGCGTGAGGTTCTCGAAATAGGTTTCCGACAGGTCCAGACTGAGCGCAATGCCATGCAAGAGTTTTTTCGCGAGGTCCACCATCTTTTGATGGTATCCGTATGTCAGTTCCCGAAACTCGGGCAGACTTGAGGGCCACTGGTTGGGGCCAAAGAACGGACCTTCCAGCGTCGAACGTTCAGGTCCGAAGTCAAAGCACTCCTTCAGGTCTTTCGTTTTGCCCGGATCGGTGTTCTCCCCGAACGGCTCAATGTATCCGCGCAGGGCCACATCGGATTTGCTAATATGCAATGTCATCTTCTGCGACATCGGCAGATCAAAGAACTGACGGCTCACATCGAATACCGAATCCACAAAATCCTGCGGAATGCCGTGGTTCTTCACATACATGAACCCGGTGTTCGACAACGCCCAACGTATCTCCTTCGCCACCATCTGTTTGTTGCTGCCATCGAGAAGCGGCGCTATGTCAACCACGGGGATCTTGTCAAAGCTTTCTCGCTTAGCGCGAAGTTTGTCGTCCAGTCTGACCACGAGATCCTTAGACATGAGTACACCTTTGTTTGACAATGGGAGTCGGCACAACGATTTCGGGCAGTTTTCTTGTTTGACTGGCCCCGTGAAGAACTGTCAGGAAGCCTGGATAGCTTGGGCTGCCGTGCTCAACCAAGTAGAAGAGCCCGAACTCCTTGGCAGGGCATACGTAACCCCTCGCGATCTTGGCGTCGCCTTGCACCGCTGCCAGCTTCGCCAGCGAGATTTGTGGTAGCGTGATCATAGCCGCCGCTCTTCCGTTGGCGTACTGGCGTTCTCGGGCACCTGGAAAATCCAGTAGTGCGCGTCCTCCTCCGCGACGTATCTGCCGTCGTTTAGACGCTGTGCCGGCACCAGGACGCCCGCATCCTGCAGGTGCCGCACCTCGTCTTCAAAGGATGTGGCCTCCGCATAGCTCTTGCGGGTGCTTGCGACGATGAATCCGTTCGGGCGCGTGACGCGAGCCAGTTCGCGCAGCCCCTCCGGTCGGACATGCCCGAGCGTGAAGACGCCGCAGCAGACCGTGATGTCATACCTCGCGCTGGAGTAGTCGGAGAGCGGCCCATTAAGGTCGACATCGCCTTGGACACGGCGGTAGACGCCCGTTTGCCGAGCCCTTTCGGCCATCTCCTCGGAGAGGTCGATCCCATCGATCAACCGGAAGCCGAGGCGTTCCAGTTCCACGCCGACGAGGCCCGTTCCGCAGCCAGCGTCCAGGATTGCGATGGCAGTTCGCTGCCTGGCCAAATAGGCTGTCTGAACGGCGCCCGCAAGTTCCGCCACGATCATCGGCCCGCAGTACCCGTCTCGGCCGACATCCAACTCGTAGGAACTGGCCCATCCGCGATAGAAGTTGGCCAAGCGACCGGCGTCGCCGTCGAGGGCATGGGAATCCTTGATGCGCCTTTGTGCGGCTTGCTCCAGTGCCATCTGCTGATCGCGGGTGTTCATGACAGTTCCTTCCTATTTGGGGCAGATGCTCATCCGACGGCGCCGGTCAGCACCAGCTTCCGCCTCGCAACCAGGGCTCAAAACGCGTGCCAATTGGCCGAACGAGGCGAAGAAAACATTTTCTGTGGCTATTTTCAGCTATTTGGCCTGAAGGCAAAACAAGAAATTGGCCAAACAAGCCTGCGTCGCCGTCCGGACAAAGCTGACAGAATCTCGGATGTCGTGACCTGAGACCGTTATACGTTGAAGTCGCCGAACAGCCACAACGGCAGGCGCCCCCTTCTCCCAGCATACGGCAGGCCTATCCGGAGAAACTGTCTGTGGATGGAAGCTACGGCACTGTGCAGGGCGCGCTCGCGAGCTTCTTCACCGCCGAGCTACACCACTCGGCAGGACGCGACCGGGGATAACGCGGAATGCGGTTGAATGATCGTGAATTCCGCTTTCCCCGCGGAGGAATCCTGCCCACTATTTCCGGGAAACCGCCGCGCGCCGAGTCCAACTGTCGGTTTTGTCGAGTCGGTGACATGGTGGCGTTCGGCTGGGCTGCTGATGTATCCTTATCTAAGCCTTTGAATAATATGCGGAACATCTTTCTGACGCTCCTTCTGCTCTGTTGGCACGACTCTTGAACCTTTCCTTGTAGCGAGGCAGCAGGAGCTGCCGGCCGCAGGTCGCAAAAAGCGCCCCGCTTATCGCCAAGCACTTGGCCAGAGGAAACCTAATGGATGAGAGGATGTCTTCCGCGGCAAACAGCGAAACTCGGGCGCGCGACCCGCGGCTTTGGGAAAATGCATCGTGCAATGCGCTCAGCCGGTGGGTACTCTTAAAGAGGCTTCAGGCAGATGCTCGCACCACGATTCAGGTTGAAACGTCGGACATCGAGTGGCGCGCCGGGCGCAGTTCAGGCGACCGCCTCACGCAACTATCCATCTTGTGGGCGCTCAGGGCGACGTCGACTTCACCACCCAATGCAACGGTCGCATTGCCTTGGCAGTGGATGGGCAGCGACCACGCGCGGCAATGTGTCTGGGTCAATTCGGCCTGCCGCAAAGAAAGTGACATCTCGATGCTGCGCACTGGCTTCCCCATACGCGGGCTGGGCCAGAATACGGCGATGGCCGACCTGGACGGCCCGGTGCCGCTCGGTCCCGTCGCGCGGCCGGAAGACATCGCGGATGTTGTGCTGTTCTTGGCGTCCGATACCGCGCCTCACATGTGCGACGCGCTTGTTGAGGTGAACGGCGGAAGGGCTGTTGCGTGACGCGCTTCGCGGGGAAGGTCGCCCTCGTGACCGGCGCCAGTAGCGGCATTGGAGCGGCAATCGCCGACAGGCTTGCCGACGAAGGAGCCAGGGTCTTTGCGGTTCAGCTTGAGGAGGCCGGCCATATAGAAACGATAGTCGCAGACCTTTGCGACCCCGACGTTCCGGCCGTGATCATTGACGATGTCGTTCAACGAGCCGGCCGGCTCGATGTCCTCGTCAACAACGCCGGGCGCATGGTTGAAGCGAAGATAGATGAGACGGGGTTGGACGAGTGGCGACGCACAATGGCGCTGAACCTTGATGCTCCATTTCTGCTGATCCGTCGCGCAATGCCTCATCTTTGCAGAAGCCGCGGCTCCATCGTCAATATCGGCTCGATAGAGGGATTGGCGTCCAATCCAGGGCATGCGGCCTATTGTGCCTCGAAGGCAGGGCTGCATGGCCTAACACGTGCGGTGGCGGTCGATGGCGGGCCAGACGGGGTGCGTTGCAATGGCGTGGCTCCTGGCTGGATCGATACGGATCTCAACGTCAATTTCGTCGCCGCTTTGCCCGAGCAGGCGCGGGGGCGACTGGGTGCCATTCATCCATTAGGTCGAACCGGCCGTGTTGAGGAAGTCGCGGCTATGGTCGCATGGATTGCTTCCGACGAGGCTGCATTCGTCACCGGCCAGATATTTGTCGTGGATGGTGGCCGCACTGCCAAGCTAAGTCTTCCGTGAAGGCAAGTCGGCCGCCAAACTCGGACCGACGGCGTGGAACGCCATTCTCCCGGAGGAGCGGGAGCACTCGGCTTTTGAGGCAGTCTCGCCTGCGATTGGCGGGTGATGGATACGCGCTTCGCGGGACTGTCGGCTGCTCGTTTTGTCCGCTCCGGGTTAATCTTGCTGTTGGCGCGCAGGGCGTACCTGACATCCCGCCGCTTCGTGGCGAGGCTGTGTTGCAGGCGACCGAAACATGCCGAGTGGCACCGGCCCGGTGGCCCCATCCTTTTGTTTGGCTTCCGACGTTCTTGTCCAACTTCGGACGAAGGAAGGTTTGCGGATCTTCTTCCGGCGACGGCTCGTCGCTCCAAAGCATTGCGGTTGCCAGCCTCAAGTGAAATGGCGCGGCGCTTGCTGCAGACTCCTCGGGACCCGGCGAAATCAGGTAGAAACCAGGAATAAGGCCATTGCTGACAATACGGACCTCTATACAGGCGCCTGAGAACACCTTCCATGTTCCCGCTGAATATCGGAACATCCACTCCAGAGGTTCGTGCTGGATAGCTGTATTGCGCAAGGTCTGAGGCGATGGCCTATTTCGACGCGCGATCACCACCACCTCTGTCATCAAAGGATAAGCGGATCGCCGATGGTCATTCAAGCGCCATGGAGAAACGTTAACTCATGCGGTTAAAGGGTGATCAGAGATTAGAGGCATATCGGAGGATGCTTTGCGTCCGTCGATTCGAAGAAGAGGGTATGCGCCAGTTCAAAGGTGACAAGATTCCTGGTTTCTTCCACGCGAGCGTGGGTCAGGAAGCCGCCATTGTAGGGGCATGTATGGCCCTCCGGGATGATGACGCCATGACCGGAACGCATCGTTCGCACGGCCATCCGATCGGGAAGGGTGCGCATCTAGGCGCGCTCATGGCCGAGCTGATGGGAAAGGAGGGCGGCATTTGCAAGGGGCGCGGCGGTTCGATGCACTTTGCAGACAATTCGGTCGGAAGCATCAGCGAATCGGGCATCGTCGGAGGGGGCATCCCTCTTGCCACAGGGTGTGCGTTCAGCGCGACGGTTCGGGGCGTCGATCAGGTTACGCTTTGCTTCTTTGGCGATGGAGCGGTGAACCAGGGCACCTTCCATGAGAGTCTCAACATGGCGTCGCTGTGGAAGCTTCCGGTCATCTATCTTTGCGAGAACAACGGCTATGCAATCACCACCTCGGTGGCGCAAAGCCACGGGCAGCCGGACATAGCGCTGCGGGCCCCTGGCTACGGCATGCCAGGGATAACGGTTGACGGGCAAGACGTCGACGCCGTCTATGATGCTTCGGCACAGGCCGTCACCCGAGCACGCGCGGGTGAGGGGCCGACTCTCATAGTAGCCAACACCTATCGATTCGATGAGCACAATTTCGGCTTGGTGATTCCGGGAGAGCCTTATCGATCGCTTGAAGAAGTCGAGGCTCACAAACGTGACCGCGATCCAATTTTGCTGTATCGCACCGTGCTCATAGAAGAAGGCATAAACGAAAAGAGTCTGAGAGTAATCGAGGATGAAGTCGCCGAAGCTGTCAAGCAAGCTGTACAGTTTGCTTTGGCCAGCCCCCTGCCTCGGCCCGAAACCTTGCCCGACTACATGTTCAACTCGCCCCTAGCAGGCCATAACAGCTTCGTGGCTGGGCAGAAGGGGAATTAATCGACATGCAAAGTACTGCCCAGAAATTTGTCGCTGCGCCCGGCACCCATATTGAGATGACCTATCTTGAAGCGCTCGTGCAGGCGCAGCTGGAGGAAATGGATCGTGATGAGCGCGTCGTCCTGATGGGAGAGGACATTTCGATCTATGGCGGCGGCAAACTTATTGAGCGGTTCGGCAAGAACCGGGTTTGGAACACGCCGATTTCAGAAGGCGGTTTTACCGGCCTCGCAATCGGGGCTGCGATCAACGGTTTGCGACCGATCGTGGACCTCTCAGTTGCCAGCTTCGTCTATCTCGCCTCGGATCAGATCATCAACCAGGCCTCGAAATTGCGGTATATGACTGGAGGTCAGATCGACATTCCGATCGTGTTTCGTTGTTGGATGTACTCGGTGGGGTCCAAGGCGGCGCAGCATGCCGATCGACCGTATCCGCTTTTTATGAATGTGCCTGGTCTCAAGATCATCTGTCCGACCAGCCCCGCCGATATCAAGGGGCTTATGAAATCGGCAATTCGCGATGGCGATCCTGTACTCGTCTTCGAAGACGCCCGCCTGTGGCCGCTCAAGGGCGATGTGCCCACAGATCCAGACTATTTAATCCCGATTGGCAAAGCGGATGTAAAGCGCAAGGGAAAAGACATAACCCTTGTAGCTATTGCCGGCGCCGTCCGGCCTACGATGGAAGCTGCCGACGCGCTCGCCGAGGAAGGCATTTCGGTCGATGTGATCGATCCACGTACTTTGAAGCCGCTAGACCATGAAACCATCAGGATCTCAGTCGCCAAGACCGGACGGCTTGTGATCGTCGAGAATGCGCACCGTGTCTGCAACGTTGGAAGTGAAATCGCCGCGGTGATGGCAGAAGATGCGTTCGATCTGCTGAAGCGACCGATCCTTCGCGTGTGTGCTCCAGACATTCACGTCCCATTCAGTCCTGCCCTCGAGAAGGATTTCTTCCCGACGAAGGATCACATCATTGCTGCCGTACGGCAGCTGCTCTGAGAGTCTCAAAGACTCTGAACAGAATGGAAGCAAAGATGCAATGGCGATGTGGTCTGGCGCAGTTTCAAACGCCACAAAAAGGAGAGGACGGCAAATGAAGGATACAATGATCGGGGTGGACCTGGCAAAGAACGTATTCCAGCTTCACGGCGCCGCAATGACGGGGGATCTGAAATTCCGCAAAAAGCTGACGCGGTTTCGGTTTCGGCAGTTCATGGCATGCCAAGCGCCTGCTGGTTGTGATGGAAGCTTGCGGCAGCGACCCACTGGGCCCGAGAAAAGGTTAAGCTTGGTTGCGCATGATTCAGCCGGACACGCGCGGGCCCGATCCGCGGCCAGCAAAACTGCGATTTCTCGAGCGTTTTTGCATGGAGACAAACCTCTGACCCATCCCACCAGACGATCTTCACCCGGTCAGCTCTTTTCGAACGGAAGACATAAAGGGAACCATCGAAAGGGTCCACACCGCCATCGCGAACAAGCGCCATCAACGAGACCGGTCCGTTGCGGAAGTCGACCGGCGCGCTTGCAACATAAACCGTCACGCCCGAAGGGATCATGCCGCCCGTACCGCTCGGATCACCCGTGCAAGATGATCCGCGTCTACGCTGCTGCCCACACGCACAATCAAGTCTCCCACGACAATTTCCACGGGCGCGATGTAAAGCGGTTCAAACCGGGTGAACTGAAGCGCCGGATCATCGCCAACGGATGCCGGCAGCCAGGATGGCGGTGTTGGCGCCGATCCCGGCTGCCTGCCGGATCAGGTTCGCCGGCGTCGTGTTGGCATGGCGCTGGTGCGCCTTGGGGATGTGCTCGTTGACGGTGACATGGCCGCAGCGCTGCGAGCGGCGGACATGGCTGGCGACGCGCTTGTGATCATGGAAGAGCTCGACCACCCGGTGGGTGAGCCGCACATCCACGCGCCGCCATGGCAGCGAAGGTCTGGTTGAGCGTCGGCTCGAACCACAGCGCCTTGGCGACGCCGGCCTTCAGATTGTCGCAGACGATCGCCTTCGTTACTCCGCCGAAGAAGGTGAGTGCCCGGCACTGGCCCTCGATCCAGTCCGGCAGCTTCTGGCTGAAGCTGGCATGGGCGAAGGTGAAGGACGACGCGCCCAGCACCCCAACGAAGATCTGAGCCTGGCAGATGACGCAGTATCGGGATCGACGACGGGCACGGTGTGGCCCGCGTAGTCGGTCTGCATCACGGCGCCCGTCTCGTGGCGGTTGCGGAACGTTGTGCTCGCCCGGCGCTGGAAAGCGCCGAACCGGTCGCAAAACCAGGTGTAGCCATAACCATCGGAATGCGCCGCGTGGTATTCCGGTATTCCTGCCACAACAACGTCAGCGTCACGCCCTTGCGCTTCAGCTCGCGCGAGACCATCGCCCAATCGGGCTCGTCCAGATCCTGCGGCGGACGGCCAACCGGCGAAACAGAAGCCGCTCAAGCGATGCGTCATTGTCACAGCCCGGCGGCAGCGGCCAGTCCGAGATGTCGGCCTCCGCGCCCGCAACCAGATAGGTCGAAACGGAAGTCTTGCTGATCTTCAGCCGTTCCGACAGCGCACGCACCGAGAGGCCCTGCTCATGCGTCAGGCGCAAGATTGATCGTAGGTCTTTCACTGTCGTTCGTCTCGCTTGCTTCCGTCTTGGCATGGCCCCTCTCAACCCGATGAGAGAGGGCAAAATGCCAGAACGGCGCTCCCGAGAACCGACCGTTATATCCGCCCCGAAAACTGTCCGGGAATTGGCGGAATCACTGTCCCGCAATTACTGAAATCGCTGTCCGCGAATTAGCGGAAAGGGTGTCCGCGAATTTCTGAAACGCACCCCATCGGCATCAGAAGTCCCAGGCAATAATCCTTCAGCGGCTCAACGAGGTCGGCGTGGCCGATCACTCCGATCAAAGCATCGACATAAGCGTCGAATGCTGCTTCACTCTCGGCTGTCCAGTCGCCATGGCGGGGCACTTCCCGCAGCAGCGTAACAAATCCGCGACCAGCGCGAGTCCCCCATACCCGCACCAGCGATCTGCAAAGTGCATTCGAATTGATCCGACCAGAACCACGGTACGGCACTGTATGTGATTGTCGCTCCGACCATATTCTTTGCCGCAACCTCGCCTTGGAGCCGAGCATTATTCCAAGCTTCAAGGCGTCAAAGGGGGATATCTTTGCTGCAGGCGATTGCTGTTCATTTCCCCATTCTTTGTTTGAAAACCAGCGTTTTCGTCTCCAGCCTTTCATTGACGAGAATGCCATTGTCGACTCTTAGGCCTGCAGCCTCCGGTAGAGCGATGTTTGGAATTGCCCCAATGCCAGCGATCACGAGATCTGCGCCAAACGCGCCGTCGCGTTCGGTTTGGACAACAGTTTGGCCGTCGTTGTGCTGGATTTGAGTAATTCTGACGCCACAGTTAAATTTGAACTCCTCCCTTGATGTGGTGATCGGCGATCAGCGCTGCGACCTGTTCTGGAACCCCACGCGTGAGAATCCTGGCGCCTGCTTCCAAAATGATAACATCTTTACCATTGCTGGCTGCAGTCGCTGCAATTTCCAAGCCGATAAAGCCGCCACCGAGGACGATTATCTTCCGAGCTCCAGCAAGAGCTTCTCTGAGTCGAAGGGCGTCGTCAAACTTGCGGAGCGTGAAAACCCTGGCCTTGTCTGCAAGGGGAACTGGCAGCGTGCGTGGCTCGGCACCGAGGGCCAGCAAAAGCTTTGAGTATCCGACGGAGCCCCCTGTTTTCAGGGTGATAAGATGCTTATCTGGCAAAATCCTGGCAACATGGTTGCGCACAAGAGTGATGTTGGCTCTGACAAAGTCAGGCTCGGTGAACAAGAACACTGGCTGAAAGTTGTCGGCCAGCAGTTCCTTCGACAGCGGGGGCCGTTCATAGGGTAAATGAACTTCATCGCCAATCAGTGTGATAAAGCCTTGCCAGCCGGCATTACGCAGCTCAAACGCTGCGGCAACGCCGCTCTGACCGGCCCCAACTATCACCATCCCGCTGTCTGCCAAGCTAGGCTCCAATTGCTACGGGCTCAGGCTCGTCGACCGCGGTCCCACAGATCCACAATAGCCGCCTTGAGCGTGAGCGCCTCTTCCCAGCGGTCCGTCGTGTCGTTTCCGTCTCGCCCGGTAATTGCGTAGGGTTTAGGGCCTAGTTCGCAGGTGAAGCACAGCGTTGCATCAGGCTCGGCGCGTTTGCGCCAGCTCAGGATGCCGTACCGCCACCAGTCAAGGAAGAGATCCACCACATTCGGTGATGCGGGAAAGATATCTCGATCTGCACCTGCTCTCGGGAAGCGACCCTGCCGTGCAAGGCCCAACTGTTGTCGAGGACCCGATGGATCATTTGATGGTGTTCTGCGGAAACTGGCCAGGCAAATTCCCGCGCTACCAGAAAGTGCGAGAGATCAGCTAACAGAGGCAAGTCGGGCATTTGATCCAGCAGCTCGAGCACGAAGTAAAGATCGGTCGTCATTCTGTCGCGATGAGTTTCGATCAGAACGGGAAAAGCGACATGCTCTGCAAGCCGTCTCCAGCCTTCAATGAGGCGGAGGCCCTCCTTGATCGTCCTCGGCCGGACGTCCGGCTGCAAGTCTAGATGATGAACGCCCATTTCTGTCGCTAGTTCTAGGCATGGCTTTAGGTCATCGACGGTAGCGGGAAAGCACATCCCTTCTATGACCATCCCTTGCCCCCGCACGCAATCGATGATCCGTCTGACAGCGGCAGCGTTGACACATGACGTGCTTATGCCTGCATACCCGGCGCTCGCTGTCATGGCGACGTTCGCCTCCAGCGAGCGCTCCGATTCTTGGGTATGCCGGCGCTCCATCGCCCATAGTGACTGAAGTACCGCCAATTTCTGTGCCATGCTCCCTCCTTGGCAATAGATCGTCAGTAGACAACGACGTGCCTGATCGACTTGCCTTCATGCATCAGGTCAAAGCCCTTGTTGATATCCTCGAGCTTCAGCGTGTGGGTGATCATCGGATCGATCTCGATCTTGCCGGCCATGTACCAGTCGACGATCTTCGGCACGTCGGTGCGGCCGCGCGCGCCGCCGAAGGCGGTGCCCATCCAGGTGCGGCCGGTGACCAGCTGGAACGGCCGCGTCGAGATCTCCTGGCCGGCGCCGGCAACGCCGATGATGACCGACTTGCCCCAGCCGCGATGCGACGCTTCTAGCGCCTGCCGCATGACTTTGGTGTTGCCGGTGCAGTCGAACGTGTAGTCGGCGCCGCCGATCTGGTCGGCGCCGCGCTTGGTCATGTTGACGAGATGGGCCACGACATCGCCGTCGATCTCCTTCGGATTGACGAAATGTGTCATGCCGGATTTCTCGCCCCAGGCTCGTCTCTCGTTGTTCAGGTCGACGCCGATGATCATGTCGGCGCCGGCAAGGCGCAGGCCCTGGATGACGTTGAGGCCGATGCCGCCGAGGCCGAACACGACCGCCGTCGCGCCTTGCTCGACCTTGGCCGTGTTGATCACAGCGCCGATGCCGGTGGTGACGCCGCAGCCGATGTAGCAGATCTTGTCGAACGGGGCGTCGGCATTGACCTTGGCCACCGCGATCTCGGGCAGCACGGCGAAATTGGAAAAGTCGAGCAGCCCACATAGTGGAACAGCTTGTCCTTGCCGATGGAGAAGCGCGAGGTGCCGTCGGGCATCAGGCCCTGTCCCTGGGTGGCGCGGATGGCGGTGCACAGATTGGTCTTGCGCACAGGCAGGACGGGCACTACCGGTATTCCGGCGTGTAGAGCGGGATGCCATGGTCGCCCTTCCTGACCGAGGTGACGCCCTTGCCGACGTCGACGACGATGCCGGCGCCCTCATGGCCGAGGATCGCCGGAAACAGGCCTTCCGGGTCGGCGCCCGACAGCGTGAACTCGTCGGTGTGGCAGATGCCGGTTGCCTTGATCTCGACCAGCACCTCGCCATCGCGAGGGCCCTCGAGGTCGACCTCCATGATCTCCAGCGGCGACGGCGACTGCGGCACGAACGTCCATCGTGACCTCACGTTTAGGAAACAGGTGATCGAAGGCGGGCCGATTCACAGCCCTGCTGGACGACAGCGACGGATTCGCTTCGGTCGCTGTTTGTGGTCAGGAAGACTGGCCTTCGCTCTGCGCCTTCTGCTGACGGCTTATGACGCGGTGGTTCATCTTCTCCATGGCCTCGGGGCTGCCGTCGTTAAACGTTCCGAACCAAGCGTCGACGTTCATGATACCACCCGCACCATAGTTGCACTCGAAATAGCGGTGATGAAGATAGTGGTAGTAATCTTCCATCGGAATCTCGATGCCGTCCTTGATAATTAACTTCTCAAAGCCGGAGTGGGATTTAGCTGTCGAGAGGCTGTTAATCATCAAATTCAACATGGCATGGATCGGATGCGAGGGAACGATCCAGTGGATCACGACACCAGAAAAATAGAGGATGAGTTCAACTGGGTGCATTGACAGACCCGACCACGGGCCGACGTTGACATTCGCGTGATGAACTGAATGCACCCACCGGTACAGGAATGGCCAGTGGATCGGCCGGTGAATGAGGTAAAAGTGAACACTCAGGAACAATTGCGTCACAAACAAAACTGCCAAGAAGTAGACTGGATGTTCGCTAAACGACACGTAGGGGATATATCCGTTTGCGAACATCCACCACGTGAGGACCTCATAGGCAGTCCAGATCGGCACCGCACTGGTGAAGGTCCAGAATAAATTATCCAAAAGCTGATTTTTGAACAGGAAGTTCGGACTATTTCGGGCAAGCCAGCGGCCATTATACTTGCGATCGAAGCCCTGGCTCTTTCTGACATAAAGAGGAACATGCAGGCAGCTGACAAATACGATTAGAACCGTGCAATTGCGCGCGAATATGAAAGCGATCCAGTCCCAGCGGAACGTCTTCATCGTTTCCATGCTTGGCGTCAGGTAGACCATAACAACGACGGAAACCGCTAGGTAGACCAGATTCCACGGTATGAGATAGTGGTACAACCACTTCACGATTCCAACCGGGCGGATCGGCCACAGTTTTGGTGGAGATCGCAGTAAACGATCCGGCTGCCATTCGGTCCGGCGCTCCTTGTCTGCATTTCTCCCCTTGTTTCGAGTTGCCACGATATCGTTCGTTGCCATTGTTAGTCCACCTTCATTTTTGTCTAGCCCTAGCAGACACCGATGTAGACGCGCCCACCTTCTACTTTGACCGGATGAGTTGTGAGATTAACGCAGACCGGCGGGCCCTTTATCTGGCCCGTCACATAGCTGAAACGGCCCATATGTTTGGGGCACTCGATTTCATCTCCCATGACCAAACCATCGGCGAGATGCACCCGTTCATGGGTGCAAAGTCCGTCCGTTGCGTAATACCGATCGTCAGCAGACCGGTAGACCGCATAAGTTTTACCGGCGTGATCGACTCGGATGACACCTTCTTGCTCAATCTCGTCCACGCTGCAGACGTCGGTCCAATTTTCCAGCATTAACACGTTCGGAAATCTCCAAGCAAATTTGATCGGCTAAGCAGTGCCATAAGAAACATGTTCACGAATATACAGGCGTTATTGACGACACGTAATATGAAGCTAAGTCGCGCGAAGCGGCTTCGGGCCGTTATTGATGATACCTCGATTTTTACCGTCATGATACTCCAATTCTTGTCTGCTTATACTGCTGGACTCGCCCAAGACTATAGGATCCCGCACGGTTCGTGCGACAGGGCACGTAACTGATGGGCAATTGCCGGAGGCCGAAGGGGCGTCCGCGCATGCCGGCGACGGTCCAGTTACGGCGAGCCAGGCGAGGACCAAAGGTGTAGATAATGCGCATTCGTCGTTGATCTCGTTGGGTCGGCCCGGGCGGCATTTGCCACGGTGAAGCGCCTCAACGATGGTGCATACGCCTAAGGGGATCAAATGAAATAAATCATTCCGATGCATTCCTACTCGGAATGCAAGGTCGGATGGAGTGGCCTGCTGCCGGTTTCGTGGACACCGAGATAAGGTGTTTAACGGAGTTGGAGAGTGGGAATGCACAGACGGAAGTTCAGCCGCGAGTTCAAGCTTTAAGCGGTGAGGCTGGTGAGGGATCGGGGCGTTTCGGTGGCGCAGGCTGCCCGCGAGAAGGATACCGGCGAGCGAGCGGCAGTGTCGGACAACCTCCTCGACCGCGCCTTCGAGGCATCGGCACCGAACCAGAAGTGGATCGCTGACTTCACCTAGCTAGATCTGGACCGCAGAAGGCTGGCTCTACGTCGCCGCCGTGGTCGACCTCTTCTCCCGCCGTGTTGTCGGCTGGGCAATGAAGGCGGAGATGACGGCGCAGCTCGTGGCCGACACCCTCATCATGGCGATATGGCGCCGAGGCCCGACAGCCTGCTGCATCATTCCGACCAGGGATCGCAAGGCGAGCAGTTCCAGCGCCTGATGGCCGGCCACGGCATCACCTGCTTGATGAGCCGGTCGGGCAATGTCTGGACAACGCCGCGATGGAAAGCTTCTTCTCGTCGCTCAAGACCGAGCGCAGCGCGCGGAAGGTCTACAGGACGAGGGATGACGCCAGGGCGGACGTATTCGACTACATCGAACGCTTCTACAACCCTCGGCGGAGATACTCGACAATGGGATACCTGAGCCCTATCGAGTTCGAGGAACAGGCTATGCTAGCTTAACCTCGTGTCCGAAAAACCCGCAGCAGGCCAAAGGGCCTCAGATCGAAGCAGATCCTCTTTAAGTGGCTGCGGGCTATCCAGACGGGGGCGGGGCTGCCATTCCTAAAGCGATAGCAGCTTGACCAACGTTGGCCAGAGAGTGTGCCCTATGCGAGGTTGGTGGGTGGATAAAAGGGAACAATCCCGCCATATCGCCGGACCAGCCACTCGTAAAAGGGCTCAATTGAAAACTCGGGTGACTTGTCGGCCGGCCAAGCCAGTTGATACCGGTCTTCCGTTGGCAAATACTGTGACAGCGGCGTCACAAGCCTTCCCAACTCCATCATGTTACTGAGTCCACGTAGCCACCCCAAGGCGATGCCTTCGCCTGCGAGGCAAGCTTGTATCGTATTGTAATCGCTATTGAAGCCTATGGGCTGATAGTTCTTCGGTAGCTCTAGATCAAACTCACGTAGCCATTGCCGCCAGCTGACCCAGGAAGGGATCTGCGCCTGCGTGTAAAGCAGCTCGCAGTCCAAGAGATCACGCACCTCACGCAGCGGTCCGCTCTTGGCGAGAAATTCTGGTGTACAGACTGGCGTGACGACGTCAGTAAAAAGGGGTCTTGTTGCAATTCCGCCAACATCCGGATCTCCGTATATCAGCGCTAGATCAAACTGACCTGCCGGCTCTATTCCCCGGGGGTCCCATGTCATCAGAAAAATTTGATGGCCAAAAAAGCATTGGCGCATCTCGGCAAGCCTGGGCAGCAGCATGAACGCACCAATACCGGTAGTCGTCGATAAGACGATTTGTTCTCTCGACCGCTCGTGCATCAGATCCTCAACCACATCAAGAACCTGTGAAATGGCGATTGAATAAGTCTTGAGCAGGCGATCTCCTGCCGAGGTTAAAGCTATCCGTTTATGCAACCGAATAAAGAGACGCTGACCCAATCGATTTTCTAACTCAATAATCTGCTTGCTTACAGCGCTTTGGGACAAGCCGATCTCCTCACCCGCAAGGGTGAAGCTTTTAAGCCGCGCGGCAGATTCAAAGGCCGGAAGTAGCCTTTGTAGATTTCGGAAAAGCGCCTTGTTGCGCATGCAGTGCCTGTGATGTCGAGGTGTTCAGCCATTTCTGTTTTAGGCATTTCTGGGACAGAAACAACGACCGTTCTTAAGCACTCCTCGATCAGCCTAGCGGGAACGAAAGCCAAACGACGACTCGAAGGTTCCACAACAAACCGCTTGGATGTAATGGCCCATCGCACTGAGTGCTGAGGCCTAACTAGGGTCGGGACCCATAAAAGGGGTTCCTCTGACGGCGGGATTGTGATTCACGGGTCTCTGAGGGGGACCACTCATGAATCG
>NZ_JAMYUI010000050.1:0-15977 GCF_040322895.1 Mesorhizobium sp. M0088
TCCTGACACAAACAGTCCAAGACACTTCAATCACATAACAAAAAACCCCGCCGAAAATCGACGGGGTTTGTCAGCAGTCTGAAAGCGCTGACCTTGCGGTCAGCGCTTTTCTGTTGGGGCAGGGAAGCCCTGGTTTAGTTCGCCGTGCAGAAATGCTGTTCGCCGTCATTGCCGGTGAACGTGCCGGTGCGGGAATTGAAGGTGCGGTAGCGGTCCGAGCAGTATTCGTACCAATCACGCGTCCACGGCTCGGCATAACGATCAGCGTAGACCACCCGCGGCTCCGCATAGTAACGGCGGACCGGGGCCGGGCGCACCACCACGTCACGATCGTAGTAACCGTCATCGTAGTAGCGGTCAGCGTCGGGCGGCGGGCGGTCATTGGCCAATGCGCCACCGATCAGCGCACCGGCCGCGAGGCCGAGCACGCCGGCGGCAATGGCATCGCCGTTGCCATGATGGCCATGATGGCGGCGCCAATCACGTGCGTTGGCGGCGGGCAAGGCCGAAAGCGTGGTGGCGACCACGGCAGCGGCCAGGACGGCGGTCTTGAAAATTCGGTTCATCTCGGTCTCCTTCGTGCCGGCCCGTGTAGTTTCGGGGATGCGGTCCGGCTTTACCAAAGACTAATATGCAACCGTGGCTGAACGGGGGCTGAACGGATTTCGACGAATTTATTCACAACAGGCGTCAAAGGTCACACGCCCTCCAGGGAGCGAAAACCATCGCCGGTCCAAGCCGGCTCAGCCGACCGACAGGTTGACGGCCTTGGGTCCCTTGCCGCGCTTGTCCGGCTCGGTGTCGAACGACACTTTCTGGCCATCCTCCAGGCCGGGAAGGCCGGACGCCTGCACGGCTGAAATATGGACGAAAACATCCTTCGCGCCATCATCGGGCGTGATGAAGCCGAAGCCCTTGGCATGGTTGAAGAATTTGACGGTGCCGGTCTGCGGCATGGGAAGCTCCTTTGTCCCATAAACTCCAGTCTCGGGCCGGCAAATGCCCGAGTGGAAATTTGTCCTTTATTTTAGCGTCATCGGCAAGAGAAAGTTTTGCGGGCGTCTAAAGCACGTTGGGGCACGCTTTGGGTCTTTGTTTTTATGCAAGTCGTTGCCCAGAACCTGGCGGCTTGGGCGACATCACCGGCCCGCGCCTTCGATAAGGAAAAGGCGCGACGAAGATCGCCGCGCCTTTCAAAATTCAGATCCCTCTCCAGGCCAGGTGCAGGCATGGAGCCTCCGTCGCACGTCCGAGTGACATGCGGCGCGCCGATGGCTCAGGCTGCGCGGAGGTTGACGGCCTTGGGGCCCTTGCCCATGCGGTCCGGCTCGACGTCGAAGGTGACCTTCTGGCCGTCGACGAGCGTGCGCAAGCCGGAGGCTTCGATCGCGGAGATATGGACGAACACATCCTTGGCGCCACCATCGGGCGTGATGAAACCGAAGCCTTTGGTCGCGTTGAAGAATTTAACGGTGCCGGTCTGGGCCATTGGGGAAACTCCTTCACCCGTTCAGTCTTTGGTGGTCCCGCCCGCCGCCTGGCGCAAAGGGCAGTTCCCGGTGGTTGCTTCGGCAGTCATGCATTGGCGCATGGTCAAACCCCCCGCCGAAAACGGGGCCGTCAGAGATTCACAGTATCGGGGAAAGGTCGTCCAAAACGTTCCGCTCTCCGGGTCGCAAATGCCCGAACACGGAATTTATCGCACGGAAACGTGATGGTTGCAAGATACCGCCGCGGGCCGCCGTACTGGCGCATCCCGACGCATCAATCGACTGACCTGAGCATCGATGGGCTCGGCATAGGCTTGCTTGCCGGCCGGGTCATCGGCCAGAGCCGGGCCACGAATGGGCCAGACATCGCGGCGCGCTGACCTCCCTTGCGGTCCAGGCGCCGTTATCGTTTGCCGAGCTCAAACGGGGGTTGCATTTGGCAAGGGAATGGCGAGGATCGGTAACCGGGGACCGATCGTGGGAGATCATCATGAAATTTCTGGCGGCAATCTTTTCGCGGCAGGGTTTTGTCATCTTGTTGCTGTCGGCAATTCTTGCCGCCTGCACCGTTGTCGTCGATGAGGGACCAGGGCCACGCCCGCGTCCGCCACGGCCCGAGCCGCAATATTGCAGCAAGCAGTACGAGCCGGTCTGTGCCCGGCGCGGCGGCGACCGCCAGACCTTCGCCAATTCCTGTCTTGCCGACCGGGCTGGCTACCGCATCGTGCGCGACGGTCCGTGCCGCGACAGCGGCGGTGGCGGTGGCGGTGGCGGTGGCGGTGAAGAGCAGACGTTCTGCACCCGCGAATATGCTCCGGTCTGCGGCCGCCGGCATGGCGAGATGCGCACCTTCCCCAATTCCTGCGAAGCCCGCGCCGCGGACTATCGCGTCGTTGGCCACGGGCCGTGCTGAGAACGCTGCGCCTTGTTGAGGACGATAGGCGTCAAGCCGTCGGCTCCACCTGGCGACAGTAGGCGATGAACTCGGACGCAGGCATGGGTCTGGCGAAAAGCCAGCCCTGGCCGTAGTCGACGTCGCGCTCGGCGAGATAGTCGGCCTGCGCCTGCGTTTCCACGCCCTCGGCAACGATCTTCAGCTTCAGTGTCTTGGCCATGTCGATGATATGCGGGGTGACGGAACTGGTGGCGGAATTCGTGCTGATCGTATCGATGAACGATTTGTCGATCTTGAGCGCATCGAGCGGCAGCCCCTCGAGATAGGACAGGCTGGAATAGCCGGTGCCGAAGTCGTCGATTGCCACTGCGTGCCCCAGTTCGCGGGCACGAATGAGCGTCGAACGCGCCGAGTTGATATCGACGAAACCTCGCTCCGTGGCCTCGAGCCAGATTTGCTGGGGCCGGATTCCGGTGTGCTGCAACGCCTTTTCGATAATAGGCAGGACCCGCGCGGTGCCGACATCGGTTGCGCTGAGATTGATGGCGATGTGAAGCGAGCGATCGGCGACCAGGAGCTTGTTCAGGTCGAACACAACCATCGCAATGACCTGATCGGTGATCGCTGTGATCAGGCCACTCTCTTCCGCCAGCGGAATGAAGAGATCGGGCCGGACCAGGGAGCCATTCGGCCGCTTCCAGCGCACCAGCGCTTCCGCGCCGATGCAATTGCCGGTCCTGAGCTCGACGATCGGCTGATAGTGGACGATGAATTCGTGCTTGCGCACGGCGATCTGCAATTCTCCCAAGGGCGAAAGCCGCCTTCGTGACAGCCACACAACCACGCCGATGATGAAGGCAGCCATGAAGGCGCCGAGCGGGAGCAGCATGAATTGCTGCTTGCGAACGCTGCCCAGGATCTGGCTTGTCGGTTCGGTGGCGACAGCAATCCAGTCCGTCCCGCGCGCCGCGGCAAACAGGAGATCGTCATCGATGCCTTCGCTGGGGCCGGCGACGATCTTCTCGATACGGGCAGGATTCGGGCTATTCAGCGCGCCAAGCAGGATGCCCGTTTGCGTCGTCAAGGCGATCTGGACACCGGGATCGACGATGACGTCGACAAAGCGTACCGGATCGACAAGGACGTTGTGATCCCTGTATCGCAGCGCCATCAGAAAATGGTCCTCGCTCATCACCGGCTGCATGCGGGCGGTGACGGCAATGCCGTCCCTGGTGGTGAAGTCAGGGGTGGATTGCGCAACGCGCCCTTCGGTCGGTCCCCAGGAAGAGCATTTGAGCAGGCCGTTTTCGAAATAGCCCATTTCTTCGATCGGGCGCGTGTTGATGGTGAGTTGCCGCATACGGGCTATATGGTCCGCCGAACAGCGGATGCCGGTGAACTGGTCGATCTGCCGCAAGGCGGCGGTCGCATCGTTGAGCGAGATGTCGGCCCTGGCGATGGCGCGGCTGGCGAACAGCTGCAGCCGCCCATGTTCCTTTTGGACGGCCTGAATCCAAGCGAGATGAAACATAGCTGCGATTGGCAAGATGGCGCCCAGCATGGCCAACACCACCGCCGTCACGATGATGCGCGACCTGTCCATGCGCCTCCTGCTTTCGGGTATGAGCGGCGATCGTGGGTGATCGCCCGCAACGTCTCGGCCACCAATCGCGGCAGCGGCCCGGTTCAGGCGGATATTAGGGCCTCGATCTTACGTGAACTTTAATGGAGTCGTGGGGCAGCACCGCTGCTCTAAACCGGATAGGCGCCGTCGGCTGGGCCGGCGTAAAGCTCGCTGCCATTGTCGTCGCAGATGCGCAAGCGATCGGGGATTTGCGGCATGGCCAGCGTGTGGAACAGCGCGGTGGCGCCCTGCAGCGCGGCGCGCAGGTTCGGCGCCTCCAGCGATACCTTGTCGAGAGTGGCTTCGTCGGCGTCGCGCGACCGGTAGAACTCGATGACGAAATTCAAGCGCGCCTCCGTGGCAGAGCATTGCGCAGGCCTGTCCAGTCAATTCGCCACCTCACAGAGGACGACGGAAAGGGCGCACGAGGCGCGCCCTCCAGTTTGTCAGCCTTTCGACTTCGGCTTCAAGCTGCTCTCCGCCTGCTTGACCGACGAACCGAACGGGGAGGCGGGCTTTGCCACGACCTTGTCCTTCTTCGGCTTGCGTGTCTCGCGGTTGCTTCGCTGTTGACCTTTGGACATGTCGTGCTCCTGCTTCAGTGTTGGCTTGGCGGTGGGGTCTCAGACGAGCGGGTTGCTGGCAACAACGGGGTTGTCGGCAACAACCGGATCTGCCGGTTCGAGATTGTCTTCGGTGGTGACCCGCTCATAGGTCTCCTGCTCGCTGCGGATGCGGTATTGCGGCGAACCATCCTTGACCGGCAGCCTGCTCTTGATCTGGAACAGTTCGGCGGTCTTCTGAACGAGGCCGGTGCGGCTCTTCATGCGCACGGTCTGACCGATCGAAAACTGGTGCGCGGGTGTGTCGGTGCGCGGGCGCGCATTCTGCTGGAAACGGATCATGCTGCATTCTCCCTGTCGCGCTTCAGCGCTGTTTCGAGTTCGAGGTAATCGATGGCGACAAGCTGGCTGGTGGGCGGGTTTTTCGCTGCCCTTGCCGGCAGATGGATGAAAGTGGCGACGCGGCGCCAGGCAAGCCGCGACATGCCCTCGATCAGCTCTTCGTCGTGGTCGATGTCGTAGTCGCCGGCCGGCAGCTGCCCTTCCAGTCCGCCGAGCACGAAAGGTGCGGTGAAGTGCGCGATGGAGTGGGTGGTGCGGTCCGGCATTGTCTTACCTATGCAAAGCAGCGGTCCTGAAAACAAAAAAGCGGGGACGAGCCCCGCTTTCCTATTTCCGGCAGTCGCTGGAAATAAGCCGCTTTCGAGAGCTGCCAGTACATCCGTGGTCAGCGTTCATCGAATTCGGCCGGATCAGATCAATTGCAAATTGGCGGCCGACTCGCGGCCCTTGGTGTCACGCTCCAACTCGAACTGCAGCTTCTGGCCTTCGGCGAGGCCGGGGAAGCCGGCGCGCTCCAGTGCGCTGACATGGACAAAGACGTCCTTGCCGCCATCGGTCGGCTGAATGAAGCCGGTCTGACCATTGTAGAACTTCACGGTTCCGGTGTTCATGTCGGTCTTTCGAAGAAAGAGAATGGTCGCGCGGAGCGAATATGCCGCGCGCCCGGTATCGATGATTTGGAATGAGATTGGCGGGCCGAGAACCTCTGACGCCGCGAGATGCCAATTCTGGCCCAAAGCGATCCTGCACAGATAGGTCTTTGTTGTAATTTAATCAAGGCGTTTTAAAATAAAAATGGGCTTCATTCAAAAAATTGCGCGCTGTAACTATCAGAAAAATGATGATACAAATTCGTACAATTCAAAAACTGTTTGAAGCTTAGCGGGAATAATTCTCCCGGTATTTTCATTTTTCTTGTGAGTTGAAGAAGGAGACCTCGAGATGTCCGTAAAGACGCCAACAGGCACCCCCGCAACGATCACGCCGGTCGCAAAGCCGGTAATGGCAAAGCCGATGGTTGTCCTGTCGCCGCGGCTGACTGTCAGAAGTGACGAGGCGGCAAAGCGAAGGATCGCCGACACCGATGGAACGGTTCGGCGTGCCAGGCAGGTTGCCGAGACCAATCGCCTGATTTGATCTTTCCGCACCGACGAAAGGACGAGACAGCAAGCGAAGCCTTGAACCTGGCGCGCCAATGGCCTAGATCGCCACAGGCGGATAAAACACGGCAGGTTTCCCATCAACAGAGATCAAAGACGAGCGGCGGGTGCGGGAGCCAGGTCTGGCGCAGGCGGACAGCCGCCGCTGGGCCTCGACCAGTATGTGCAGCAGGCGTTGCAACTGCATCAGGCGGGGCGCCGGCAAGAGGCTGAGACGATCTACCGGCAGGTGCTGGCGCGTCAGCCCAAGCATGCGGCCGCGGCGCATTTCCTGGGACTGCTGCTGCACCAGACCGGGCGCAGCGAAGAAGGGCTGGATCTCATCGAACGGTCGGTGAGCCTGCAGCCGACGAATCCCGATTTCCTCAACAATTTCGGTACGGTGATGCGCGACCTCGGCCGCCCTGCTGCGGCCATCGATTTCTTCCGCGGTGCGGTGGATCTGCGGCCGGACCAGCTCGCGGCGCGCGACAATCTCGGCTCATCGCTGAAGCAGGTCGGCCAGTTCGAAGAGGCCGAAGAGATTTATCGCGGCACGGTTGCACGCAACCCATTTCACGTGCGCGCCCGCATCGGGCTTGCCGAAACCCTGCAGGAAGCCGGGCGGCTGGATGAGGCGCTCGCCGTCTTCCGCGAAGCGCTGGCGATACGCCCCAAGGATGCCGACCTGCTGCACGGGCTCGGCGTCGGGCTGATGGAAAAGGGCAAGCTCGACGAGGCGGTCGACCTGTTCCGGCAGGCGTTGGCGATCAACCCCGCCATGGCCACAGCCTGGCTGATGCTGACGCAGGTCAAGCGCCAGAAGGATCGCGACAGCGAGCTTGGGGGCATGGAAGCCCAGCATGCCAAAGCGCCGCAGGACAGCCTGGCACGCATGCAGCTGTCCTTCGGACTCGGCAAGGCGAATGACGATCTCAGGGATTATGGCCGGGCCTTCGACTATTTCGCCGAAGGCAATGCGATCCGCCGCAAAAGCATCAACTACGACCAGGCCAGGACGCGGGCCGAGTTCGAGGCGATGAAGGCCACCTTCGATGCCGGCTTCTTCGAGAAGCACAGGCCCAGCTCAATCAGCGACGACACGCCGATCTTCATTGTCGGCATGCCGCGTTCGGGCACGACGCTGGTCGAGCAGATCATTGCCAGCCATCCGCAGGTCTACGGCGCAGGCGAGCTCAGCATCTTGAAGAAGGCGGTCGGCAGGCAGTTCCCGGCGACCATGCCGGGTGGCTTCCCATGGGGCGTATCGGATATGGGCGATGCGGATTTTGCCGAGGCAGGGCAAGCCTATCTCGACATGCTGCATGCCCGCTATCCGAACATGCGTCACGTCACCGACAAAATGCCAGGCAACTTCCTGCTGGTCGGCTTCATCCACATGATGATGCCGAAGGCCAGGATCATCCACTGCGCGCGCGATGCGGCGGCCACCTGCCTGTCGATCTACAAGGTGCATTTCCGCGGCGACAGCCATCGCTATGGCTACGATCTCGGTGAGCTCGCCGACTTCCACAATCTCTACACCGACATCATGAAGCATTGGCACACGGTGCTGCCGGGCGTCGTGCATGATGTACGCTACGAGGATTTTGTCGCCGACCAGGAAGGACAGACGCGGGCATTGATCGCTCATCTCGGTCTGCCCTGGGACGACGCGGCTCTATCGTTCCACGAGACCGACCGACCGGTTCGCACGGCTTCAGCCGCACAGGTGCGCCAGCCGATGTATCAAGGGTCGGTCGATCTGTGGAAGCGCTATGGAGACCGGCTCAAGCCGCTGCTCGACAAGCTGGATTAGCGCAACGCTATCTAGCAGATCGTGGCCTTAGAGATTGGCCTAAGCAGCCGCGTCGTCATCCTAGGGTCTTCGCGACGGAGCTTCGCTCCTGCTTCGCCTAGGATGACGAAGCTGAGAGGCTTCTTCTAATCTGCTACCGGCTGCTCAAAGCTCAATGAATGGCTTGAAGCCACCGAAGATCATGCGCTTGCCGTCGAACGGCATGTCCGCCCAATCGGCCTTCAAGCGGGGATCTGCCATCACCTTGGCCATGACGGCATCGCGGCTCTCCCGCGACTCATAGACGGCCCAGGCGAAGACGACGATCTCGTCGTCCTTGGCCTGCACGGCACGCGGGAAGGACGTGACCTCGCCATAGGGCACGTCGTCGCCGATGCATTCGACATAGGCGAGCGCGCCATGTTCCCTCCAGATAGGCCCTGCGAGGTTGGCCAGCTTCTTGTAGTCATCGAGTTTTGCCTTGGATACGGCAAGTACGAAACCATCGACATAGGACATTTTGGATCTCCTCCTGGAAGTTCACAGGGCCTCACCGGCGCCGGCCGGTGAGGGGCTCGGGCCATCGGCGGCAGATCAGGCTTTCTTCACCGGCGCGTTCATCGCCCATTCGACGCCGAACGGGTCGCGCATATTGCCCCACTGATCGCCCCAGAACATGACCTGGAGCGGCACGGCGACTTCGCAGCCGGCATCGACGGCGCGCTTCCACCAGGCTTCGATGTCGTCGCTGCCGAGGTGAAGCTGCATGGTGTAACCCTGCGGCTTGACGGCGGGCATTCCGTTTTCCGGATAGAAATCGGAGAGCATGAGGGTCGAGCCATTGATGTGGAGGTGAATGTGCATGGTGCGGCCTTTTTCGTCCGCCGGGTAGGCAAAGACCTGCTCCGCGCCGAAGGCCTTCTTGTAGAATTCGGCAGCCTTTAAGGCGCCATCCAGCTGCAGATAGGGGGTCAATCCGCCGAGCACTTTGGCCGCGGGCTGAACGGGGGTCTGATCAGTCATTTGTTGTTCCTCTTTGCGTTTGGCCTTGCGAGCCATAGGACGGATCGGACGGCGGCGATCCTACATGGCGGCGAATTTTTTTTGGCGGTCGGCCCTTGATAATCCCGGACAGCCGCGGGCTCGAGCGAGAGGCGTGAAACGAACTTGCGTCGGCGGCGCCCAATCAGAGCGCAATTCTCTCGGCTCGCAGGCTAGAACAGATGGATCACGCGAACGCCTCTTCAACCCCGGGACGACAATGATCCTCTACTATCAGACCCACTCACCCTTCGCGCGCAAGGCGCTCGTCTTTGCCCATGAGGCCGGCATTGCCGATCGGCTGGAGGTCATCCATCATGAGACCAGTCCGACCCTGCGCAACGCCGATGTCTACGCCGAAAATCCGCTTGGCAAGGTGCCGGTGCTGTTGCGGCCAAATGCGTCGCCGATCTTCGATTCCGATGTCATCTGCGCCTATCTCGACACACTGCATGACGGCCGCAAGCTGCTGCCGCAGGACGGCGAGGCGCGCTGGCAGGCGCTGCGGCTTCAGTCGGTCGCCCAGGGCCTCGCGCAGACAGGCATCGCTTTGCGCTGGGAGACAGAAAGGAGACCCGAAAAGCTGCGTTATAGCGCTCTCGCCGACGGATACCGGGAAAAGATCGAGGCGAGCTACGACTGGATCGAAAGCACGCTGGACGACGAGGCACCGCTCCATGTCGGCCACATCGCCTTGGCCACCACGCTGTCCTGGATGGCGTTCCGCCACCTGCCGTCTTTTCGCTCGCGGGCGCGGCTGACGCACTGGTTCGAGGCTTTCGAAAAACGCGCATCGATGCAGGCGACACCGCTTTCAGGTGATACGCATGACTGACTGGCGCCTCGCGAGGTCAGGGGCGGCGGCCGTTCTGCGCGTCGAAGACGTCCGGAAAGCCGATATCCTTGCGCAGCGAGGCCGGCAGCGAAAGCAGGATGCGCTCGCTGCGGTGACGAGCGCGCGCTGCCGCATACCGGGTTGCGACGCGACCGATGGATGAAAGAACCGACATGATAATTCTCCCTGGGTTGGCGCCGGCATCATCGTGTCGGCATCCCAAGGACGCGATGGGCTGAGGCTATCCGACAGACCGTCGAGATTTTTTATCGCGGCGTCTGATGGTCTGTCCGAATGCTGCCGTGCGGACCTACGCAACCCTGAGCGTGGGGATCGCTGAAACATCAACTTCACGCTCTGCGTGCCAAGCATCGAAAGCCGCTTGCATTCGAAGCCAGATCGCGGCGCCGTCGCCGAACAGCTTCCCGAGGCGAGCGGCCACAGCCGGCGAAACCGGCTTCTTTTCGCGGATGATGTCATAGAGCTGCTGCCGGGAGATCCCGAGCAGATTTGCAATTTCCACCTTGGTCTTTCCAGTTGCCGGGATAATGTCCTCAAGCAGCGCTCCCGGGTGGGAGGGACAACGCTCAATAGGACGCGTCGGCTCGTGCACGGTCATAAGTCGAACTTCTCCAGTCTGGCCGCCTCAGTGATATTGCTCGAAATCGACGCGGGCAGCGTCCTTGCCGTCGAACTCGAATGTGATGCACCACGGACCGTTGACGTGGACCATGTAGCGGATTGGATCGAAGCCTTTCAGCGGGTGGAAATCGAAGCCGGGAAGGTTCATTTCCTCCGGCTTCTCCGAAGCTTCCAGGCGGTCAAGCCGGACAAGAATGCGCTTGTGCATCTTGGCGTCGATCTTGCCGGTCTTTCCAGTTTGAAAGAGGTCCGACAGCGCCTTGTTCTTGAAGGACTTGATCATCGATATATGTAAACAGATTGCTTACAAAAAACAAGGTCTGTAAGCAAATAATTTACATGCCAGTCGACCTCCGTTGGCCTCATCCTGCCGTTTCGGCCACTGAGCGGAAGAACTCCTCGGGGTCCTCGACTTCGGTCAGCTTTCGTTTGTCGATCAGCCAAAAGCGGTTGCCGATGGCGCGGATGAAGGAGCGGTCGTGCGAGGCGAGCACGCAGCTTGCCTGATGCGCCAGGAGTTCCGCTTCCAGCGCTTCCTGGCCGTCGATGTCGAGGTGGTTGGTCGGCTCGTCCAACAGATAGAAGTTGGGATTGGCGAGCCTCAGCGCCAGCATCATCAGCCGTGCCTTCTGGCCGCCGGACAGCACGCCGATCTTTTTCTCCTGCATCTCGATGACCACGCCAGCACCGGCCAGCAACGACCGTGCGCGCTGCTCGCCGACATCGTAGCGCCGCGAGACCATCGCCAGCGGCGTGTCGTCGCCGCTGATGCCCGACAGCGCCTGGTCGCTGTAGCCGAGCACCGTCGACGGCGTCACCTTCACATTCCGCACCGTGTCCGGTTCGACAATGGCATTGCGGATCAGGGTGACGAAGCGCGACTTGCCGACGCCGTTGCGGCCTAGCAGCACGATGCGGTCGCCCTGGCAGATGTGGCGCTTGCCGGTCCGAAACAGCAGCGTGCCATCGGGTGTTTCGACAGCCGCGTCATCGAGCGTGATCAGCACTTTGGCGTGGGTGCCGCGATTGGCCAGTTTTATGGCACCCGCCGACTTCTCGCGATGCGCCGGGTTCGCCGCTTCCTCCAGTTTTTCGGCCCGCTGGCTGAGTTGCCTGGTCTTGACCGTCAGCAGGTCGCTGCCTGAATTGATGCCGATATTGTTGAGCTTGGCCGCCTGCCGGCGCAATTGCTGCGCCACCTTCATGTCGCGCTGGAACTTGCGCTCGGTCGAGGCGTCGACCTCGTCGAGCGCCCGCCTGGCGCGGGAATAGGGCAAGGCAAACACGGGCGACTGTTCCGGGCGCAGGAACAGCGTCCGGTTGGTGGCGGCGTCGAGAAAGGCGCGGTCGTGGCTGGCAATGACGACCGGCACCTCACGCGGCAATGCGTTGAGCCAGGTTTCCAACTGGCTGATGCGAGCAAGGTCGAGATGGTTGGTCGGCTCGTCGAGCAGCAGCACGTCCGGATCTGTCACCCAGACGCGGGCGATCAGCGCCAGTCTCTGCCAACCGCCGCTCAGCGCCTGCATTGGCCGCTCGCGCATCGGCTCCGGCACATCGAGTGAATCGAGAACCACGTCGACGCGCCACAGCTCGCTTTCAGCCTGCTCGGGCGGCAAGGCGTCGGCCACCACCTGATGGAAGCTGCGGGTGAGAAGGGCCGGGGCAATGGATTGCTCGACATGACCGACGCGCAGGCCGCGCGTGCGGGTGATGTCACCGGAGGTCGGCTCCATCTCGCCGGTCAGGCATTTCAGCAAGGTCGACTTGCCGCGGCCATTGGCGGCGACAATGCCGAGCCGGTCGCCGGAGCCGATGGTGAGGTCGAGATTGGCAAACAGCGGCGCACTCATGGTGACGCCGAGGGATTTGAGGCTGATCAGGGCCATTTTGATTTCTCTGGTCTTGCCGGAGACATCTCCGGTCCACTTTGACGGTGCGCGTGCTGGCCATCAGGCTCGGCGTTGCAACACCACGAAGGGCAGACCAAAAAATCGAAGCGGGAAAAACCCGGACCGTCCCTGGTCAGCCCTGCAAGCAAGCTCGCAGGGCAGAAATCGGGCCACGCTGACGATGGTGACGATGAAACGTAAACACGTGAGCCCTCCTTTCGAGACGTTCGAGTGTGCGGAGCGATTACACCAAAGGCGAGGCTGGTGGCAAGGGGGCGGCCCAGGAGGGAGCGATGCGGTGAAGCTGCCAATCTCCCCCCCTCGTGGGGGAGATGTCCGGCAGGACAGAGGGGGGCGCTGTCCCGCCGGCATTTCGAATAATTTGAACCTACTTCCCCGGCCGTCCCGTCTTCCCCGGCCGGCGTTTGTCGCGGCGTGCGTCGCTTGGATCCTCGTATGAGCCGATGCCGGCGCGCTGGCGAACGATTGGCTTAGCGGAATCGTCGCGTTCCTTCGCGCGCCCCTCTGCCCTGCCGGGCATCTCCCCCACTTGGGGGGAGATTGGCTGCGGCTTGGCCGGCACTTTTCCTTCGACCGGCTTTTCCGTCCGCCGTACAGTCATTTCATCGAGCGAGTTCTTCTTGAACAGTGGCTTGGTGACGTCGCCGGGAATGCCGAAGTCGGAGCCGTGCGCCTCTTCGGCCGACTGTTTCTTGAACAGCGAGCGTGACACCGCGCCGGCCGGCGTCGGCATGTCGGTGCCCGGACCCATGTCGTCGATCGAGGGTTTTGAAAACAGCGGTTTTTTCACTGGTACGGCGCCATCGGCGCCCATCTCGTCGAGGTCAGGCTTGCGGAAGAGGTTGGGCCGGGCAGCCTTGGCCGCCTCTTCTGCGGCACGCGCCGCGTCGAGCTTGCGGAAACGCTCCTGTTCCTCTGCTGTCCGATGTTTGGCCACGCCCTTGTTGTGCTTGCCCTTTTCGCGGCCTGAGGCAGGACTTTCCATATCGGCGTATTTGGCCAGTGGGTCTTCGGAGATGGACAATTCTATCTCTCGCAGACGCTTGATCTCGTCGCGGATGCGGGCCGCCTTTTCGAAGTCGAGATTGGCTGCGGCATCGCGCATCTGCTTTTCCATCGCGTCGAGATGGGCCTTGAGGTTGTTGCCCATCATGGCGCCGGCACTGTCGGTGAACTGCGAGATGTCGGCGCGGACGTGGTCCTTCTCGTAGACCGAATCCAAGATGTCGGAGATGCGCGATTTGACCGATTCCGGGGTGATGCCGTTGGCCTCGTTCCACTCCACCTGCTTTTCGCGGCGGCGGTTGGTTTCGGCCATCGCCCGTTCCATCGAGCCGGTCACCTGGTCGGCATAGAGGATGACCTTGCCGTCGACGTTTCTGGCGGCGCGGCCGATGGTCTGGATCAGCGAGGTTTCCGAGCGCAGGAAACCTTCCTTGTCGGCGTCGAGAATGGCGACGAAGCCGCATTCGGGAATGTCGAGGCCTTCGCGCAGCAGGTTGATGCCGACCAGCACGTCGAAGGCGCCGAGGCGCAGATCGCGCAGGATCTCGATGCGTTCCAGCGTGTCGATGTCCGAGTGCATGTAGCGCACGCGGATGCCTTGCTCATGCAGATATTCGGTCAAGTCCTCGGCCATGCGCTTGGTCAGCACCGTCACCAGCGTGCGGTAGCCGGCCTTGGTGGTGTCACGGATTTCGCCGACGACATCGTCGACCTGGGTCTTGGCCGGGCGAACCTCGACCGGCGGATCGATCAGGCCGGTCGGGCGGATGACCTGCTCGGCGAAGACGCCGCCGGCCTGCTCCATCTCCCAGCCGCCAGGGGTCGCCGAGACGGCGACCGAAAGCGGACGCATGGCATCCCATTCCTCGAAGCGCAGCGGCCGGTTGTCCATGCAGGACGGCAGACGGAAGCCGTATTCGGCCAGTGTCGCCTTGCGGCGAAAGTCGCCGCGATACATGCCGCCGATCTGCGGCACGGTGACATGGCTTTCATCGATGAAGACCAGCGCGTTGTCGGGAATGTACTCGAACAGCGTCGGCGGCGGATCACCCGGCTGGCGGCCGGTGAGATAGCGCGAATAGTTCTCGATGCCGGCGCAGGAGCCGGTGGCTTCCAGCATCTCGAGGTCGAAGCGGCAGCGCTGTTCCAGCCGCTGCGCCTCAAGCAGGCGGCCGGCCCGCTCGAGTTCGACCAGCCGGTGCTTGAGCTCTTCCTTGATCGACTTGATCGCCTGGTTCAGCGTCGGGCGCGGCGTCACATAGTGCGAATTGGCGTAGATCTTGACGCTTTTCAGCTCGCCGGTCTTCTGGCCGGTCAGCGGGTCGAACTCGGTGATCTGCTCGATCTCGTCGCCGAACATCGAGATGCGCCAGGCGCGGTCTTCCAGGTGGGCCGGGAAGATCTCGATCGTGTCGCCGCGCACGCGGAACGAGCCGCGAACGAAATTGATGTCCTGGCGCTTGTACTGCTGGGCGACGAGATCGGCGAGCAGCGCGCGCTGGTCGAGCCGGTCGCCGATCTGCATCTGGAAGGTCATCGCCGTATAGGTTTCGACCGAGCCGATACCGTAGATGCAGGACACCGAGGCGACGATGATGACGTCGTCGCGCTCGAGCAGCGAACGCGTCGCCGAATGGCGCATGCGGTCGATCTGCTCGTTGATCGAGGATTCCTTCTCGATGAAGGTGTCGGTGCGCGGGACGTAGGCTTCCGGCTGGTAATAGTCGTAGTAGGAGACGAAATACTCGACGGCGTTTTCCGGGAAGAATTTCTTGAACTCGGAATAGAGCTGCGCCGCCAGCGTCTTGTTCGGCGCCAGGATCAAGGCAGGGCGCTGCGTCTCCTCGATCACCTTGGCCATGGTGAAGGTTTTTCCGGAGCCGGTGACGCCGAGCAGCACCTGGGTCCGGTCGTTGTTGTCGACGCCTTCGACCAGATCCTTGATCGCGGTCGGCTGATCGCCGGCTGGTTCGAAGTCCGACACCATCTTGATGGCAATGCCGCCTTCGGACTTTTCCGGGCGGGCAGGGCGGTGCGGCGTCCACAGCACACCGTCCTTGTGCAGCGGATTGCCGGATTCGATCAGCGCCGACAGTGCCGCCACCGTCGCGGTGACGCTGCCCGAAGCCATCGTCTCGGCGTCTTCCAGCGAGATGTCGAGGCCGGCGACCGGATTGAGGCCGGCGGCGGTGCGCTCCCTGGCTGACGCCGCCCCACCCATCGAGGTGCCGCGCGAACTGCGTCCCGGCGAGCTTGAACGCTCGGGTATCTTCTTCGACGGCTTCGGCGATTTGCCGCCGTCGCCCTTGCCGGCAAGACGCCCTTCCTTCTCGGCCTCCTGCTCGATCTGCTCGGCCCAATCCGCGATCGAACCGGTCAGCGGCGTGCCAGAGAGCTCCGGCTGCGGCATCTCGGCGAAGCCGCCTCTGTGCAGCGGCTCCGAAGCGTCGAGGAAATCGGTCAGCGGACTGCGCCGCTTCGGCGCGGCGCGGTCGTCGTTCGCCGTCGGCGGCGTTTTCTGAGCGGGAGATTTGGCCATGTCCCGAATATGGGATTTCCTGGCCAAAATGGAAAGAGCGCGGTGGGGAGAGGCGTGCCGGGCAGCGCCTGCGCCATACAGCCGGGTGTGATGGGCCGGGGGGGATGGTAGCCCCAAAACCACTTTTTGCTAAACGCCCCGGGCGGGTGTT
>NZ_JAMYUI010000051.1:0-15118 GCF_040322895.1 Mesorhizobium sp. M0088
CGCCGTTCTTCACCAACTACCGTCCGCAGTTCTACTTCCGCACGACCGACGTGACCGGCATCGTGTCGCTGCCGGAAGGCACCGAGATGGTGATGCCGGGCGACAACATCACGGTCGATGTCGAGCTGATCGTGCCGATCGCCATGGAAGAGAAGCTGCGCTTCGCTATCCGTGAAGGCGGCCGCACCGTCGGTGCCGGCATCGTCGTCACCATCAAAGAGTAATTTGGACTTAAACCGATCTGTCGCGGGCGCGGGAGTTGCCCGCGCCGCGCCAGAACAAGGAAGTGACGCATGAACGGACAGAATATCCGCATCCGCCTTAAGGCGTTTGACCACCGCGTGCTCGACGCCTCGACGAAGGAAATCGTGTCGACGGCCAAGCGTACCGGCGCAAACGTCCGCGGCCCCATTCCGCTGCCGACGCGGATCGAAAAGTTCACGGTCAACCGGTCGCCTCACGTCGACAAGAAGAGCCGCGAGCAGTTCGAGATGCGCACGCACAAGCGTCTGCTCGACATCGTCGATCCGACTCCGCAGACGGTCGATGCTTTGATGAAGCTCGATCTGGCCGCCGGCGTCGACGTCGAGATCAAGCTCTAAGGGAATGAGAGCGCGGTAAGGGGCGGTGCCCCTGGCCCGGAACTCTAAAGGAATTGAACCGATGCGTTCAGGTGTGATTGCAAAGAAGGTGGGAATGACCCGCATCTACAACGATGCCGGGGAACATGTTCCCGTCACCGTTCTCCTGATGGAGAACTGCCAGGTCGTGGCCCAGCGCACGCAAGAGAAGAATGGCTACACCGCCGTTCAGCTCGGCGTTGGCCTTGCCAAGGTGAAGAACACGTCGAAGGCGATGCGCGGCCATTTCGCGACCGCTTCCGTCGAGCCGAAGGCGAAGGTCGCCGAGTTCCGCGTCTCCGCCGACAACATGATCGATGTCGGCGCCGAGATCACTGTCGAGCACTTCGTCGCCGGCCAGAAGGTCGATGTGACGGGCACGACGATCGGCAAGGGCTTTCAGGGCGTCATCAAGCGCCACCACATGGGCGGTGGCCGTGCAACGCACGGTAACTCGGTTTCGCACCGTACGCACGGTTCGACCGGCCAGCGTCAGGACCCGGGCAAGGTGTTCAAGGGCAAGCATATGGCTGGCCACATGGGCGACACCCGCGTCACCACGCAGAATGTCGAGATCGTATCGACCGACGCCGACCGCGGCCTGATCCTGATCCGCGGTGCGGTTCCCGGATCGAAGGGCGCCTGGATCCTGGTCCGCGATGCGGCCAAGGTGGCACTGCCGGCCAATGCGCCGAAGCCTGCCGCGATCCGCGCCGTTGCTGCCGAAAGTGGCGCCAAGAACGAGGCTCCGGCCACAGAGGGAGCGGAATAATGGATCTCAAGATCACAACGCTGGGCGGCAAGGACGCCGGCAAGGTGGAACTCTCCGACGAGATTTTCGGCCTTGATCCGCGCGAAGACATCCTGCAGCGCGTCGTGCGCTGGCAGCTTGCCAAGAAGCAGCAGGGCACGCACAAGACCAAGGGTCGCGCCGAGATCGCGCGCACCGGCGCCAAGATGTACAAGCAGAAGGGTACGGGCCGCGCCCGTCACCATTCGGCACGCGCTCCGCAGTTCCGCGGCGGCGGCAAGGCCCACGGGCCGGTCGTTCGCAGCCACGAGCACGAACTGCCGAAGAAGGTTCGTGCTCTCGGCCTCAAGCATGCTCTCTCGGCCAAGGCCAAGAGCGCGTCGATCATCATCATCGACGAGCTGAAGCTGACCGAGGCCAAGACGAAGGCGCTGATCGCGAATTTCGCGACGCTGGGCCTGACCAACGCTTTGCTGATCGGCGGCGCCGAGCTTGACAAGAACTTTAAGCTGGCGGCGACGAACATCCCCAACATCGACGTGCTGCCCATCCAGGGCATCAACGTCTACGACATTCTGCGCCGCGGCACGCTGGTCCTTTCGAAGGCCGCCGTCGAGGCTCTCGAGGAGCGTTTTAAATGACCGACCTTCGTCATTACGACGTGATCGTCTCGCCGGCGATCACCGAAAAGTCGACCATGGCCTCCGAGCAGAACAAGGTCGTCTTCAACGTCGCCAAGAAGGCGTCGAAGCCGGAAATCAAGGCCGCCGTCGAAGCGCTGTTCGGCGTCAAGGTGATGGCCGTGAACACGCTTGTCCGCAAGGGCAAGATCAAGCGCTTCCGTGGCACGGTTGGCCGCCAGAGCGACGTCAAGAAGGCGGTTGTGACGCTGGCCGATGGTCAGTCGATCGACGTCGCGACGGGTCTCTGAGCAAGGCCGCGAGGACAGAACAATGGCACTGAAAAAATTCAACCCGGTAACGCCCAGCACCCGTCAGCTGGTCATCGTCGACCGCTCGGGTCTTTACAAGGGCAAGCCCGTCAAGGGTCTGACCGAAGGCCTGACCAAGTCGGGCGGCCGCAACAATCACGGTCGCATCACCGCCCGCTTCATCGGCGGTGGTCACAAGCGTTCGTACCGCATCATCGACTTCAAGCGCCGCAAGTTCGACGTCGTCGGCACGGTCGAGCGCATTGAATACGATCCGAACCGCACCGCCTTCATCGCGCTGATCAAGTATGACGATGGCGAGCTGTCCTACATCATCGCTCCGCAGCGTCTGGCTCCCGGCGACAAGATCGTCTCCGGTGAATCGGTCGATGTGAAGCCGGGCAATGCGATGCCGCTGGCTTCGATGCCGGTCGGCACCATCGTCCACAACATCGAGCTGAAGCCGGGCAAGGGCGCTCAGGTCGCCCGTTCGGCAGGTGGTTACGGTCAGCTGGTCGGTCGTGACCAGGGCATGGCGATCCTGCGCCTCAATTCGGGCGAGCAGCGTGTCGTTCACGGCTCCTGCATGGCCACTGTCGGCGCCGTGTCCAATCCGGACCACGGCAACATCAATGACGGCAAGGCCGGTCGCACGGTTTGGCGTGGCAAGCGCCCGCACAATCGCGGCGTGACCATGAACCCGGTCGACCATCCGCACGGCGGCGGTGAAGGCCGCACCTCGGGTGGCCGCCATCCGGTTTCGCCCTGGGGCAAGCCGACCAAGGGCAAGAAGACGCGGTCCAACAAGGCGACCGACAAGTTCATCCTGCGCTCGCGCCATCAGCGCAAGAGCTAAGAAGAGGTAACGCCAAGTGACTCGTTCGATTTGGAAAGGCCCCTTCATTGACGGCTACCTTCTCAAGAAGGTGGACAAGGTTCGTGAAGGTGGTCGCAATGAGGTGATCAAGATGTGGAGCCGTCGCTCCACCATCCTGCCGCAGTTCGTCGGCTTCACCTTCGGTGTCTACAACGGCCAGAAGCATGTTCCCGTCTCGGTGAACGAGGACATGGTCGGTCACAAGTTCGGTGAATTCGCTCCGACCCGGACCTATTACGGTCACGGCGCGGATAAGAAGGCGAAGAGGAAATAATCATGGGCAAGGCCAAAGCTCCGCGCAGGCTTGCTGATAACGAAGCGCGCGCCGTATTGCGCACGATCCGTATCAGCCCGCAGAAGCTCAACCTCGTTGCCGCGCTGATCCGCGGCAAGAAGGTCGCGACAGCGCTTTCCGATCTCGAATTCTCGGCCAAGCGGATTTCCGGCACGGTCAAGAAGACGCTGGAATCGGCAATCGCCAACGCGGAAAACAACCACGACCTGGATGTCGATGCGCTGATCGTGGCGGAAGCCTATGTCGGCAAGTCGATCGTCATGAAGCGGTTCCATGCCCGTGGCCGCGGTCGCGCCAGCCGTATCGAGAAGCCGTTCTCGCACCTCACGATCGTCGTTCGTGAAGTCGAAGAAAAAGGGGAGGCCGCATAATGGGCCAGAAAGTCAATCCGATCGGTCTTCGCCTCGGCATCAACCGCACCTGGGATTCGCGCTGGTTCGCGAACACCGGCGAGTACGGCAAGCTGCTGCATGAGGACATCAAGATCCGCAAGTATCTCGAGAAGGAGCTCAAGCAGGCTGCCATCTCGAAGGTCGTGATCGAGCGTCCGCACAAGAAGTGCCGCGTCACCATCCACGCCGCGCGCCCGGGTCTGATCATCGGCAAGAAGGGCGCCGACATCGAGAAGCTTCGCAAGAAGCTGATGGAGATGACGAAGTCCGAGACGCACCTCAACATCGTTGAAGTGCGCAAGCCGGAAATCGACGCGACCCTGGTCGCCCAGTCGATCGCCCAGCAGCTCGAGCGTCGTATCGCGTTCCGCCGCGCCATGAAGCGTGCCGTTCAGTCGGCGATGCGCCTCGGGGCCGAAGGCATCCGCATCAACTGCGCCGGCCGCCTCGGCGGCGCCGAGATCGCGCGCATGGAATGGTATCGCGAAGGCCGCGTGCCGCTGCATACTCTGCGTGCGGACGTCGACTACGGTACGGCCGAAGCGCACACGGCTTATGGCATCTGCGGCGTCAAGGTCTGGGTGTTCAAGGGCGAAATCCTTGAGCATGACCCGATGGCTTCGGAGCGTCGGGCCAGCGAAAGCGATGCAGCGCATGGCGGTGGTGGTGATCGCGAACGCGGTCGTCGTCGCGAAAACGCCTGAGACATTTAGGAATTTGGAGTTAGAACGATGCTGCAGCCAAAGCGCACAAAGTTCCGCAAGCAGTTCAAGGGCCGTATCCATGGTACCGCAAAGGGCGGCACCAACCTGGATTTCGGTGGTTTCGGGCTGAAGGCGCTTGAGCCGAACCGCGTCACCGCACGTGAGATCGAGGCGGCCCGCCGCGCGATCACGCGTGAAATGAAGCGCGCTGGTCGCGTCTGGATCCGTATTTTCCCGGACGTGCCGGTCACTTCGAAGCCGACCGAAGTCCGCATGGGTAAGGGCAAGGGTGCGGTCGACTACTGGGCGGCGCGCGTCAAGCCGGGCCGTATCATGTTCGAGATCGACGGCGTCAATGAAGAAACCGCCCGTGAGGCACTGCGTCTCGGCGCGGCCAAGCTCTCGGTCAAGACGCGCTTCGTGCAGCGCATCGCAGAATAAGGACGGGCTGATCATGAAAGCCGAAGACATCCGGACCAAGACCCAGGACCAGCTGACCGACGACCTGGCCAGCCTGAAGAAGGAGCAGTTCAACCTGCGCTTCCAGAAGGCCACCGGCCAGCTCGAGAAGACCGCGCGCGTGAGACAGGTCCGTAAGGATATTGCGCGTATCAAGACCATCGCTGCGGAAAAGTCCGCGGCTAAGAAGGCTTAAGGACGAAAACCATGCCAAAGCGCATTCTGCAGGGCACCGTCGTCAGCGACAAGAACGAGAAGACGGTTGTCGTCAAGGTCGAACGGCGCTTCACGCATCCCGTGATGAAGAAGACCGTGCGCATGACCAAGAAGTACAAGGCGCACGACGAAAACAACGCCCACAAGGTTGGCGATCAGGTGTTCATCCAGGAATCGAAGCCGATTTCCAAGGACAAGCGCTGGATCGTCGTGTCTTCGGACCAAGCCTGACCTCGGGCGTAAACAACGAATTTTGGACAGACCGGGGAGGGGCCTTGAGCCCATCCCGTTAGAAGAGAAGAAGGCGGCCAGTCATGATTCAGATGCAAACAAACCTCGACGTCGCGGA
This sequence comes from Mesorhizobium sp. M0088, assembly GCF_040322895.1. Taxonomy (NCBI): domain Bacteria; kingdom Pseudomonadati; phylum Pseudomonadota; class Alphaproteobacteria; order Hyphomicrobiales; family Phyllobacteriaceae; genus Mesorhizobium; species Mesorhizobium sp. M0088. The sequence goes on from NZ_JAMYUI010000051.1 coordinate 5,595, forward strand.
TAATTCCGGCGCCCGTCGTGTCATGTGCATCAAGGTGCTGGGCGGCTCGAAGCGGAAATACGCTTCCGTGGGCGACATCATCGTGGTGTCGATCAAGGAAGCCATTCCGCGCGGCCGCGTAAAGAAGGGCGATGTGATGAAGGCGGTCGTGGTTCGCACGGCCAAGGACATCCGCCGCCCGGACGGCAGCGTGATCCGTTTCGACAAGAACGCGGCCGTTCTCGTCGACAACAAGAAAGAGCCGATCGGCACGCGTATCTTCGGACCGGTTCCGCGCGAACTCCGCGCCAAGAACCACATGAAGATCATCTCGCTCGCGCCTGAAGTGCTGTAAGGAGCCGGACCAATGCAAAAGATTAGAAAAGGCGACAAGGTCGTCGTGCTGGCCGGCAAGGACAAGGGCCGTTCGGGCGAAGTCCTCTCGGTGCAGCCGAAGGAAGACACCGCGCTGGTGCGCGGCGTCAACATGATCCGTCGTCACCAGAAGCAGTCCCAGTCCCAAGAGGGCGGGATCATCACCAAGGAAGCGCCGATCCAGCTGTCGAACATCGCGCTGGCCGACCCCAAGGATGGCAAGCCGACCCGCGTCGGTTTCATCTTCCAGAAGGACGGCAAGAAGGTGCGCGTCGCCAAGCGCTCGGGAGAAGTCATCAATGGCTAAGGCTCAATCCAAGCAGGCGACCGCGAACAACACGCCGCGCCTCAAGCAGGTCTACAACGAGACCATCCGCAAGGCGTTGCAGGAACAGTTCGGCTACGACAACGAGATGCAGGTTCCGCGCATCGACAAGATCGTGCTGAACATGGGCGTTGGCGAAGCGACCGCCGATTCGAAGAAGCCTTCGATCGCGGCCGAAGACCTGGCGATGATCGCCGGCCAGAAGGCCGTCGTCACCCGCGCCCGCAACTCGATCGCCGGCTTCAAGGTCCGCGAGAAGATGCCGATCGGCGCTAAGGTCACGCTGCGCAAGGAACGTATGTACGAGTTCCTCGACCGTCTCGTGAACATCGCACTGCCACGCGTCCGCGACTTCCGCGGGCTCAATCCGAAGAGCTTCGATGGCCGTGGCAACTACGCCATGGGCATCAAGGAACACATCGTGTTCCCGGAGATCAACTACGACAAGGTTGATCAGATCTGGGGCATGGACGTCATCGTTTGTACGACTGCGAAGACGGATGACGAAGCCAGGGCATTGCTCAAGGCTTTCAACTTCCCCTTCCGCCAGTAACGGCAGCGAGAAAAGGAAAAATCTGAAATGGCAAAGACCAGCTCAGTCGAGAAGAACAACAGGCGCCGCAAGCTTGCCGACCAGTACGGTCCCAAGCGCGCTGCCCTGAAGGCGATAATCATGGATCAGTCCAAGCCGATGGAAGAGCGTTTCCGCGCTCAGCTCAAGCTTGCCGCCATGCCGCGCAACTCGGCCAAGATCCGCATCCGCAACCGCTGCGAAGTCACCGGCCGTCCGCGCGCCTACTATCGCAAGCTCAAAGTATCGCGCATCGCGCTTCGTGATCTCGGCAATAACGGCCAGATCCCGGGCCTGGTCAAGTCGAGCTGGTAAGGAGGACATAACATGTCATTGAGCGATCCTCTCGGCGATATGCTGACCCGCATCCGCAACGCGTACGGCCGCAAGAAGTCGAGCGTTTCGACGCCGGCTTCGCGTCTGCGCACCCGCGTCCTCGACGTGCTGAAGGCTGAAGGCTATATCCGCGATTACAGCCAGACCGACTTCGACAACGGCAAGTCCGAAATCGAGATCGAGCTGAAGTATTTCGACGGCGCGCCGGTCGTGCGCGAAATCGCCCGCGTCTCGAAGCCAGGCCGCCGCGTCTATGTGTCGGCCAAGTCGATTCCGCAGGTCGCCAACGGCCTCGGCATCGCCATCCTTTCGACACCGAAGGGCGTGATGGCCGACCATGAAGCACGTGAACAGAACGTCGGCGGTGAGATCCTCTGCCAGATCTTCTGATCTGGCAGTTGACCGCAAAGTGGAATCCGGTCTCCGGATCGTTCCCGAAGACAGAGACCTGAAACAAGAGAAGTGACGAGGACAACAAAATGTCTCGTATTGGAAAGAAACCCGTTTCGCTGCCGCAGGGCGTGACCGCGACCGTCAACGGCCAGACCGTGACGGCGAAGGGCCCCAAGGGTGAGCTGAAGTTCGTGGTGAACGACGAAGTGCTGGTCAAGATGGAAGGCAGCGAGATCGCTGTCCAGCCGCGCGACCAGACCAAGACCGCCCGCTCCAAGTGGGGCATGTCGCGCACGCAGATCGTCAACATCCTGCAGGGCGTCAAGGACGGTTTCGAGAAGAAGCTCGAGATCACCGGCGTCGGCTATCGCGCGGCACTTCAGGGCAAGAACCTGCAGCTGGCGCTTGGCTTCAGCCATGACGTCGTCTATGAGACGCCGGCCGGCATCACCATTACCGTGCCGAAGCCGACCGAAATCACCGTGGCCGGCATCGACAAGCAGCAAGTCGGCCAGGTTGCGGCCGAGATCCGCGAGTATCGCGGTCCCGAGCCCTACAAGGGCAAGGGCGTCCGCTATGCCGGCGAGAAGATCGTCCGCAAGGAAGGCAAGAAGAAGTAGCGGGCCTGGCCTCGAGAAGTTGAGGCCAAGCCAAGAAGTGTAACGCCGCGGGGAGCGGTCGCGGGAGGCGCTTTCGCCTACCGCATATGGCGGCCCCCGTTTTTTGAAGGCAAGGAAGACCATCATGGGTACCAAGGAATCCACGCAGCGCCGCGCGCAGCGCGTCCGTCGTCAGATCAAGAAGGTCGCCGGCGAGCGTCCGCGTCTGTCGGTCCACCGCACGTCGAAGAACATCTACGTGCAGGTCATCGACGACGCCCGGGGGCACACCATCGCTGCCGCTTCGACGCTCGAGAAGGACCTCAAGGGTTCGCTCAAGACCGGCGCCGACACCGCCGCCGCCGCCGCGATCGGCAAGCTGATCGCCGAGCGCGCCACCAAGGCCGGCGTCAAGGAAGTCGTTTTCGACCGCGGTGCCTACATCTATCACGGCCGCGTCAAGGCGCTCGCCGAGGCTGCCCGCGAAGGCGGCTTGAGCTTCTAAGCATAGTCCCGAAAAGTTGCAGACTTTTCGGATAGGGATTATGCGAAGGAATTGATTTCGCCCCCGGTGACCGTTTCCCGATTTATTCGGGGCGAGGCACCGGATCTTATCAGCAACCGTGCTTCCGGAAAAAAACAAGGAACAGGATATGGCACAGGAACGTAGGGATGGCGGCCGCGGCCGCGATCGTGAAGAACGCGATGACGGCATGGTGGACAAGCTCGTCCACATCAACCGCGTCGCCAAGGTCGTCAAGGGCGGCCGTCGCTTCGGTTTTGCAGCACTCGTCGTCGTCGGCGACCAGAAGGGCCGCGTCGGCTTTGGTCACGGCAAGGCGCGCGAAGTGCCGGAAGCCATCCGCAAGGCAACTGAATCGGCCAAGCGCGACATGATCTTCGTGCCGCTGCGCTCGGGCCGTACGCTGCATCACGACGTCGAAGGACGCTGGGGTGCTGGACGCGTGCTGCTGCGCGCCGCCAAGCAAGGTACCGGCATCATCGCCGGTGGCCCGATGCGCGCTGTCTTCGAGACGCTCGGCATGCATGACGTGGTCGCCAAGTCGATGGGTTCGTCGAACCCCTACAACATGGTTCGCGCCACCTTCGACGCGCTGAAGAGCCAGATGCATCCCAAGGATGTGGCTGCTGCTCGCGGCATCAAGTATTCGACCCTTCAGGCCCGCCGCGGCACCGCCGTTGCGGCTGAAGAATAGTCGATCTGACCAGGGATTTTGACCATGGCCAAGAAAGCAACCAAGACCATCACCGTTGAGCAGATCGGTTCGCCGATCCGCCGTCCGAAGGAACAGCGCGCGACGCTGGTCGGCCTCGGCCTCAACAAGATGCACAAGCAGCGCACGCTGGAAGATACGCCCTCCGTGCGCGGCATGATCGCTGCCGTCCAGCATCTCGTCCGCGTCGTGGACGAGGGCTGAGCCAGAGCGCAGGAGAACTCAGATGAAACTCAACGATCTGCGTGACAAGGACGGCGCGACGCACTCCAAGAAGCGTCTCGGCCGTGGTATCGGCTCCGGCTCCGGCAAGACCGGCGGTCGCGGCGTCAAGGGCCAGAAGGCGCGCTCCGGCGTCGCCATCAACGGCTTCGAGGGTGGCCAGATGCCGCTCTACCGGCGCCTGCCGAAGCGTGGCTTCAACAACATCTTCGCCAAGAGCTTCACCGTCGTGTCGCTGGCCCGCATCCAGGTGGCCATCGATGCCAAGAAGCTCGATGCCAAGGCGACCGTGACGGCTGAATCGCTGGTTGCCGCCGGCGTCATCCGCCGCGTCAAGGACGGCGTGCGCATCCTCTCGGACGGCGAGATCAAGGCGAAGCTCGCCTTTGACGTCGCCGGCGCCTCCAAGGCCGCGATCGAGAAGATCGAAAAGGCCGGCGGTTCGGTCAAGCTGCCGCAGGAAAAGGCAGCTGCCGAGTAACGGCAATTTGAAGCGCGATCGGCAGGAGTGGGATCCGTTTTTGCTCACGATTGCGCTTTGATCTGCTCGACGAGGCGGCCGCGTCCACGCCGCCGCTTGCATGTTTAGAGCCCGGAGCTTATCTCGTGAGCTTCGGTGAAACGCGCCGCCTGACCTCAGGGCCATCAAGCGTTACCAAGCGGAGAATCAGGTATGGCTTCGGCTGCTGAACAATTAGCCTCGAATCTGAATTTCTCGGCCTTCGCCAAGGCGGAGGATTTGAAGAAGCGCATCTGGTTCACGATCGGCGCGCTGCTTGTCTATCGCCTCGGCACCTACATCCCGCTTCCCGGCATCAATCCCGACGCCTTCGCCCAGGCCTTCTCCTCGCAGAGCAAGGGCGTGCTTGGCATGTTCAACATGTTCGCCGGCGGCGCCGTGGAGCGCATGGCGATCTTCGCGCTCGGCATCATGCCTTACATCTCCGCCTCCATCATCATGCAGCTGATGACCTCGGTCATCCCGTCGCTGGAAGCGCTGAAGAAGGAAGGCGAGCAGGGCCGCAAGGTCATCAACCAGTACACGCGCTACGGTACCGTGCTGCTTGGGCTGGTTCAGGCCTATGGCATTTCTGTCGGTCTGGAAGGCGGCAACGGCATCGTCAGCGATCCCGGCATGTTCTTCCGCGTCTCGACCGTCCTCACGCTGCTCGGCGGCACCATGTTCCTGATGTGGCTCGGCGAGCAGATCACCGCCCGCGGCATCGGCAACGGCATTTCGCTGATCATCTTCTCCGGCATCGTCGCCGGCCTGCCGCACGCCATCTCCGGCACGCTGGAGCTTGGCCGCACTGGCGCGCTGTCGACCGGCCTGATCCTGGCGATCATCGTGCTGGCCGTCGTCGTCATTGCGCTCATCGTGTTCTTCGAGCGCGCCCAGCGCCGCTTGCTGATCCAGTATCCGAAGCGCCAGGTCGGCAACCGCATGTTCCAGGGCGATACATCGCACCTGCCGCTGAAGCTCAATACGGCGGGCGTCATTCCGCCGATCTTCGCCTCGTCGCTGCTGTTGCTGCCGGCCACCGTCGCGGGCTTCTCGCAGACGGCCAACATGCCGGCCTGGGCAAGCACGATCCTGGCCGCACTCGGCCACGGCCAGCCGCTCTATATGGCATTCTATGCGGCGATGATCGCGTTCTTCGCCTTCTTCTACACTGCGATTGTCTTCAACCCGAAGGAAACCGCCGACCAGCTCAAGAAGCATTCGGGCTTCATCCCGGGCTATCGTCCGGGCGAGCGCACCGCCGATTACATCGATTACGTTCTCACCCGCATCACCGTCGTCGGCGCCATCTATCTGGTGCTGGTGTGCCTGTTGCCGGAGTTCCTGATCTCGGCGACTGGCGTACCATTCTACCTTGGTGGCACATCGCTTCTGATCGTGGTCAGTGTCACGCTCGATACGGTTGCGCAGATTCAGGGCCACCTGATCGCGCACCAGTATGAAGGCCTGATCAAGAAGTCGAAGCTGCGCGGGGGGAAGAAAGCCAGATGAGGTTGATATTGCTTGGGCCGCCAGGAGCGGGCAAGGGGACGCAAGCACAAAGACTGGTAGAAAAACACGGCATACCCCAGCTCTCGACGGGCGATATGCTGCGTGCTGCCGTCCAGGCAGGCACCGAAGTCGGCAAGCGCGCCAAGGCGGTGATGGATGCCGGTGAACTGGTGTCCGACGCGATCGTCAACGCGATCGTCGCCGAGCGTATCGATCAGCCCGACTGCGCCAAGGGGTTCATCCTCGACGGCTATCCGCGGACCCTGGTGCAGGCGGATGCGGTCGAGCAGATGCTGTCGGATCGCTCCCAGGGCCTCGACGCCGTCATCGAGCTCGTGGTCGACGACAAGGCCCTGGTTGGCCGGATCGTCAAGCGCGCCGACGAGGCGCAGGCCGCCGGCCTTCCCGTTCGCAAGGACGACAACCCGACCGTGTTCGAAGAGCGCCTGAGGGAATACTACAAGAAGACGTCGCCGCTGATTGGCTACTACTATGCCAAGGGCAAGCTCCGCAGTGTCGACGGCATGGCCGATATCGACGCCGTGACGGAACAGATCGAAGCGGTGCTCAAGGACGCAGTGCGGGGAAATTAACGATTGCACTTGACGGAGGCGGTTCGCTGCGGTATGGCGGCCCGTCTTCCTATCAGGCATGAGCTTTGCTTGTCCGCAAGGGCAAGGCAGCCGCATTGAACTGGAAACTCCCGCATGGGCCGGCCTCCACCGGACGCGGGGCAACTTAAGACAGCGCCGTGCCCGCCTCGTTTTTGAGGATTGGCCGGCCCACATGGAGAAGGGAAGAACATGGCTCGTATAGCCGGCGTCAACATTCCGACCAACAAGCGCGTTGTCATTGCGCTTCAATACATTCACGGCATTGGCAAGCGGTTCGCCCAGGAGATCGTCGACAAGGTCGGCATCCCGGCCGAGCGCCGCGTCAACCAGCTTACCGACGCGGAAGTGCTGCAGATCCGCGAAACCATCGACCGCGATTACCAGGTTGAAGGCGACCTGCGCCGCGAAGTCTCGATGAACATCAAGCGGCTCATGGACCTCGGCTGCTACCGCGGCCTGCGTCACCGCCGCTCGCTGCCGGTCCGCGGCCAGCGCACGCATACCAATGCGCGCACCCGCAAGGGCCCGGCCAAGTCGATCGCCGGCAAGAAGAAGTAATTTAGGGCAGTAAGGGAGTAGGGCAGTACGGCAATAGGGACGGCAGACATACTGCCCTACTGCCATATTCGCTACTGCCTTCCCCTGGGTGGAGCCGCTGGCATTACGGCGGTGTAGAGATCAACTGAAAGGACTATCATGGCCAAGGAAGCCGCTCGTGTTCGCCGTCGCGAACGCAAGAACATCTCGTCGGGCGTTGCCCACGTCAATTCGACCTTCAACAACACGATGATCACCATCACCGACGCGCAGGGCAATTCGATTGCCTGGTCGTCGGCCGGTGCCCAGGGCTTCAAGGGTTCGCGCAAGTCGACCCCGTTCGCTGCCCAGATGGCTGCCGAGGATGTTGCCAAGAAGGCCCAGGAACACGGCATGCGCATGCTCGAAGTCGAGGTCTGCGGACCCGGCTCCGGTCGTGAATCGGCATTGCGCGCCCTGCAGGCGGCCGGCTTCACCATCACCTCGATCCGTGATGTGACGCCGATCCCGCACAATGGCTGCCGCCCGCGCAAGAAGCGTCGCGTCTAAGCATTTACCGAACGCCGCGCGAGCGCCCTTGGGCGCTCCTCCGCGGCATTCCAGGTCGCCCGCCACGATTGGATGGTGGCGGGTCAACGGAAGGAAAGCATCATGATCCAGAAAAATTGGCAGGAACTGATCAAGCCGAACAAGATCGAGTTCTCGTCGAAGAAGAAGACGCTGACCACGCTGGTCGCCGAGCCTCTCGAGCGTGGCTTTGGCCTGACGCTGGGCAACGCGCTGCGCCGCGTGCTTCTGTCTTCGCTGCGCGGTGCGGCTGTTACCGCCGTGCAGATCGACGGCGTTCTGCATGAATTCTCGTCCATCGCCGGCGTGCGCGAGGACGTGACCGACATCGTCTTGAATATCAAGGAAATCGCCATCCGCATGGAAGGCGATGGTCCCAAGCGCATGGTCGTTCGCAAGCAGGGACCGGGTGCTGTTCTTGCCGGCGACATCCAGACGGTTGGCGACGTCGAGATCCTCAACCCCGACCACGTCATCTGCACGCTGGACGAAGGCGCTGAAATCCGCATGGAATTCACCGTCGACACCGGCAAGGGTTACGTGCCGGCCGACCGCAACCGCGCCGAAGACGCGCCGATCGGCTTGATCCCGGTCGACAGCCTTTATTCGCCGGTCAAGAAGGTCTCCTACAAGGTCGAGAACACCCGCGAGGGCCAGGTTCTCGACTATGACAAGCTGACCATGACGATCGACACCGACGGTTCGATCACCGGCGAGGACGCGGTGGCTTTCGCCGCCCGCATCCTGCAGGACCAGCTCGGCCTGTTCGTCAACTTCGACGAGCCGCAGAAGGAAGTCGCCGCCGAGGCCGTCACCGAGCTCGCCTTCAACCCGGCGCTGCTCAAGAAGGTCGACGAACTCGAGCTTTCGGTGCGTTCGGCCAACTGCCTGAAGAACGACAACATCGTCTATATCGGCGACCTGATCCAGAAGACCGAAGCCGAGATGCTGCGCACCCCGAACTTCGGCCGCAAGTCGCTGAACGAGATCAAGGAAGTCCTGGCGGCGATGGGCCTGCACCTCGGCATGGAAGTGCCGGACTGGCCGCCGGAAAACATCGAAGATCTCGCTAAGCGTTACGAAGACCAATATTGAGCATGAATTCCAAGGATGGGCGGCGTGGGCCGCTCGATCCGACGGTCATGCGGAAAACCATCAGAGGCCGCGGCCTCTTGAACAACTGAAGAAGGAAAAGAGCCATGCGCCACGGTTTCAAAGGCCGTCGCTTCGCCCGAAGCATTAGCCATCGCAAATCGATGTTCGCCAACCTCGCCGTGTCGCTGCTCGAGCACGAGCAGATCGTCACGACCTTGCCGAAGGCGAAGGACCTGCGTCCGATCGTCGAGAAGCTGGTGACGCTCGGCAAGCGCGGCGACCTGCACGCCCGCCGCCAGGTCATTGCGCAGATCGGCAATGAAGGCGTCGTCAAGCGTCTGTTCGATACCATCGCGCCGCGCTACGCCAACCGCAATGGCGGCTATCTGCGCATCATGAAGGCGGGCTTCCGTCACGGTGACAACGCCGCCATGGCCGTCATCGAGTTCGTCGATCGCGACGTTTCGGCCAAAGGCGCCGGCGACCGCGCTCGCATCGAAGCCGAAAGCGCTGAAACGGACGCCGCAGCCGCATAAGGCTCGGTTTTCCCAAATGAGTTCAAAGGGGCCTGCGGGCCCCTCAGACTGCTGACAAACCCCGTCGATTTTCGGCGGGGTTTTTTGTTATGTGATTGAAGTGTCTTGGACTGTTTGTGTCAGGAG
>NZ_JAMYUI010000052.1:0-14738 GCF_040322895.1 Mesorhizobium sp. M0088
GCCACTCAACGACCATGCTGCTCGGCGTCTACTTCAACGTCGGGATCAACAGCTACATCATCGACGCTATCATCGGCCTGTCGGTGGTCTACAAGGCGCTCGACAATATGGGCGCCTTCCAGAGATGGCTCGGCTTCCAGCCGAACACCAAGATCGCGACTCTGATCTTCGGCTTCTTCCATGGTTTCGGCCTGTCGACGAAGATCATCGAATACAACATCTCGCCCGATGGCCTGGTGCCGAATCTGCTCGCCTTCAATGTCGGCGTCGAGATCGGCCAGCTTCTGGCGCTCGCCGCCATCCTCATCGTCATGGCTTACTGGCGGCGGACCGACAGCTTCTGGCGTCACGCCTACACCGCCAACACCGTCATGATGACCGCCGGGTTCGTGCTGATCGGATATCAGCTCGCTGGCCTGTTTGTTTCCTGAACGTCAAAAAAGGATTCCTCCCGTGTACAATACCGACATTCCGACCCGCGCTGAACTGCCGACTTCCCGGCAGCTTCTCCGGTCTACCGCTATGGCCATCGTCGCAGCGGCTGCGATCCTCGTGACCATCGTGCTGCCGGCCGAATACGCCATCGACCCGACTGGCATCGGGCGGGTGCTCAATCTCACCGAGATGGGCGAGATCAAGAGCCAACTTGCCGACGAGGCGGAACGCGACCGGGCTGCCAGTCAGAAGGGGGAAACTCCCACTCCCGCCGATGCCGATCAGGAATCGAGCCTGCTCGGACGCGTCTTCGCCGAACTGGTGATCGGCTCCGCCGCTGCCCAGACTGCGGGCCGCGCCGACGAGATATTGGTCACGCTGAAGCCGGGCGAAGGCGCGGAGGTCAAGCTTGCAATGACGATCGGGGCAAAGGCCGCCTACTCATGGACGGCCAACGGAGCGACCGTGAACTTCGACATGCACGGTGACGGTGGCGGGAAAACCATCAGCTACGAGAAGGGCCGCGCCGTGGCGAAAAGCGAAGGCGTGTTGGAAGCCGCTTTCGACGGCAACCACGGCTGGTTCTGGCGCAACCGGACCGATGCCGATGTCACCGTGACGCTGAAGACGGAAGGCGCCTATGCCGACATCAAACGCATGATGTGACGGAACGTTTGAACATGCCCTGTCCGATCGAGCAGGGCATGTTCGCTTCAGGTCCGGGACGGCAGGACAGAGTGCTCGCCGCCTTCCCACTTCAGCGAGCACTGCAAGGAGCGGATTGCCGAAGGGCCCGCGTCCGACCGCCGCAGGCATATCCGTGGTGCTGCGATGAAGCCATGTTATACATAGATTCCATCAACAGTCCGTGGCGGCATTCCGCCCAAAAGGAGACCATGCCGAGTTCCGATGGCAGTATTTACGATCTACTAGGGATACTTGCCGTACTTGCCCTCGTCGCCGCGAACGGTTTCTTTGTCGCGGCTGAATTTTCACTTGTCGCCGTTCGCCGCAGCCGGGTGACCGAACTGGTCAATGCTGGTCGGCTCAATGCCATCGCTTTGAAGCGCGCCGTCGACAACCTTGACGCCAATCTGGCGGCAACGCAGCTCGGCATCACCATATCCTCGCTGGCTCTCGGCTGGGTCGGCGAACCCGCGCTCGCCCATCTGATCGAACCCTTGTTGAGCGCCTTGCCGGGATCGCTTGCCACCGCCAGTTCTCACGTGATCGCGGTCGCGATTTCCTTCATCATCATCACAGCGCTGCACATCGTGCTCGGTGAACTGGCGCCGAAGAGCCTGGCGCTCCAGCGCAGCGAAGGAACCGCACTCTGGGTCGTTCGCCCGCTCGGGATATTCCTATTCCTGCTGCGCCCCGCGATTCTATCGCTCAACAGTCTCGGCAATCTCGTGCTGCGGCTGTGTGGTCTGCGGCCAGGCACGGGTGAGGGATCGCTGCATTCGCCCGAGGAATTGAAGCTGCTTGTCGCGGCAAGCCAGGAGGCCGGGCTGCTCCACCAGGCCCAGCAGGAACTCGTCGAGCGCGTCTTCAACATAGGCGACCGGCGCATCGCCGATATCATGACGCCGCGCCGCGACGTCGACTGGATCGATGCCGATGATAGTCCTGACGAGATTCTACGCACCATTCGGGACTGCCGCCATGAACAACTGTTGGTCGGCCGAGGCGACATCGACGAACCGTTGGGCATGATCCTGAAGAAGGATCTCCTCGACCAGGTGCTCGACGGCAAGGCACTCGATCCGATGGCGGTCATGCGCGAACCTGTGATCGTTCACGAGGGTACGCCGATCTTCCGCGTGCTCGATCAATTCAAGAGGGCCCCGGTGCGCCTGGCGATCGTCATCGACGAATATGGCAGCCTGGAGGGGATTGTCACCCAGACCGATCTGCTCGAAGCCATCGCCGGAGACCTGCCGGATCTGGACGGTGAAGACCCCGATGTCGTCGAGCGGGAGGACGGCTCCCTCCTGATCGACGGCATGATGCTGGCGCACGATGCCTTCGCGCGACTTGGCTTCAAGTCAGGATTGGCGGAGGGTGATTTTCACACGATCGCAGGCTTTGCCTTGTCCCAGCTTGGACATCTTCCCGAAGCTGGCGAGCACTTTGACTACGAGGGCTGGCGCTTCGAGATCCTCGACATGGACGGAAGGCGGATCGACAAGTTGCTCGCTCGCCGAGAACTGCCTACATCCACGCCTGCAGCCATTTGAGACAGGATACGCCAAGGATTCGGCACGAATGTAAAGGGTTCAGCGTTCGGGCGACCTACTTCTCCATGGCGCAGGACGGAGCACTACGCATCTGGTCGAGGAAAGCGTCGATGCGCGGAGAGCGAATCTGCCGTTGCTGCATCAAGTCGACGATCTCGGCGTCAGGCGCTCGGAAGCCGATAGGAGGCAGACGAGTCGTCCTGTCGCGACATTGCCGGCGATGTGCCAGTCTGACTACAGGCGTCTAGCCAACTTCCAACCTCACGCGGGCTGCCAAGTAGCCACACCCTTATTAACCATTCGTTAACCATCCTCCCGCTAGCGTTTACCTCTCAGTAAGGATTCGCCAGCCGTGACCTTTGCCGCCCCCCTCGAGGCCAAATCCATTCGTTTTCGTGCCCGCTCTTTCGTCGCTTTCACGTTGACTCCGGAGGCGCCTTTGGACGTGTGGCTCGAGGGGCTGGACCACTGGATCGGCAACTCGCCGGGCTATTTTGCCGGGCGGCCGGTGGTGCTTGATCTCAACACCTTGAAGCCCGATGTCGCCGCGATCGAATCGCTGGTGGGCGTGCTTGGCCATCGTGGCATCCGCATCTACGCCATCGAGCTCGACGGCCACACCGCACTCGAGCCCAACCTGCCGCCGGTGCTGGTCGGCGCCAAGGAGGCGACGACGGATGGGTTGCTGCCCCGCGAGGCGCGGGCGGAGAGTTTCGACAAGGCCGAGGGCAGGGCGCCCGAAGCCGGCTCGGCCAAGGTCGGCGACGGCAAGGCTGACGCAAGCAAGGCGGGCGATAGCGAGCCGCAGGTTCAAGCTTCGGGCACGCTGATGGTCAAGTCGCCGATCCGCTCCGGCCAGACGATCGTGCATCCGCATGGCGATGTCATCGTGCTGGGTTCGGTCGCTTCCGGGTCGGAGATCATCGCGGCGGGTTCGATCCATGTCTACGGCACGCTGCGCGGGCGCGCTTCGGCGGGTGCGCTGGGCAACAGGGGCGCGCGCATCTTCTGCCGCAAGAACGAGGCGGAACTGCTGGCGGTCGACGGCTGGTACGTCACCGCCGAGGAGATGGAAGGCGTTTCGCGTGGCAAGCCGGTGCAGGCGTTTCTCGACGGCGACGCGTTGCGGGTTTCGACGCTGAGCTGACATTCGTTTCGATATTGGGGCGGCCGGGCCGCTCGACCAAGAAAACAACAACGGAGGCTTTTCAATGGGCAAGGTAGTGGTGGTCACCTCGGGCAAGGGGGGCGTCGGCAAGACGACCTCGACGGCGGCCCTCGGGGCGGCCGTGGCCAAGACCGGCAAGAAGGTGGCCTTGGTCGACTTCGACGTCGGCCTGCGCAACCTCGACCTGATCATGGGCGCCGAGCGGCGCGTGGTGTTCGACCTCGTCAACGTCATCCAGGGCCAGGCCAAACTTTCGCAGGCGCTGATCCGCGACAAGCGGGTCGAGACGCTGTTCCTGCTGCCGGCCTCGCAGACGCGCGACAAGGATGCGCTGACCGAAGAAGGCGTCGGCGAAGTCATCGATAAGCTGCGCTCGGTGTTCGACTACGTGTTCTGCGACAGCCCGGCCGGCATCGAGCGCGGCGCGCAGCTCGCCATGCGCTTTGCCGACGAGGCGGTCATCGTCACCAACCCGGAAGTGTCGTCGGTGCGCGATTCCGATCGCATCATCGGCCTGCTCGATGCCCGCACCTTGCGGGCCGAGCAGGGCGAGCAGATCGCCAAGCATGTGCTGGTCACCCGCTACGACGCGGCACGTGCGTCGCGCGGCGAAATGCTGTCCATCGACGACGTGCTGGAAATCCTGTCGGTGCCGCTGCTCGGCATCATTCCGGAAAGCCAGGATGTGCTGCGCGCCTCCAACCTCGGTTCGCCGGTGACGCTGTCGGAGCCGCTCAATTCCGCTGCACGCGCCTATATCGACGCCGCCAGGCGGCTGGAGGGTGAGGAATTGCCCGTCATCGTGCCCTTCGAGCGCAAGGGCTTTCTCGATCGTCTTTTGGGAAGGAGGGCGGCATGAACCTGCTCGACATCTTCAAGCGGCGCTCCAGCGCGCCGGTGGCGCGCGAGCGGCTGCAAGTGCTGCTCGCTTATGAGCGCCGCAACCGCAGCCAGCCCGACCTCGTCTCCATCCTGCGCGAGGAGATCATGGCCGTCATCGCCAAGCATGTGCAGATCGACCAGGATTATCTGCAGGTGTCGATGGACCGCGGCGAGACCATGTCGACGCTGGAGATCGACATCCAGATCCCCAACAAGAGCGCCGTGCCGCTGGCCATGGCGGGGTGACTTCTTACCCTCCCCCTGGTGGGGGTCCGAAGGACGGGCGAGACCCGTGGCTCGCCCCGGCAAGTCGATCCGCAAAGCGGATCGGGGTGGGGGTCAGCGCGGCGCTGCAAGGCCTGGGTTCCTCGCCCCATGAAATGGGGAGAGGTGGCCGCGAAGCGGTCGGAGAGGGGGCAGCGCGACGCTGGCGGGTTCCCTTTGAATTTATTGAGGCCGAGCCATTCCCCCGCTCCGTCTCGGGCTTCGCCCGAGCCACCTCTCCCCCGCTTCGCGGGGGCGAGGAACCAGGCCGCGGCATTGGTTGTTCACGCCATCCAAACCCCCAAATGTCCCAAATTTACCTTTGCGCCGACGGGGCTTCCCCTGCGCAAGCCGCGGATGTAAAGCTATATTAGCAATTCGTTAAGTTCTAAGCGAGGTATGCGTAAGGGAGTTTGGTGATGAACTTCAGAGGCCTGATCAAGCGTGCTGAAGACGTGGATAAAGCGATCCAGGACCTGCAGATCGATTTGGCGGACGCGCTGGATGCAAGTCTCGATGCCGACGACCTGGCGCCGCCAGAGAGCGACGATGTGCCGGATGCCCAGGCGGCAGCCGATGACGGGCCACCCCAGGCCGATGCGGCAAATGACGACAATGCAGGGAATGCCGAGGGTGCGGGCGCTGCGGACAGTTCCGAAACCCCGCCACGACTGACCGCCCATACACAGACCCGGCTGGCTGCATTGAGCGCCTTCGAGGGGCTCTTCCATGATGCCAGGGACTATCTGGAGGAGATCAACGACAAGCTGTCGGAGATCGGCACCTCACACCATCTGACGCGCGAATTCCTCAACATCCTGCACAGCGACATCCTGCGCGCCAACGAGCTGGAGGTTGCCAATGCCGCCCTGGCCGCCGAACAGCGGGCGCTGTCGGAGAAGCTGCACGATGCGGTGAAAAAACTGCGCGAGCGTGAGGGCGCTTTCGAAGCGCTGCAGCAGCGCGAGACAAGCCTGGTCCAGGACCGGGAGACGCTGCGGGCGGCACTTGCCGCGGTAAGGCTGGAACTGGTGGAGACAGCCAATGCGAGCGCCAAACGCGAAGCGGAATTCGGCGACATCGCCAAGCGGCTGACCGCCAGGACGGTCGAGGCCAACAGGCGCTTGCGCGAAAGCAAGATGCTGCGCGAAAAGCACGTCAACCTCTCGATCGAACTCGACAAGGCGCTGAAGCGGGAATCGCAGGCGCGCCACAGGCTCGACGAGCTGTCGACGATCCATGCCAGCGAAGCAGCGCGGCTGGCGGAGCTGCTGGCGGCGCTCGGCAAGAGCGAGAAAGAGGAGATGCGGCTCCAGAAATCGCTCGAGGCCGCACAGGCGAAGCTGTCGGAAACGAGCGAAGCGGCCCGCATGATGGAAGGCGACAAGGAAGCCGAGCTGGCTCGCGGCCAGGCGGAAATGCGCGGGCTGGGCTCGGAGATCCAGAACCTGCAATCGCGACTGGAGCAGGTGTCGAGCGAAAACAGCGAAGCCGCAGGCGAGATCGCCAGGCTCAAG
This sequence comes from Mesorhizobium sp. M0088, assembly GCF_040322895.1. Classification (NCBI taxonomy): domain Bacteria; kingdom Pseudomonadati; phylum Pseudomonadota; class Alphaproteobacteria; order Hyphomicrobiales; family Phyllobacteriaceae; genus Mesorhizobium; species Mesorhizobium sp. M0088. Next base: position 6,507 of record NZ_JAMYUI010000052.1, read on the forward strand.
AGCGAACTGAACGATGCCCTGGCCGAAAAGAAGATCGCCGATGAAAGACTGTCCGCGCTGACCCAGGAGAGCGAAAGCGACAAGATGAGTCTTTCCAAGGTGAACGCCAACCTTTCTCAACTGACGCTGCAACAGGCGTCCGAACAGATACAGTTCGACGTGCAGAGGCAGGAGTGCGAGGACCTCAAAGCAGAAATCGCCTCGCTCAATGCCCGGATCAAGGAACTGCTGCCCTACGAGCGGCTCCACAAGGCCACCAATGGCAGGCCGCCCGAGAACGGCGTGGTCGAGATAGCCGGGGCGATGGCGAAGAAAGCACGAACGACGGGTAGGCGGCGCATGCGCAGGAATGTCGGCGCCGCTAGCTGAAGTGTGGCGCTGAAGGGCTTCAGGCGACCCGCTTCAGGTCTTTGTGCATGGGAGGCCGGCACCTCACCCGGAGAGTAAGCCCAATGGGGCACCGGCCAGGCGGATCGACAGGTCCGCCGCACAGACAAGGTAGCGCGCCTCGGTCCCGCACGGCATTGGTGCGATCACGGAAGGTGCCAGCGGCAATTCCCCAAGCTTCTGATTCGAACCTTTGCGACGACCCGCCGGCGGAGGCTTCAAACACGCCCTGGAAACGATCGCGGCCGGCCCGGTGCCTTGTCAGTCGAGTGGCTCGTGCTGATAAAGCTCGTCCATGCTGAGCGAGGCCAGGGCGCCGAAAGGGGCCTGCTTTTTCACGCGGCCGCCGCTCAGGATGACCACGTCGTCGCAGAACGAGATGGTGCTGTGGTGGTGGCTGATGACGATGGTCGTGCGGCGGCCGGCTCTCGACTTCAAGGTCTCGACGATGGCCGCTTCCGACAGACCGTCCACAGCATTGGTGGCTTCGTCCAGGATGAGGAGATCGGGATCGCGGACCAGGGCTCTCGCCAACGCGATCCGCTGCCTCTGTCCCGCCGACAGATTGACGCCCCTGTAGCCGACCAGGGTCTCGTAGCCCTGAGGCAGCCTTTCGATGAACTCATGCGCTTCGGCCAGTCTTGCGGCGACCTCGGCATCACCGGCTGTCGCCGCATCCTGGCCGTAGGTTATGTTGTCGAAAATGCTGCCATCGACCAGCTCCAGCTCCTGGCTGGCCAGGGCGATGTGCCGTCGCCACTGGCTGGCGTCGATCCGGTCGAGCGGCGATCCATCGACGAGGATGCTGCCGGTGTCCGGTTCGACGAAGCGGCACAGGAGATTGACGATCGTCGTCTTGCCGGCGCCCGAGCGGCCGATCAGCGCCGTCGAGCGGCCACCGCGGATTTCGAATGTCGCCGCATGCAGCACCACTTCGCGCCGGTCCGTGCCGGAATAGGTGAATGTCACATCGTCGAACTTGATGCCCTGGCGCAGGCCGTGGAACGGCCCGGCGCCTTGCGGCGGTTGCGGCTTGCCGGCGGGATCCAGCAGCCATGTCACCTCTTCGAGCGATCCGCTCAGGCCCTGCAGCTGGCTCCACGACCCCTGCAGGGCCCGCATATGCGGCTGCAGCCTGTAGAGCAGGATGACGAAGGCGATGATCAGCGGGAAACTCACCTGCGCCAGCCAGGCGCCGATCACCACCGCCAGGAATAGCATGGCGTGGAGAACCTCCGTCAGCGGCGGCAGCGCTCCCTGGCGCACGAGCAGCGCGAAGGAAGCGCGGCGAACCGCATCCGACGCCGTGTCGAATATCGCCTTTTCCCGGTTCTCCTGTCCGAAGATGCGGATCAGCCGTCCGGCATGCACAAGGTGAAGCATCTGCGAGGCGAGATGGCCGTTGCGCGAAGCGACGCTGCGGCTGGGCTCCTTCAGATTGGCCGAGAGGATGGCGTGCGCGATCTGGACGAGCGCCAGTCCGAGCGTGACCAAAAGCGTCATGCGCCACGAAAGCAGCAACAGGAAAGCCAGGAGGATGATGGCGGCCGATGCGCTGACGATGGCCGACAACATGATCTGGATCGCATCGGAGGCCCGCCAGGATTCGTTGGAGATGATGTTGAGCAGGCGTCCGGGGCTTTGCCGCAGGAAGAACGGGTAGCCGACCCGCAACAGCTGCTCCGACAAGGCGCTGCGGATGGAATGGCTTGCCTTGCCGGAGATGAAGGTCGTCAGCAGCGTGTTGGCGAAGGCGAAGACGTTCTTCAGGACGATCGAGCCGAGGATGGCGACCGAAATGACCACAAGCCGGTCGCGCTCGCTCAGGCCCGATCCGACATGCTGGAGGGCAGCGGAGAAGCCGTCCATGCCGGCCGCATCCCCATGTCCCATGATGATGCCCAGCAACGGGATGATCAGGCCAATGCCGAACCCTTCGAGGACGGCGCTGACCAGGCCGAGTACCACCACCGCCGGAAGCAGGCGCAGTTGCCGCTTTCCGAACGCCCGGAACAGCATCGGCAGGCTTGGCGGCAGCATCGGCATTATAGCGTTTCACCTCGCCTGGGCATTGGCTTGCTGATCTTGCCGCACCGGTTCGGTCCGCGGCCGTCTGGCCAGCAGGAGAACCGCGAACCTGGCCGCGCCGAGCAAATTCATGGCGACGATCGGCCAGTGCGGCAGGTTGAGTTCACGATCGAAGGCGGGTCCTCCCGCCAATTCCCTGATAGCCCCTCTTGCGGCCCAGTAGAAATGGCGAAGCAGCCAGGGCGCGTGGCGAACATGCTTCAGGCAGAGCCCGCCATTGCCCAGGCTGTAGTCGCGGTGCAGCTTTTCGATGGCTTTGCGATCCCGCCGGCCGTGATGATGGAATATCGTCATATCAGGCACATACTCGACCGCGATGCCGAGCAGCATCGCGCGCACGAGATAATCGGTATCCTCTGCCGACCGCAATGGTCCGCCGGCGCCGAAGCGTTCGTCGAAATAGCCGATGCGGGCCGCGACGTCGCGGTGCATCGTCATGTTGCAGCCCAGCACGAAACCGCCGGGATGAACATCCGGCGTCAGCCGCTCGCGCGCCCACGACCGCTTGATGGTGAACGGCAAATCCCTGGCATCGCCAAGCTCGACACGGCCGCCCCGGATGAGCCATTGTTCCCCGGACGCATAGTGTCGCTCCAGATCGCGCAAATAGTCGCGATGGAGCGCGCAGTCATCGTCGACGAAGACGAGCACACGGCCGCGCGCGCGCCGCAGCCCGGCGTTGCGGGCAGCCGCCAATCCTGGGCGCGGCTCGCAGACGGGCGTGAACGGAATGTCCGACGCAGCGGCGATGCTGGCCAGGCGTTCGGCCGTGCGGTCGCTCGAACCGTTGTCGACGACCACGAGTTCGGCGGCGAATCCGGCATGTGCGCGGCAAGCGGCTTGCACCGACTTGATGCAGGCATCGAGCACCGCGACGCGGTTGCGGGTGCAGATGATGAAGCTGACTTCCGGCGCCGATCGGTCACGGCCGCGACCGGTCGGGGCAGGGTCAAGCGCCGTCGAACGATCGCGCTGCAGAGCTTGGTGGGCTTTGACGATCATGCCTTTAACTCAACCGATGAGACGCCAGAACCGCCGCGGCGGGCGCGGATTTGAAGAAGTACGCCATGGCATCGGCTTGTCTGGCGGCCGACAGCGAGGCGAGGCTGAGCCAGGGCGCCCAGGCGCCGGGCCGCAGCGCATATTGCTCGCGGCGCCGGATGGCGTTCCATTTCGCGGTCCGCGTCAGCAATTCATGCGTCAGCGCCGGCTGCTTTTCGTCGGCGACGAGCTGGTAGAGGAAATAGAACAGGTTCAGCGCGCCAGCCTCGAAGCTCGGCCGCGTCGCCGCCGGCAGCGAGCGGATTTCCTCCTCCAGCGCGACGATGAAGCTGGCCGCACGGGCGACCGTGTCGTGGCTGACCGCATCGCCGATGTCGCGCAGGTCCCGCGTGGCCTGCGCCAGGCCCTCGCGCTCAAGGTTCTCGGCCACGATGCGCAAATGCGTCCTGCGCATCTCCTTGACGTGCCGGCTGGTCACGCTTGCCTCATGGACGCGGTAGACGACCAGGTTTTCGGGCATCATGGCTGCCGGGTAACGGCCGGCCAGCCGCCTGAAAAGATCGAAATCCTCGGCGTGCCTGTAGATCGGGTCGTAGTGGAGAACGCTGTCGTCGATGACCTTCCTGTTGTAGACGACCGTCGGGTGCATGAAGATCGTGAAGAACATCGCCAATACAGGGATGCGGCCGAATTTGAACACCGGATCGGGCCTGCCGATGGCGATGCGGCCGCGGATCAACATGTCGACGCCGGCGCCGCAGAAGCCCAGTTCGGGCCGCCGCTCGAACAGCGCCACCTGGCGCGACAGACGCCAGGGATAGGCGACGTCGTCGGCATCCATCCGTGCGACCAGTTCGCCCCGGGCGAGCGCCAGCCCTTCGTTGAGCGTCGCGACGAGGCCGCGGTTTTCGCGCGAGACGATCGAAATGCGGCTATCGGCCTTTTGGCATCGCTCGAGTATCTCGAGCGAATTGTCGGTCGAGCCGTCATCGATCGCGATGATCTCCAGGCGACTGTGATCCTGCCGCAGGACGCTTCCCAGCGCGGCGGCGAGATAGGGGCCGGCATTGTAGACCGGCAACAGGACGGAGACGAGCGGCGCGGCGGTCATCGTCTTGCATCCGTGCGCTGGAGTTCGAGCGCCGGTGTGCGGCCATCGGGCGGTCCGACGGCCGCCGTCGCGAGCCAGCCATCATGGCTGCCCTGTGCAGAGCGGGTGCGCGCGACATAGGGGAAGTAGCGCTTCAGGCTGTTGAGCGGCCTCTCGAAAACCACCCAGGAAATCCAGGCCGCGACAATCGTGGCGGCGCCCGCGACCAGGAATCGCCCTGGCCCTTGCTCCGAGACGTTGAGTGGAATCCAGGGCTGCGCCTTGACTGCGAGCGACAGCAATATCGGATGATAGAGATAGACGCCGTAGCTGATGCGGCCGAGGCCAAGCAGCGGCGGCACTTCGGCAAGCCTGCCCAGGATGCCGCCAAGGCCGCGCGAACAGGCTGCCACGATGACCATCAGCGGCACCAGGGGCAGGACTTCCCGCAGCAGCCAGCGGGCCCATTCCAGTGTCGGATCGGCGGGCTCCGGGACTAACCACTCGATGACAAGGAATGCGGCCGCGAAGGCAGGCCAGCCCAGCCGCATCCAGTGCGGCAGGCCGGCGCCCCTAAAATGCCAGCAGGCAAGCAGCGCGCCCGACGCCAGCGCATCCATGGATGCCGGCGGCAGCAGGTCGCGCGTCAGCGTCGGCGTGGCGGTGATCGGCCAATAGAAGCGATAGGCCAGCGACAGTGCGATGACGGCGATGCAGATGGCCTCGAAGCGGCGGCGTGGGGCCAGCAGGACGACCAGCGGCCAGGCAAGATAGAACTGCTCCTCGATGCTCAGGCTCCAGAAATGGCCCAGCACCCAAGGGTTCCAGTTATTGTGCAGCGCATACCAGAAGTTCGACAGATAAAGCGCATGCCAGACCAGCGATCCCCTGGACTGATCCAGGTCGACCAGCCAGACGAAACCCAGGACGGCAAAATAGGGTGGGAATATCCGCAACATCCGCCGGATGTAGAAGGAGCGCAGCGCCGGGCCGGTTTCGAATTCGGTGGCCGAGCGCGCCTCCAGGAGCAGGCGCGTGATCAGGAAGCCGCTCAGCACGAAGAACAGCCGCACACCGATATGGCCCCAGAACGAAGGTCCCTCCGCGAAGAAATGGGAATACAACACCATCGTTACGGCGATAGCTCTCAACGCATCAAGTTGGATGTCACGGGCGCTTCCCATCAGCGGCTTCCGCCGGCGTGATATCCGCGATGAGGCCGCCAGCCGGCCGTTTCGAGCGGCAGGCTAAGGCGGACGAGACCCGCCAAGGCACCCGCAAATCTGCGCATTGCGAGCACGGCCGGGCCGGGCTCGAAATCGACGGACGGACAACTCAAGCTGGTCAACCTGGCGGAATCCTCCACGGCGTATGTCCAGTCGCAAACGAGTCCCCCCAGGACATCGTTCGGCTACGGCATTGTGCAGCGCAACACAAAATATCTACCCGGCTGAAATACTTATGTGAGCAAGTGCTAAAAATTGACAAAACCGGCCGGTTCTCGCCATTTCTGGCGAGTTTCCTCAGAATTAAACCTTGGCGTTTAAATTGTGCCGATATTCCCGCCCCGGTTGATTGAGGGGAGCTCTTGGCTTGAGAGCCTAGTTCTTTGTGAAGTCGCAAGAAATTTTGGAATCTATAGTTTGGCTATATGGATTAGATCCTGGTTCCGCGGAGAAATTAGTTGGAGCCATTGGCTTTGCGCAGTGCGGCATGGTCGCCGTTTTTTCGTCGGTTGCCGCACGCACCGTCCGTCACTCGGCTGAGCGAGCATCTGCCGTGGGCCGCCATCCGTCACACCGCGTCGAACACCACCGTCTGTTCCAGCCCGCCGCCCCGGCGGTTTTCCAGCGTTACCGTGCCCCCGTAGCGCTCGATGATCTCCTTGGCGATGGCGAGGCCAAGACCGGCTCCGGGGACGGATTGCAGGCGGCCGGGGTTGACGCGGAAGAAGGGCTCGAACGCCTTGTTCAGGAGTTCCGTGGGTATGCCCGGGCCGTGGTCAGATATGGTCAGAACGGCGCGATTGTCGGCTGCGGCCAGGTCGATGCGGCACGCCTTGCCATGGGTGGCGGCGTTGACGATCAGGTTGCGCAAGGCGCGGCGCAGGCCAAGCGCGCCGGCCCGCACGCAAACCTTGTCCAGGTGCCCGATCGACACGGCATGGCCGAGCGATGCCATCTCGGCTTCGATATCGCGCACCGTCTTTGCCAGGTCGACCGGTTCGACGGCATCCTGGTTCACCTCTTCGCGCACCAGACGGATGGCGCTGTCGGCGATGCGGTCGAGTTCGTCGAGGTCGTGAAGCCATTTGTCGCGTTCGTCGTCGAGGAATTCGGCGCGCAGCCGCATGCGCGTCATCGGCGTTCGCAGATCATGGCCGGCGGCGGCGACCAGCCGCATGCGGCTTTCCATGGCGGTCCGCAGCCGCGACGAGAGTTGGTTCAGCGCATGCGCGGTGGCCTTGACCTCGGCCGAGCCCACTTCCGGCACCGCCGCCAGCACGCCGTCCGATCCGATCTTGGAGACGGCGGCCTCCAGCATCTCGAGCGGGCGGATCAGCACCGAGGTGAAATAGACCGACACCGCCGTGGCGCCGGCGACGATCAGCGAGATCCAGCCGGCCAGAACCAGCCATTCGCGACGCGGCGGCTTGAGGTGCGGCACCTCCATGATCGCCCAGCGGCTGTCAGGCAGGTGCATCGATGCGATCTGGCCGGGTTCGTCCGACTTCTCGTTGACGACCGCCGGGAAGTCGAGGCCACGGCGGTGCAGGATGTCGTTGAGCATCGCCGTTTCCGCACGAGCCACCTTGCCGCCCGCCGGATGGTCGGCGAATTGCACCCGCAGGACGTCGGGGACCGGCCCCGGCAAAAGCCGCACCACCAGTTCCATCTGTTGGGCAATCCAGGGCACGGTCAGTTCCGGCGGCGGTCCGCCGCCGCGCACGCTGATGACGGCGGCCGTCGCCAGGCCGACGACGCCGACGATCGAGGCGACCAGCAGCAGGATGAGACGGCGGCGCAGCGAATTCACGCGTGGCTCTCCACGGTCTCGACGCGCGCGGTGAGCTGGTAGCCGCCATTGCGCACGGTCTTGAACAGGGGCCCGTCGCCGGTGTCGGAAAATTTGCGGCGTAGCCGGCTCACCAGCACATCGACCGAACGCTCGAGCGGGTCGCGCTCGCGGCCTTGCGTCAGGTCGAGAAGCTGGTCACGCGACAAAAGCCGGCCGGGGCGGTCGAGAAACACCTGCAAAAGGTCGAACTCTGCGCCCGTAAGGTCGACGGCCACGCCTTGCGCGTCCGTCACCTTGCGGGTGTCCGGCTCCAGCCTGTAGCCGGCGAAGCGGTACGTACGCGCGCGCAGGGAGGCGGGCGCCTCCTCGGGCGCCGAGCGCCTGAGCACGGCGCGGATGCGGGCAATGAGCTCACGCGGGTTGAACGGCTTGCCGAGATAGTCGTCGGCGCCGAGTTCCAGGCCGATGATGCGGTCGACATCTTCCTTCAGCGCGGTCAGCAGGATGATCGGGGTGTGGGGGGGGGGGGGGCGCCCCCCCCCGCCCGAATAGCCCCCCCCCCCCGCCCGCCGCCAGGCGGGGGGCCCCCGCAGGGGGGATTTTGGGGAGCCACCACCGTGGACGCACTAGCGCCCGGGCCCCCCCCC
>NZ_JAMYUI010000053.1:0-14202 GCF_040322895.1 Mesorhizobium sp. M0088
TCTGTTCAGGGGCGGGTCGCTTCAACATGACCCAGTGAATCAAAAACCCCCAGCAAATGCCAGGGGTTTGTCAGCAGTCTGAAAGCGCTGACCGCAAGGTCAGCGCTTTTTTGTTTGGAGCATCACAGGATTGGGGCAGGCGAATATCGGCACGCCCTACAGCAATTCCAGGAAAAGTGTGAAACGGTTTCCCGGGAAAGCGCAAAGCGCTTTCCCTTGGAAATTGAGTCAGAACAAAGGGTCAGAGCGGCCCCGCCGTTTCCGTGAAATGGTGAATTGCTCTAAACGAGAAAAGGATTGGTCCGCCTCTCCTCGCCAAAACGTCCGCCGGGACCGTGGCCGCAGATGAAGCCGATGTCGTCGCCGAGCGGCAGGAGTTTGTCCTTGATCGAAGCGATCAGTGCCGCATGGTCGCCACCCGGCAGGTCGGTGCGGCCGACCGAGCCGCGGAACAGCACGTCGCCGACATGGGCGAACTTGGCCGCGCGGTTGTAATAGACGACGTGACCTGGTGCATGGCCGGGGCAGTGCAGCACCTCGAACACATGGCCGCCGAACGACACGGTCTCGCCTTCGGACAGGAACCGGTCGGGCACGCAGTTGCGCGCTCCGGCGATGCCGTAGCGCTTGCCCTGGTTTTCCAGATTGTCGAGCAGCGACTTGTCGGCCTCATGCGGACCGATGATCTCGACGCCGAGCGCCTCCTTCAACTCCATTGCGCCGCCGGCATGGTCGATGTGGCCATGCGTTATCCAGATCGCCCCGGCTGAGATCGCATTGTCCTTCAGCACCGCCAGCACCTTGTCGATATCGCCGCCAGGATCGACGACGACGCCATGCTTGTCATCCATGTCGAACAGGATGGTGCAATTCTGCTGGAACGGTGTGACCGGCACGATGCCGGCATTGAGCTGACCCATGATCGTCCTTTCGATGTTCACGGGTGATGTAGAGGCGCGGATAAAGGGCGTCCACCCTCGAAAGGCGAACATCGGTAGCTCCGAAAACGGAAATGGGCGGCCGAAGCCGCCCATTTGAAAAGACCGAAACGGCCCGCCTACTTCTTCATGGCGCCCATGACCGCGCCGAGAATGGCGGTCAGGATCGCGCCGCCGCCGGCGCCGCCGACGATGTTCTGCAGGTTCAGCGCGCTGCCGAGACCGCTCGTTGCTGCTGCCGCAGCCGCCGGATCGACCGCACCGCCACCCAGCAGGCTGCCGAGGATCGCCGCACCGCCGACGCCGCCAATGGCTCCGCCCAGGATTTTGGGAAGCTGACCCATCGCCGCCGTCTTGAGCGCCGCACCGACCGCCTGACCACCGATGACGCCAGTAATCACCTGTATGATGATCGGAAGAAGCGTGTTCATGTCCATATGATTAGTCCCTCCATAGCTGTCAGCCTCCCGGGCCGACACCATCATGAGACGCCGAATTGGACGAAAGTCAAATGCAGAAACGCTGAAATAAAAGGGGCGGCCCGAAAACCGCCCCTACTTCCTAAAAAAGCTGTGACTTTCGTTATTCTGCGGCGATCGCGTGCTTGGGCTGAACGGCCGCAGAATAGTCATTCATAAGATTCTTGGCTATTTCGCCGACCTCGAATCGGTAAGGCCCGATCTCGGAAACCGGCGTCACTTCCGCTGCCGTCCCGGTCAGGAAGCACTGCTCGAAGCTTTCCAGCTCTTCCGGCAGGATGGCGCGTTCAATCACCTCCAGGCCGCGATCCTTGGCCAGCCCAATGACCGTGCGGCGGGTGATGCCGTCGAGGAAGCAGTCGGGCTTTGGTGTGTGGATCTTGCCCTCCTTGACGAAGAAGATGTTGGCTCCGGTCGCTTCGGCGACCTGGCCACGCCAGTCGAGCATCATGGCGTCGGCATAGCCCTTGGCCTCGGCGGCGTGCTTGGACATGGTGCAGATCATGTAGAGGCCGGCGGCCTTCGACCTGGAAGGCGCGGTGCGCGGGTCGGGCCGTCGCCATTCCGCCACATCGAGACGGATGCCTTTCAGCTTCTGTGCAGGATCGAAATAGCTCGGCCATTGCCAGATGGCGATGGCACAGTTGATGCGGTTGTTCTGCGCCGAGACGCCCATCTGCTCACTGCCGCGCCAGGCAATCGGCCGGACATAGGCGTCCTGGAAACCCTGCTTCTTGAGAAGCGTGGATGAGGCGTCGTTGAGCTCGGCCACCGTATAGGGGATATTGAAACCGAGCAGGCGTGCCGATTCATGCAGGCGCTCGGTGTGTTCGTTGAGCTTGAAGATCTCGCCGCCATAGGCGCGTTCTCCCTCGAAAACGGCGCTGGCGTAATGCAGCCCGTGCGTCAGCACATGGATCTTGGCGTCACCCCATTGGACGAATTCGCCGTTCATCCAGATGGAGCCATCGAGTTGATCGAAGGGAACGGATGCCATGGTAACCTCCCACGGGCGGCAGCCCGGATACTTGTATCGTTGTGTGTTTCGTGTCGGCCGCCCAAAGCGGCTTTTATGGTGGAGCGTAGGCGGATAATTGCGCTCTGGCAAACTTAGGAAATTCCGGAAAAACCGGCTTCCCTTGCCTTTTCGTTCGCAATCCGCCCAAAAGCTTGTCAAAAATTACCATTGCAGGGAAATTACGTCAATAGTACTGACATAATCTCTCTTTCCCACGGAGAAATAATGACGGATCGAAGCCCAGCCGCAGGAAAACCGATCAGGACCGCGATGTCGGTCGAGGACGGCATCGACTTCGCCATTATCGAGCTGCTCTTCTTTGCCTATCGTGACTTCACCTCCGATCCGGACCAGATCCTGGCCGACTACGGCTTTGGCCGGGCCCACCACCGGGTGCTGCATTTCGTCAACCGCAGGCCGGGCCTGACGGTAGCCGAACTGCTCGACGTGCTGAAGATCACCAAACAGAGCTTGGCCCGTGTGCTCAAGCAGTTGATCGACACCGACCATGTCGTGCAGTTGCAAGGTCCGCGCGACCGCCGACAGCGCGAACTTTATCCGACCGCCAAAGGCCGTGCGCTGGCGCTGGCGCTGGCGCGGCCACAGTCGCGCCGCATCCATGCTGCATTGGGGGATTCCGGAGTAACCGAACGGACCTTGGTGGAACGGTTCCTCGAAGCGATGGTCAATCCGGAACTGAGGGCGCAGATCGACGTTGGGTCCGCAAAAATGTCAGGGAAAAGCCATGGAGAGCACTGAACGGGTCGATCACGCGGCCGCGCCGGACGACGACGCGCCGCATCTGCTTGTCGTCGACGACGACACCCGCATCCGCAATCTTCTCAAGCAGTATCTGACCGAAAACGGCTTTCGCGTCACCGTCGCCGGCAATGCCGGCGAAGCCAGGCGCAAGCTTGCCGGCCTCGACTTCGACCTTCTGGTGCTGGACGTCATGATGCCCGGTGAAACGGGCGTCGACCTGACCAAGTCGCTGCGAGCCGAAAAGAACGTACCGATCCTGATGCTGACGGCCCTGTCGGAGACCGACAGCCGCATCTCAGGGCTTGAGGCCGGCGCCGACGACTACCTGCCGAAGCCGTTCGATCCGCGCGAGCTGATCCTGCGCATCAACAACATCCTTCGCCGTGGTGGCCCGGCGACCACGCCCAAGGTCGAGCAGCTGGTCTTCGGCCCCTACACCTTCCAGATCGCCCGGCGCGAGTTGAAGCGTGGCGGCGAGGCGCTGAAGCTGACCGACCGCGAGCAGGAGATCCTGGCGATCTTCGCGGCAAGGGCCGGCGAGACGATACCCCGCCACGAGCTTGTCGGTGACGATTCGGAGGTCGGCGAGCGCACCATCGACGTCCAGATCAACCGGCTGCGCCGCAAGATCGAGCGCGATCCGTCCAACCCGGTCTGGCTGCAGACCGTGCGCGGTATTGGGTATCGGCTCAGCGTGGAATAGAATGCCGCCTGCGGCCTGCTGAGCGGCTGCGGGCAAGCGAAATGAGCGAATGGCAACCACGGAACTGGAACAGCCGGGCAATGGCGGCTTGAGCGTACGCGCCGCGCGGACGCTGAAGGCGGTGCCGCGCGCCTGGAACCGCTTCTGGCGCCTCGTCTCGCTGTATATGCCCAAGCGGCTCTATGCTCGCTCGCTGATCATCGTCATCGCGCCGATGATACTGCTGCAATCGGTCGTCGCCTTCGTCTTCATGGAACGTCATTGGGCAACCGTGACGCAGCGCCTGTCGCAGGCCACCGTGCGCGACATCGCCGCCATCATCGACCTGATCGAAACCTATCCGCGCGATGCCGACTACACCAACATCATACGCATCGCCCAGGACCGCATGCAGTTGAAGGTCGACCTCCTGCCGCCCGACCCGCTGCCCGCGCCCGGCCCAAAACCGTTTTTCTCGATTTTGGATGATGTTCTCTCGTCGGAGATCACCCGCCAGATCAACCGCCCGTTCTGGATCGACACGGTCGGCAACTCCAACATCGTCGAGGTGCGCGTGCAGCTCGAGGGCAAGGTGCTGCGCGTCTTCGTGCGCCGCAGCCAGGCCTATGCCTCCAACACCCACATCTTCCTTATCTGGATGGTCGGCACCTCGCTGGTGCTCCTGATGATCGCCATTCCCTTCCTGCGCAACCAGATCCGGCCGATCCTGATGCTTGCCGAAGCCGCCGAAAGTTTCGGCAAGGGCCGGCCGATGCCGCGTGACTTCCGGCCGCGCGGCGCCGAGGAGGTTCGCCGCGCCGGCTTTGCCTTCATGCAGATGCGCGAACGCATCGAGCGCCAGATCGAGCAGCGCACCGCCATGCTGACCGGCGTCAGTCATGACCTGCGAACCATCCTCACCCGCTTCAAGCTGCAGTTGGCGCTTTCCGGCGGCAAGGCCGAGACCAAGGCCGCGCTCGACCAGGACATCGACGACATGCAGTCGATGCTCGAAGGCTATCTCGCCTTTGCCCGTGGCGAGGCTTCGGAAGACGCCGGACGGTTCGATCTCGAGGCCTATTTCGAAAAGCTCGGCGAGGAAGCCAGGCTGCGCAAGCGCAAGCTGTCGACGACGCTTGCCGGAGACCCCGATGTGCATGTGCGGCCGAACGCCTTTGCCCGATTGATGTCCAACGTCATCGGCAACGCCTTCCGCTATGCCAAGACGGTGGAAGTCAACGCCACCCATGGCCGCGGCTCGCTGCTGGTCACCATCGACGACGATGGTCCGGGCATCCCCGCCGACCGGCGCGAAGACGTGTTCAAACCCTTCGTACGGCTCGACGAGGCCCGCAACCTCGATGCCAGCGGCACCGGGCTCGGCCTGTCGATCGCCCGCGACATCGCCCGTTCCCATGGCGGCGACATCACCCTTGAAGACAGCCCGCTCGGCGGACTGCGCGCTATCATCAAGGTTCCCGCATAACCGGCACGATACCGAAAAGTGGAAACCGGCTTCATCCGCCCGTCATGAAACCATGATCAAGAACGCGCATGAAGCGCGCGACCTCAATTGATTCGGCCTTGCCGCCTCACTTCGACCCCGTGCCCGTCCGGGTGCGCTGGAGCGAAGCGAGAGCAGCGGGCTGGTCGCCGTTCCGGCATCGTCTCAAGGCAACCGTCGACCTTTCCTGCAAAGGGCCGCCATGCGCATATTGATGGTCACCGATGCCTGGCGGCCGCAGGTTAACGGCGTTGTCCACACGCTGGAGCGGCTCACCGAGACGCTGAAATCTTTCGATGTCGCCGTGGATTTCCTGACGCCGAACATCTTTCGCACCCTGCCCTTGCCGACCTATCCCGACATCAGGCTGGCGCTGACCACGCCCGGCCATGTCGCGCGCCTGATCGACGCAGGCAAGGCCGACCACATCCACATCGTCACCGAAGGACCGCTCGGCATCATGGCGCGGCGCTATTGCCGCAATGCCGGCCGGCCGTTCACCACCAGCTATCACACGCGCTTCCCCGAATATCTCAGCGCACGGCTGCCGGTGCCGGAAAGCTGGGCCTATCGCTGGCTGCGCGATTTCCACAATTCCGGCCAAGGCACGCTGGTCGCCACCCAGTCGCTCGCAGACGACCTCTCGGCGCGCGGCTTCACCAAGCTGCGGCCGTGGACGCGCGGCGTCGACACCGATCATTTCCGGCCCGACAAGAAGAAGGATCTCGGCTTCCCGGGCCCGGTCTTCCTCTGCGTCGGCCGCGTCGCCATCGAAAAGAACCTCTCCGCCTTCCTCGACCTCGACCTGCCGGGCAGCAAGGTGGTCGTCGGCGAAGGCCCTGAGCTTGCCAGGCTGAAGGCAAAATATCCGCAAGCGCATTTCCTCGGCCATCGCCCCAACGACGAACTGGCCGAGATCTATGCCTCGGCCGATGTCTTCGTCTTCCCGAGCCGCACCGACACGTTCGGCAACGTCATCATCGAGGCATTGGCCAGCGGCACGCCGGTTGCCGCCTATCCGGTGACCGGGCCGATCGACATTGTCGGCGACGGCTTTGGCGGCGCGGTCTCCAACGATCTGCGCGAGGCCTCGCTTGCCGCGCTCAATGTAGACCGTGCCGAAGCACGCGAACGCGCCATGCGCTACAGCTGGAAGGCTTGTGCAGAGATGTTCCTCGACACGGTCGAGGAAGCGCTGGGAACGACGCGCAAGCTGGCGGCCTAAAACAACCTGCCGCCATCCGGCACCTTGCGCTCGATCGCGCCGAGCACCACCGCGCCCTCTTCGTCGGGAAAGCCGAGCGTCAGCACTTCCGACATGAATGGACCGATCTGGCGCGGCGGGAAATTGACCACCGCGAACACCTGCCGGCCGATCAGCGTCTCCGGTGTATAATATTTGGTGATCTGCGCCGACGATTTCTTGATGCCGATGCCGGCGCCGAAATCGATCTTCAGCTTGAATGCGGGCTTGCGCGCCTCGGGAAACGGCTCGGCCTCGACGATCGTGCCGGCGCGGATGTCGACACGATCGAAATCGGCAAAACTGATCTCGGGCTTGCGCTCGCTGTTCGAACTCATCTTGGTTCTTGTCTGCCTTGCGGGGACTCAGGCGTTGCCGTAGGTCTCGAACAGCACGCCGGCCAGGGCGTCCTTGGCCGAGGTTCCCGACCAGACAACGAACTGGAACGCCTGGAAATAGCATTCGCAGGCTTCCAGCGCCGACGACAGCAACACTTCGACCTGCTGGCTCGACGGCTCGACCCCGCCGGCCAGCAGCAGCGACTGGCGGAACATGATCGCGCCCTCCTGCTCCCAGAGGTCGAAATGGCCAAACAGCATCTGCTCGTTGATCAGCGACAAGAGCCGCATCACTTCCAGCGCGCGGGTCTCCGGCACCTTGATGTCGAAGGCGCAGGCAAGGTGCAGCGCCTCGAAATCCTCCATCCACGAGAAGGAGACGTGATAGTCGGTCCAGCTTCCGGCAACCGAGATCGAAATCTCGTCGTCGCCGGCCCGCTCAAAGGACCAGTCGTTGTTGTGGGCCACCTGCTCGATAACATCCACCGGATGGATTTCGCGGGAGAATTCGAGTTCGAGAAGTTCCATGGAATGCTTCCTGTCGTTCTGTACGAGCGCCGCCACACGCTCCGCGGGAGGGCACACACAACGAACAATCTTGTCTAGAACTCGGACGGCCAGGACTTTCTTCGCGCAAAAGACTACCTTCTCGACGCAAAGACCCCAGACCGGACCCCACCGCCCGGTCGCATGACCCTGCTCCGAATCATGCAACAAATTCAGTCTATTGATCGGGAGTCGCGTGAACAGCCCAATTTTTCGCACTGCGTCATTCGCATGTGGAAAGCCGCTGTCACAAAGATTCATGCAATGCCGTTAAGCGATTCACGGCAAAGCGCTTTTCAGGATCGGGCTATGTGGAAAAGTTTAACGATTATTTTTTTGTGCGCGGCTTGGCCGCCGTCGCTGGTGTGGCGTCGCCGGCCAGTTCGGCAAGCTTCGCCTCGAGCGCCTCGATGCGGGCGGCAAGGCGAGTGTTTTCTTCCCGCGCCTTGGCGGCCATCTCGCGCGCGGCTTCGAACTCTTCGCGCTGCACCACGTCCATGGTGTTGAGAATGCGTTCGGCCTGCCCCTTGAAGGCCGTCTCCACCTCCCGGCGCACGCCCTGGGCGGCGCCGGCGGCGTCGGTCATCAGCTTGGCGAATTCATCGAGAATGCGGTTCGGTCCGGTCGACATGGCAAATCCTCGCGCTTGCACAAATTGACGTAGTGGCGCTGCGCGTCGAATGCAAGCATGTTGCGCCGCGCTGCGGCATCAAGTCGAGGGCGCCCACCTTGCCTTGACCCTGCCAAAACCCTGCCGCATGGTCCGCGCGCAAACGCGTTTCGCAATGAGAGTTCCCCGTTGAACGAATATTTCCTGCTGCCGCTGGCCTCCTTGCCCTTCCCCAACATCAACCCGATCCTCATCCAGATCGGGCCGCTGGCGGTGCACTGGTATGGCGTCGGCTATATCGTCGGCATCCTGTTTGCCTGGTGGTACGCCAAGCGGCTCGCCGCCAATGCCAGGCTGTGGCCGAACGGCGTCCTGCCGATGAAGCCGGAGGATCTCGACGACTTCATCGTCTGGGCGGCCATCGGCGTCGTGCTCGGCGGCCGCACCGGCTATGTGCTGTTCTATGATCTGCCACGCTACATCGCCCACCCGCTCGATATCTTGGCGGTCTGGCAAGGCGGTATGTCGTTCCATGGCGGCCTGCTTGGCGTCATCCTCGCCATGACGCTGTTTTCCATCAAGCGCGGCATCCGCACCTGGTCGCTGTTTGACGTCGTGGCGGCCGGCGTGCCGGTCGGCCTTGGCCTGGTGCGCGTCGCCAACTTCATCAACTCCGAGCTGTGGGGGCGCCCAACCGACGTGCCCTGGGCTTTCGAATTCCCCAATGGCGGGCCGTTTGCCCGTCACCCGAGCCAGCTCTACGAGGCGCTTCTCGAAGGCGTGGTGCTGTTCCTCGTGCTGCGCATTCTCACCCATTCGCGCCTCAAGCTGAAGACGCCGCGCTTCGTCGGCGGCGCCTTCATCTGCGGCTACGGCCTGTCGCGCATTTTTGTCGAGTTCTTCCGCGAGCCCGACCAGCAGCTCGGCTACCTCCTCGGCACCAACTGGCTGACCATGGGCATGATCCTGTCGACGCCGATGGTGCTGGCCGGCATCTGGGCGATGCTGACCGCCAAGCCGGTGACGCAGCCGCAGCCGGCATGACACGGCTGAAGACCCGCATCGTCGACCTGATCGAGGCCCTGGGGCCGATACCGATCAACGAATACATGGCGATGTGCCTGTTCGACCCGGCGGACGGCTACTACACGACGCGCGAGCCTTTTGGTGCGGCCGGTGACTTCATCACCGCGCCGGAGATCAGCCAGATGTTCGGCGAATTGGTCGCCGTGTGGATGTACCAGGCGTGGCAGGCGAGCGGCCGGCCGCTGCCGGCCACCATCGCCGAGATCGGCCCCGGCCGCGGCACGCTGATGAAGGACATGCTGCGTACGCTGTCGCGGCTCGATCCTGATCTGGCCAGCGGCGCCACCTTCGCCATGATCGAGACCAGCCCGCGCCTGACCGAGGTGCAAAAGCAGACGCTTGGCGCCACACCCTTCGCGGTTGGCTGGCATGAAACCATCGAGACCTTGCCGCAGCAACCGCTGTTCATCGTCGGCAACGAACTGTTCGACGCCGTGCCCATCCGCCAGTTCCTCCGCGCCGGCGCCGGCTGGCGCGAGCGCGTGGTCGGCCTCGACGAGACCAACGACCTTTGCTTCTTCGCCGGCGCCGGCTCGGTCGACCCGACGCTGCTGCCCGCCGATGCCACCCAAGCGCCGCAAGGTTCGATCGCCGAAGTGGCGCCTGCCCGCACCGCGCTCATGGCAACGATCGCCGAGCGCATATCCAGGCATGGCGGCGCTGGCCTGTTTCTCGACTATGGCCATCTCCAGCCGGGTGTCGGGGACACGCTGCAGGCCTTGCGCAGCCACGATCACGAAGATGTGCTGGCCAATCCCGGTGAGGCCGACCTCACCTCCCATGTCGATTTCGCCGCCCTGGCCGCGATCGTGCGTGCACATGGCCTCGAAGCCCATCTGACGACACAGGGCGACTTCCTGCTCGGCATGGGCATCCTCGAGCGCGCCGGCCGGCTTGGCGCCGATGCCGGCCAGGCGGCGCGCGAAAGGATCGCCGGCGACGTCGAGCGCCTCGCAGGGCCGCAAGCCATGGGCGAGCTGTTCAAGGTGCTTGCGGTACTGCCTCGCGGCGTGGCGGTTCGGCCCTTCGCCGGGGCGGATTGACTTTTTACCGCTGCCCCTCCCAATCTCCCGTCCGCGCTTTGCAGCGCCTGTTCTCGACCAAGCACCTTCTTCTTGACGAAACCGCCCACACGGACAACAACGCCCGCATGCTGAATCAGACCAAACCGGATCCCGTTCGGTCGCCGCTGCTGGACAAGGCGCAGGTACAAGGCATCCGCCACGGCTATTTCACCCGCATCGGCGGTGTCTCCGGCGGCATCTACCAGGGCCTCAACATCGGCACCGGATCGAATGACGACCAGGCGCTGGTCGCAGAGAACCGCGGCCGCGTCGCCGCCTGGATGGGCGTGCCGGCGAACCATCTGTTGACCGCCTGGCAAATCCATTCGCCCGACGTCATCATCGCCAGGGAGCCCTTTGCCGGCGAGCGGCCCAAGGCAGACGCCATCGTCACCGACCGGCCGGGCATCGCCATCGGCGCCTCAACCGCCGATTGCGGTCCCGTGCTGTTCGCGGATGCTGAGGCGCGCATCATCGGCGCCGCGCATGCCGGCTGGAAAGGCGCGTTCACCGGCGTGCTCGAAAACACCATCCTGGCGATGGAAAGCCTCGGCGCCCGGCGCCAAAACATCATCGCCGTGCTAGGCCCCTCCATCGGCCCTGATAACTACGAGGTCGGCCCGGAATTCGTCGCCCGCTTTGTCGAAGCCGATGCCGAAAATATCCTCTATTTCGCGCCGTCCGCCAATGCCGGCCATGCCATGTTCGACCTCAACCGCTACACGGTTGACCGGCTGGCCGAGGCCGGCGTGACGGCTGAAGGCCTCGACCGCTGCACTTACGCCGAGGAAGGCCTGTTCTACTCCTACCGGCGCACCACGCATCGCAAGGAGCCCGATTACGGCCGGCAGGTTTCGGCAATCGTCTTGGAGAGGGAATAATGGCGCTGCATTTTGAACGATCTGAATTTGACGCGCGGCGCGACCGGCTGATCATCGAGATGGCCGAAAAAAAGCTTGATGCCATCCTGCTGTTCGCGCAGGAAAGCATGTACTGGCTGACCGGCTACGACACGTTCGGCTTCTGCTTCTTCCAGTGCCTGGTGGTGAAGGCCGACGGTTCGATGGTGCTGCTGACCCGCTCGGCCGACCTGCGCCAGGCGCGTCAGACCTCGATTATCGACAACATCGTCTTGTGGACGGACCGTAATGGCGCCAATCCGGCGGTCGACCTGCGCAATCTGCTCAACGAACTCGACCTGCTCGGCGCCCGCATCGGTGTCGAATACGACACCCATGGCCTGACCGCGTTCAATGGCCGCCGCCTCGACGAGCAGTTGCAGACCTTCGGCCAGATCGCCGATGCGTCCGGAATTGTCGGGCGGCTGCGCCTGTTCAAGAGTCCGGCCGAGATCGCCAAGGCCGAGAAGGCCGCCAATCTCTCCGACGACGCGCTCGACGCGGCGCTGCCGCTGATCAAGCAAGGTGGCGACGAAGCCCTGATCCTGGCCGCCATGCAGGGTGCGATCTTTGCCGGCGGCGGCGACTATCCGGCCAACGAATTCATCATCGGCTCCGGCGTCGATGCGCTGCTGTGCCGCTACAAGGCCGGCCGCCGCAAGCTCACCAAAAATGACCAGCTGACGCTCGAATGGGCCGGCGTCTTCAACCACTACCACGCACCGATGATGCGCACGGTGCTGACCGGCAAGGTTTCGAAGCGCCATCAGGAATTGTTCGACGCCGCCCGCGCGGCACTCCTGGCTGTCGAAAAGGCGATGACGCCGGGCAACAGCTTCGGCGACGTCTTCGATGCGCATGCCCGCACCATGGAGGCACACGGCCTGACCAAGCACCGGCTGAACGCCTGCGGCTATTCGGTCGGCGCCCGCTTCACCCCGTCCTGGATGGACATGCCGATGTTCTACCAGGGCAATCCCGAACCGATCGCGCCCAACATGACGCTGTTCGCCCATATGATCATCATGGACTCCGATACCGAGACGGCGATGACGCTTGGCCGCACCTACCTGACCACCGAATCCCAGCCCAAGCCGCTGTCCCGCCATGATCTCGACTTGATCGTACAGTGAATCCACAATGGGAGGCGTTCTTCGCCAAGGAGTTAGAAGGCAAATGAGACGATCGCATGTGACGACCGTGTCATTGCTTGTGGCATTGGCTCTTGCCGCCTGCACCAACGCAAAGGACGTGCTCGAACCGTCGGCGATCACTCCGCCGGCGACGTCGACCCAGACGCTGCCCGCCACCAGCACGGCGGGCGCTCCCGCAACCACCGCCGCACCGGTCACATCAGCCCAAAGCGCTGCCATCCTGTCGAAGACCCGCCTGCAGATCGCGCCGATCGTCGGCGCTTCGGTGGAAGCCGCGACACCTCTTACGGCGGAGTTGCAGACCCGCGCCAGGCAGCGCGGTATCACGCTCGCCGGCAGCGCCGACCAGACCGTGACACATGTGCTGAAGGGCTATTTCTCGACGATGTCGGAAGGCGCCGACACCACCGTCATCTATGTCTGGGATGTCTATGACCCCGCCGGCAACCGGCTGCACCGCATCAATGGTCAGCAGAAGGCCCCGTCGGTCAATTCCGGCGCCAGCGCGGGCGGCGACAGCTGGAAGGGGGTCTCGCCGGCCACCATGCAGACGATCGCCGACCAGACCATCGACCAATTCGCGGCCTGGCTCGGCGGCAAGGCGGGCTAGAGGCATCGGACCCAAAAGTGGAGACGGTTTTGGGAAAATCCGATGCCCAACGAGAAGAAGGAGCAGCGCAAGTCCGCTGCTCCCTGTTGCAGCCCGGCGATGGCGCGGAGCTTTCTTGAGTTTAGCCGGCGGATTCCCGATCTCGGCGCTTGCAATACCGGCGCGGGCCGCTAAAAGCCCGGTTAAAGGGCGCAAGCGAGTCCGTCAGGTCTCATCATCCTCCACCAGGAACCGTGCATGAAACTCTTCGCGGGCAATTCCAACAGGGTGCTGGCCGAAGCGGTCGCCCGGTACCTCAACGTCCCGCTGGGCAAAGCCACGGTCAGGCGCTTCGCCGACCAGGAAATCTTCGTCGAAATCCAGGAAAACGTGCGCGGCGAGGATGTCTTCATCCTGCAATCGACCTCGTTCCCGACCAACGATCATTTGATGGAATTGCTCATCATGATCGATGCCTTCATGCGTTCCTCGGCCAAGCGCATCACGGCGGTCATCCCCTATTTCGGCTACGCCAGGCAGGACCGCCGCGCCTCCGGCCGCACGCCGATCTCGGCCAAGCTGGTCGCCAACATGATCACCCGCGCCGGTGTCGACCGCGTTCTGACACTTGACCTGCATGCCGGCCAGATCCAGGGCTTCTTCGATATTCCGACCGACAATCTGTTTTCCGTGCCGGTGATGGCCCGCGACGTGAAGGCCAAATACAAGCAACTCGGCAACGTCGTGGTGGTCTCGCCCGACATTGGCGGCGTGGTCCGCGCCCGTGCGCTGGCCAAGCGCTTCGATGCGCAACTGGCCATCGTCGACAAGCGCCGCGAACGGCCCGGTGAATCGGAAGTCATGAACATCATCGGCGCGGTCGCCGGCAAGGATTGCCTGCTGATCGACGACATCGTCGATTCCGGCGGCACGCTGTGCAACGCCGCCGATGCACTGCTGGCCAACGGCGCCACCAGTGTCACCGCCTACATCACCCACGGTGTGCTGTCGGGCGGTGCGGTTGCCCGCATCAGCGGCTCGAAGCTGCAGGAACTGGTGATCACCGATTCCATCCAGCCCACCCAGGGCGTGCTCGACGCGCCCAACATCCGCGTCATCTCGATCGCCGACCTCATGGGCGAAGCCATTTCGCGCACCGCGACCGAGGAATCGGTGTCGAGCCTGTTCGACTAGAGCAATTCCAGCTAGCCCGGATATCTCACACAGTCTTTCGGCGCGAGGCTGGCGGCAGCGATTTTGCCGGCGCTTGAGCTGCGGGCAAGGGATGTC
>NZ_JAMYUI010000054.1:0-10338 GCF_040322895.1 Mesorhizobium sp. M0088
GCGGTATGGTTCCTGGCCATCGGCCTTTCCGGCCTCAACCACATCATCGCCGATCCGGAAATCCTGTGGGCGGTGAGCCCGCACTATATCGTCGCCTTCCTGATCAATTCGCCCGATGTCGCCTTCGTGACCATCGGCGCCATCTTTCTCGCCGTGACCGGCGCCGAAGCGCTCTATGCCGATCTCGGCCATTTCGGCCGCAAGCCGATCGTGCTGGCCTGGCTGGCGATCGTGTTTCCCTGCCTGCTGCTCAATTATGCCGGGCAGGGTGCCTTCGTGCTGGCCAAGAATGGCGTCGTCGGCCATCCGTTCTTCGAGATGAACGAAGGCTGGACGCTGATCCCGATGGTCGTGCTGGCGACTGCCGCCACGGTCATCGCCAGCCAGGCGGTGATATCAGGCGCGTTCTCGCTGACCAGGCAGGCGGTGCAGCTCAACATGCTGCCGCGGCTCGAAATCCTGCACACGTCGGAGAAACAGTCCGGCCAGATCTACATGCCGCGCGTCAATCTTCTGCTGGCGCTGGTGGTGATGATGCTGGTGGTCGGCTTCGGCGAGTCCAGCAGGCTGGCGTCGGCCTACGGTATTTCGGTGACCGGCAACATGCTGGTGACGACGGTGCTGCTCTATGTCGTCATGACGCGCATCTGGAAATGGCGGCTGTGGGTGGCAATCTCGCTTACGGCGCTGTTCGGCTTCATCGATGTCGGCTTCTTTGCCTCCAACATCGTCAAGGTGTTCGAGGGCGGCTGGGCCTCGCTGGCCGTGGCCTTCACCGTCGTGCTGGCCATGTGGACCTGGGTGCGTGGCAGCCGCTATCTGTTCGACAAGACCCGACGCAACGAGATCCCGCTGGATTTCCTCGCCGGCAATCTGTTGAAGAAGAAGCCTCAGCTGGTCTCAGGCACCGCCGTGTTCCTGACCAGCGATCCGCTCAGTGCGCCAACCGCACTGATGCACAGCCTGAAGCACTACAAGGTGCTGCATGAGCAGAACGTCATCCTTTCGGTGGTGACCGCGCCGCAGCCGGTGGTGCCCGACAGCGACCGGGTCAAGATGGAGACGGTCAACGAGCTGTTCATGCGGGTGACGCTGACCTTCGGCTACATGGAGCAGCCCAACATTCCGCGCGCACTGGCGATCTGCCGCAAGCAGGGCTGGAAGTTCGACATCATGACGACCTCGTTCTTCCTCTCGCGGCGTTCGCTCAAGGCCTCGCCCAATTCCGGCATGCCGGTGTGGCAGGACCGGCTGTTCATCGGCCTGGCCCGCACGGCGGCGGACGCGACGGAGTATTTCCAGATCCCGACCGGGCGCGTGGTCGAGATCGGCACGCAGGTGGCGATCTAGGACATGCCGGATCGGCGAATGGACTGTGCCTCACGGCACAGTCCATGTCACTCCGCTTCAACCGGCCAGGGCGACCTTGTTCGCCTCGAGGAATTGCTTCAACGTCTTTGGCGTCCTGCCCGAAAGCGACTCGATTGCGTCGGTCACCATGGCGATACGGCCGGCGCGCGTGTTGGCGTCGAAGGACACGATGACCTCAGCGAAATCCTCGGGAACGCCTGATGCCTTCACGCCTTCGGTCAAGGCTTCATCCGAAACCTGGACGACATCGAGCGGCTTGCCGGTGACCTCGCTTACCAGGGCGGCAATCTCGGCCGTGGTGTAGGCCTGCGGGCCGGTCAAGGTGTAGGTCTTGCTTTCGTTCGAAACGGCAGCGAGACCGGCGGCGATCGCTGCTGCCATGTCGTCGCGCGCACCAGGCGCAACGCGGCCCTCGCCGGCGGACGTATACCAGTGTCCCGAGGCGATGGCGTGCGGCAGCCCCAGGAACAGGTTCTCCTGATACCAGCCGTTGCGGAAGATCGTGTAGGGAATGCCGCTCGCCTTGATGGCCTGCTCGGTGCTGTAGTGGTCATCGGCAAACAGGACCGGCGAAACCGGCTCCGGATTGGGCATCGAGGTGTAAAGCAGATGCGAAATGCCGGCGTTTTTGGCTGCGGCAACGGCATTTTTGTGCTGCTTCAGGCGCCTGCCGCTTTTGAGATCGAGATCCCCTGTCGAAATAATCAGCACCTTGTCGGCGCCCTCGAATGCGGTTTCCAGCGAGGCCGCGTCGTTGAAGTCGGCGGCCCTCACAACGACGCCGCGCAGCGCCAGATCGGCCACGCTTTCCGGATTGCGTGTGGTGGCGATGATCTTTGCTGGCGGAACTTTATGCGTGTCCAGGAGATAGCGGATGACGCCGCGGCCGAGCTGGCCGGAAGCGCCGGTGACGAGAAGGGTTTGGGTCATGGAAGATCCTGACATTGCGCCGCTAAGGCGGTTCGAGTGGCGGTCTCAAAAAGAGACCAGCACTAAAATAGGAATTGACCCAGAGCCGTAAAGAAGGCAGTTTTTCGGGAGGTAGGCACGCGCAGGGAACCAGCGGTGGACAGCAAGATCGTCAATCTGAGATCGAAGTTGGAGGTCTACAAGGCGGTCTCCGGCGGCGGCAACTTCGCCAATTGTCCGGTCCGCGAGGTCATACAGGGCGTGAGCGGCAAATGGAGCTCGCTGCTGATGATGGCTTTGGCCGAGCAGCCCTATCGATTCGGCGAGTTGCGGCGGCTGGTGCCTGACATTTCACAGCGCATGCTGACGCAGACGCTCTACGATTTGCAGCGCGACGGCTATGTGCATCGTGAGGTGTTCCCGACCAAGCCGCCGAGCGTCGAGTACAGCCTGACCGATCTCGGGCATTCGATGTTCGGCGCCTTGCATCAGCTGATCCTGTGGGCCGAGCTCAATCATGATGCGGTGCGCGGCGCACGCGCCGATTTTGACGCCGCCCAGGGCTGACCAGCGGCGCAAAGCCGTTGGTGACGGCTTGATTTCGTCCCGCCGCTGAAGGATTGTCCCGGCCAATCCGGCTTTGGGGGCACTGGCATTTCCTATGATATCGCAATTGCAGGCGCCGGGCCGGCGGGACTGGCCATGGCGCTCTATCTCAGGCGTGCCGGGCATCGGGTCACCGTGTTCGAGCGCTTCGATGAGCCGAAGCCGGTCGGCTCCGGGCTGATTCTTCAGCCGACAGGGCTGACGGTGCTGGCCGGTCTTGGCCTGCTCGACGACATACTGGCGCTGGGCAGCCGCATAGACCGCCTGTATGGCGCCGATGCTTCCACGGGCCGTACGGTGCTCGATGTCCGCTACGACGCGCAACGCGGTGGCCGCTTCGGGCTGGCGGTGCACCGGGCGGCTTTGTTCGGCGTGCTTTTCCGCGCCGCGCAGAGCGAGGCGATCGCCATCGAGACCGGCGTCGAGATCGAGGCCCTGGAGACCGGCGAACGGGCGACGCTGATCTGTGGCAACGGGCGGAGGGCAGGGCCGTTCGATCTGGTCGTCGACGCCAGCGGTTCGCGCTCGAAACTGCGCCGCGAAAGCGCTCCAGGCGAGCCGCGGCCACTCACCTATGGCGCGTTCTGGGCCTCGCTCGGCTGGCGTGGCGATGGTTTCGACGAGCACGCGCTGCTGCAACGCTACGACAAAGCGAGCGTGATGATCGGCGTGCTGCCGATCGGCCGGCCGCAGCCGGGCGCTGAAAAGATGGCGGCCTTCTTCTGGAGCCTGAAGCCGTCGGATGCCGATGAGGTGCGCGTTCGCGGCCTGAACGCCTGGAAGGAGAGGGTGGTCCGGCTGTGGCCGCAGAGCGAGGCATTCACCAGCCAAATCGACGGTTTCGACCAGCTTTCGCTGGCGCGCTACGGCCACCACACGATGAGGCTTCCGATTGGCCGGCGGTTGGCCGTCATCGGCGACGCGGCGCATTCCACCAGTCCGCAATTGGGGCAAGGGGCGAACATGGCGCTGCTCGACGCGGCGGCGCTCAGCCATGCGCTGGTGCGGACAAGGAGTGTCGAGGCAGCACTGGAAGCCTATGCGAAGGCGCGGCGCTGGCATGTCCGCATCTTCCAGGCACTGTCGCTGGCATTCACGCCGTTCTACCAGTCGGATTCGGTGGCGCTGCCCTTCATCCGCGACAGGCTGGTGGCGACGGTGGCAAAAATCTCGCCGGCGCCGCAATTCCTTGCCTCGATGGTGGCCGGAACCGTGATCGATCCGTTCAAGCGGATTGGACTCAAGGAAACACGGTGGAATTTCGGACAAAATCCGGGTCATGATACGACCGCATCCTAGAGTTTTTCGCATCAGACCGATCCGCATGAACGCTGTCATGTCCATAGTCCGAAAATCGCTAGGCCTGATGCAGGTCGTTGCGTCTGTCTTGGCCACGTCGGTCGTGGCGCCGCCCTTGCCGACGGCGCAAGCTCAGACGCTAGGTCAGGCCAGCCAGCAGGCTCCGGCAGACAGTGAAGCGGCGCTGAAGGCTCGGATCGATGCGGCCTACAAGCTGATGATGGAGGCGGGGCGCTTCGACGAAGGTTATGCGCAGTTGCGGGCGGCCCTGCTCGCTGCAGCCAGAAGCGACCTCTACGAGGTCACCGTGGAGAGTTACTCCAACGCCGGCGCGACGTTCCTCAACAACCAGATTCTCGACTACGCCGAAGAGATTTTCGCTGAGGGCCTGAAAACCAGGGCGATGCAGCAGGATGTCGCCAAGCGTGCCGATTTCTATCTCAATTACGCAATGCTGAAACAGGCCGAGAAAGACTATCAGGGCTTCGTTTCCATGTGCGCTACGGCAACCAATCTTTACGCCCGCTACCATGGCACGGAATCCCCGGAACTCATGTATGCCAACGATGTGCTGGCGACAGGGATTGCTTCATTCGGTCAAATCGCTGCGGCGATCAACGTCGACCAGCGCAATCTGGAGATTGCGGAGCGGGTGCTTGGCCAGGACGATCGATTCACCTGGAAGCTGCAGAACAATCTTGCCGACATGTTGCGTCAGATCGGGGCACCGACACGCGCCTTACAGTACGACCTGAATGTGCTCGAGAAACGTATCGGTTACTACGGGCCAAATCACTTCAACGTTCTGGTCAGCGCCAACAACACGGCTCAGGACTATCTCGACCTTGCCAAGTACGACGAGGCCTTGGGCTATTTCCAGCAGGACCGGGATATCGCTGTCGTCCTCAAGCAGGAAGGCAATTTGGTTGAGCAGGCCGATGCGTGGCTGCTCTACACCAGAGCTCTTTCCGGTGCACAGCCGCTTGACGCGCCGACGCTCGCACGCTTGCTGCCGGTGACCAACGACGCGAGTTATCCCGAGATATTGGCAATCAAGATCGCCAACCTGCTCGCCGCGCATTTCGCCGCCATGGGCGATGCCGAAAACAGCATGCACCAACTCGATCGGGCCTATAGCATCGCCGGATCGACATACGGCTCGGTGCACCCGCTGACCTTTGCCGCGCGGCAGGCCATGGCCAACCTCAAGGCGAAGTCGAATCCCGAGGCTGCAGCCACCGATTTTGCGGCTCTCAACGATGACATGTTGCGTTGGAATTGGTTCCAGGTGAGCACGGCCGCCAACCCGGTCGTCGCTGAAGCCAGCCGCGCCTTGGCCGATGACATGCTCTACGACTATGCGCGGTTGGCAAAGAACAACGCATCGGCAGTGCCGGCATTCGCTGAAGCGGTGCGTCGCTGGCCGACACTCGAAAACGACAAACGGGATCAGTTGCGCAGACTGTCGCGTTTGATCGATCCGAACGATATGGAGACACGGCATTTGATCCAGGCCGGGATACGGCTGTCCCTGGCCTACCAGGAGGCTGCTTCCAGTGGCGACAGTGCCGACGATCCAGGTGCGGCGCGGCCCGACCAGGCTCAGGCGGCGTACGAAAAGGCGATCACGAGAGTCACGACGAAGTACAGATTCGACCAAAGCGTGGTGGACAAGCCACTGCCATCCGCCAACACGCTGCTGAAGCCCAACGAGGCGCTGATCGATTATTTCATCACTCGCAAGTGGCGGGCGGATCGTGAGAGCGCCGATCCGCTGAAAGACGAACGGCTCTACGCGATCGTCACGCGCAAGGACCAGCAGCCGTCGCTCTATGACCTCGGCGATCCGCGCCGGCTTATCCCCGCCGCCCGGGAAACCCGCATGGCAAACCTCAGGTCGACCCGCTCCGCGCAGGAGCGTGGCGCTGTGACCCTGGTCGATTTGAACGCGACATTCACAGGGCTTTACGCCGGTCTGATCGCACCTCTGGAGCCGTCGCTTGGCGGCGCCGACACGCTTTTCGTGGTGCCGGACGGCAAGCTGTTTTCGGTGCCGTTCCCCTTGCTGCAGGACAGCAAGGGCGCGTCGCTCGATGATCGCTTCCTGGTGCGCATGCTGACCCGACCGGAATCGCTGTTGAACGCAGGCGTCGATCAGAGTTTTCCCAAGTCCGGCAAGGCCTTGCTGGCCGGCGGCCTGGACTACGCACGGGGTGCGGAGAAGGGTGCCGAGCCGCTACCGGGTACCCGCAAGGAGGTCGACGCGATCGCCTCGATCCTGCACGGCGATCATTATTCGGTCGAGACCCTTACCGGAACGGCTGCCGGCGAACGGGCGCTGCGCAAGGACATGGAGCAGGCCACGGTCGCGCATCTGGCCACACATGGTGCCTACCGCGACGAGAAAGAGGGCGGCGTCGGTGCCGTGAATGCGCTGTGGCAGAGTGAGGTCGTGCTGTCCCAGTCGGGAAACCGGCAATCGATGAAGCGCGATGATGATGACGGCCGGCTCTATGGCATGGAGCTGATGATGTGGGACCTGTCGAACCTCGACCTGCTTGTGCTCTCCGCCTGCGAGACGGCCCGTGGCCAGGAGACATTCGTCGGCGGTTTGCGCGGCCTGCCGACGGCAATCAACATTGCCGGTGCGAAGCGCTCGTTGCTAGCCCTTTGGCCTGTGGACGATGCGGGAACCGCTGCCTTCATGGTGAGCTTCTACGGCCATCTCGGCGCCGGGCGGACTTATCCGGAAGCGCTGCGCCAGGCTCGTCGCGATGCCCGCGACGGCGAGATATCAGGCGCGCAGGACCCTCGGGTGTGGGCCGCCTTCGTCATGTTCGAAAACTGACGGCCGCGAGCCAACGCTTGCCCGCGATCGATCCGTTCAAGCGGATCGGGCTGACCGAAGCGCGGTGGCCGGATCGCTTCGGCGGATGAGGCCTGAAAGGTGCGATCCCTTCGCTTGCAGGAAAGCATGCAGGCGCTGCGGATAGTCCGGCGCCACGGCTTGCCTGATCGACGGGCGCTCACTCAACGTTTTGCGCCAGGCTCGGACGAGCGGTTTGCCGTCCAGAATGCCGAAATCACCGATGCGGTCGAAGACATCGAGGTAGCGGAAGACCGGACCGTAAACGGCGTCGACCAGCGAAAAGTGCTTGCTGGCGAACCAGGGTCCGCCGGGCTCGTCCGCCAGCTCGGCTTCGAGGCGATCGAACATGGCGGACAGCGCGCTGGATTCGGCCAGGAAGCCAGCTTCGGTCGAGGCTGAATAGAACCGGCCGATGGCGTTGAGGGTTGCCGAACCGAACTCGATCCAGGCGCGATGACGGGCGCGGGCATAGGGGTCGGCAGGGTGGAGGGGATTGGCTTGCGTCTCTTCAAGGAATTCGAGGATGACGGCCGATTCGAAGATCACCGTTTCCTCGCCATTTCGCTGTACGCGCAGCAGCGGCACCTTGCCGAGCGGCGAGATCGCTTTGAACCAATCCGGTTTGTTGGCCAGGTCGATATCGATGCGCCCGAACGGCACGCCCTTTTCGGCCAGCGAAATCGCGGCGCGCTGCACATAGGGGCAGAGGTGATGGCTGACGAGGATGAGCTTGTGTGCCATGAGGTTTCCAAGGTTAATGCATTTGCATCTATATAGATGCACATGCATCTATCGTCAAGCTTGATGCAGATGCATCTACTGCCTATGCTTGGCCATGACCGAGAAAGCCACGCCTTCGCCAGAAGCCATCAAGGCCTGGGCTCGCCTGATGCGCGTTTCGCGCCAACTGATGGAAAGCGCTGAAGAAGCGTTGAAGGCCGCCGGCCTGCCGCCGCTTGCCTGGTACGACGTGCTGCATGAGCTCGCTGAGGCGGGCGAGGGCGGGCTGCGGCCGTTCCAGCTGATCGAGCGCACTCTGTTCGCGCAATACAACATTTCGCGCCTGCTGGCCCGGCTCGAGGCCGATGGGCTCGTCGAGAAACTGACGGTGGCCGATGATGGTCGTGGCCAGACCATCCGCATCACCGCCAAGGGCCGCGAGACACGCCGCCAGATGTGGGCTGTCTACGGACGGTCGATCACCGAACTGGTTGGCGCCAAACTGTCGGCGGATGAATTGACCAGGGTCTCCGCACTGCTTGGACGATTGCGCCATCCGCCAGCCTCCGATTAGCGAGGCTTGTCGCGCGGCAACGCATCACTTGCAGATATTTTGCGCCCGCCCTCTTGCGCGCGGCCTCGGATTGCGCAATATGCCGAACCGTAACGTACGGTACGGCTTATCGGAGTGACCGGTGGCCCGACCTTTCGAGAGAAGAGCGTGTTGCACAGCGTGCCCGACATCGACACCAGCGAAGCGCTGACAGAACGGCAGAAGGCCGTGCTCGACGCGGCGTTGCGGCTGCTGGTCGAGGAGGGCGATCATCTGACCATGACCGCCGTGGCGCGCCGCGCCAGCTGCTCCAAGGAAACGCTCTACAAATGGTTCGGCGACCGTGACGGGCTGCTGACGGCGACGGTGCAGTGGCAGGCCTCGAAAGTGCGGGTGGCGCCGGTTGACGGCAAGGGGCTCGATCTTGCCTCCCTGACCGCAAGTCTCGAACGCTTCGCCTCGGACTGGCTCAAGGTGATCTCCAGTGACACCTCGATCGCGCTCAACCGGGTGGCGGTCAGCCATGCCGGTTCGGGCAAGGACAATCTCGGCGCCGTGGTGCTTGAGAACGGCCGCTTCGCATTGGCCAAACGGTTGAAGCCGGTGCTTGAGGCCGGCCGACGGACCGGGCTTTTGGATTTCGCGGATGCCGAGACGGCGTTCCGCACCTTTTTCGGGCTGGTCGCCCGCGACGTGCAGATCCGTCTGCTGCTTGGCGACCGGCTGGAATTGACTGAGGCGGCGATCGGCGGCGATGCCGCGCGCGCGACGCAGCAGTTTCTCGCTCTTTTCGGAGCAAAAACCGGGCCGCAGGGCCTCTGATTCATAAAACGGGAAGGAAGACAAAATGCGCGTCTATTACGATCGTGATGCCGATCTCAATCTGATCAAGGGCAAGAAGGTCGCCATCATCGGCTACGGCAGCCAGGGCAGGGCGCATGCGCTCAACCTCAAGGATTCCGGCGCCAAGGAAATCGCCATCGGTCTCAAGGCCGGTTCGGCGACCGCCAAGAAGGTCGAGGCCGATGGGCTCAAGGTGATGAGCGTGGCCGACGCCGCCAAATGGGCCGACCTGATGATGATGGCAACGCCTGACGAGCTGCAGGCCGACATCTACAAGAACGAGATCGCGCCGAATATCCGCGATGGTGCCGCTATCGCCTTCGCGCACGGCCTCAACGTGCATTTCGGCCTGATTGAGCCGAAGTCGACGGTCGACGTCGTCATGATCGCGCCGAAGGGTCCCGGCCACACGGTGCGCGGCGAATACCAGAAGGGCGGCGGCGTGCCGTGCCTGGTCGCCGTCAACCAGGACGCCTCGGGCAATGCGCTCGACCTGGCCCTGTCCTACGCCTGCGGCGTCGGCGGCGGCCGTTCGGGCATCATCGAGACCAATTTCCGCGAGGAATGCGAGACCGACCTGTTCGGCGAGCAGGTCGTGCTGTGCGGCGGTCTGGTCGAGCTGATCCGGGCCGGTTTCGAGACGCTGGTGGAAGCCGGCTACGCGCCTGAGATGGCCTATTTCGAGTGCCTGCACGAGGTCAAGCTGATCGTCGACCTGATCTATGAAGGCGGCATCGCCAACATGAACTACTCGATCTCGAACACCGCCGAATGGGGCGAATATGTCTCGGGTCCGCGCATCATCACCGCCGAGACCAAGGCCGAGATGAAGCGCGTGCTCAAGGACATCCAGACGGGAAAATTCACCTCGGAATGGATGCAGGAATACCGCGCCGGCATGTCCCGCTTCAAGGGCATCCGCCGCAACAATGACAGCCACCAGATCGAGGAAGTCGGCGCCAAGCTGCGCGCGATGATGCCCTGGATTTCCAAGAACAAGCTGGTCGACAAGGCCAAGAACTGAGCGAAATCCACAAGCGCTCGAAAACAGCGGCTTCCATGAACAAAAACGGCGCCAAGTGGCTAATGCAGTTCACTTAAGTTGGGCTGGATGAGGATCTGGTAAGACCTATCGAACAGGATGGAGATTCGTTTCCATCCTGTTCGT
>NZ_JAMYUI010000055.1:0-9797 GCF_040322895.1 Mesorhizobium sp. M0088
GCCTCGGGCCGGATGGCCATCCGGCCCGAGGCTCAATCGCTTCCATCGCACATAATCATCTCGTGCAGATACAAGGGGCGGCGCCAGCGCCGCAATTTTGGGCTGATCAAGCAGTGCGTTGCCCTTATAGCCCTCGCAACAATCGTTCCAACTCTTCAGCATCCGTCACGACCGGCAAACACACCTGCCCAGTACACAACCATGCACCCGCCTCGTTGGTCGGCGGCAGGATTCCGCCAGGCAGCAAGGGTCGATTCGTGCCCGTACCGATCGGCACGACAACGTCGACGCGGCGGGGGTCCGGACTTCGATTCGCAACCGGAACGAGCTTTGGATCGTCAAGCGCATCGACGATGACCAGTTTGAGCGGCTCGATCGCCAGCGCGCAGGCGTTGACGATGCCGGCCTGGCCATAGGCCTGGTGCGCCGCGCGGCCGGCGGCGTGCTCGGCAACTTGCCAGGCCCTTTCCTGCAGGTCGAGATTGCCGGTGACGGAGGCGAGCCGGACCAGTGCCTCGATGATCTGGCCGGTGGCGGAGGGAATCGCTTCGTCGACATCGCCGCGGATGCGGATCGGCACGTCGGTGCTGTCCGAGGCGGTCAGGTAGTAACCTGTCTTTTCGGTATCGGCGTGCCAATGGTCGAGCTGCTTGATAAACTGGCCGGCCTGGTCGACATAGCTCCAATTCCCAGTGGCCTCGAACAGCGAGATCGCTGCGTTGGCCATGGCGGCATAGTCGCTGGACAAAGCAGGGAATAGTTTTCTGGCGCCGAGCATCGAATGCGGCAGACGGCCGTCGCGGCCGGCGGTGCTGATGTGGGCGAAGGCTTTTGC
Organism: Mesorhizobium sp. M0088; assembly: GCF_040322895.1. Classification (NCBI taxonomy): domain Bacteria; kingdom Pseudomonadati; phylum Pseudomonadota; class Alphaproteobacteria; order Hyphomicrobiales; family Phyllobacteriaceae; genus Mesorhizobium; species Mesorhizobium sp. M0088. The sequence goes on from NZ_JAMYUI010000055.1 coordinate 836, forward strand.
CGCCGCGTCGATCCAGTCGGGCCGCGCCAGCGAACGGCCGGCCTCGGCAAGCGCTGCGATCATCTGGCCGTTCCAGTCGGTGAGGGTCTTTGCGTCAAGACCGGGCCTGACCCGCTGTTCCCGCACGGTGAGGAGTCTCGCCTTGAGCGGGCTGATCTCTTCGCGATCGATCACATAGTGCGATTGCTGGAACAGGGTTTGGTGGACGACCGGCTTGCCTTCCCAGCCGTGCGGGCTGGAGAGCGTGAAGTGTTTGAAAAACAAGGCGGAATCGTCGCCGAGGGCGGCCTCGACCTCTTCTCGGCTCCAGGTGTAGAACAGCCCTTCCTCGCCGTCGCTGTCGGCGTCGAGACTGGCGGCAAAAGCGCCGCCGTCGACGCGCATCTCGCGCAGCAGCCAGTCGACCGTCTCTTCGATTCGGACCCGGAACAACCCGTTGCCGCTTGCGGCATGGGCCCAGTTGCAGAAGCGGATCAGCTGGGCATTGTCGTAAAGCATCTTTTCGAAATGCGGCACCAGCCATTCGGCATCGGTCGAGTAACGGCTGAGCCCGCCGCCGACATGGTCGTAGATGCCGCCGCTGACCATCTGTTCGAGGCTGTTGAGAACGTCGTCGCGATGGCTGGCGTTGCCGTCGCGCAGCCAGGACAGCCACAGCGTTTGCATGAACGGTGCATTGGGAAATTTCGGCGCGCCACGCAAGCCGCCCAGATCGCGGTCGATCATGCCGTCTATGCCCTTGGCAAGCTCAGCCAGCGTGTCGCGATCGAGCCCTGTTTTCGCGTGCGAGCCGGCGAGCCGTGCCTGGACATGTGTGGTCAGGCCGTCGGCGCTCTGGTTGAGGCTCGCCCGCTTCTCGCGCCAGGCCTTGTCCACCGCCTCCATCACCTGGATGAAACCGGGGCGGCCGTAGCGTGGCTCGCGCGGAAAGTAGGTGCCGCCCCAGAACGGCTTGCCGTCCGGCGTCAGGAACATGGTCAGCGGCCAGCCACCCTGCTCGCCCATCGAGGACAGCGCCGCCATATAGATCTGGTCGATGTCGGGGCGTTCCTCGCGGTCGACCTTGATATTGACGAACAGACGGTTCATGACGGCGGCGACACCATCGTCCTCGAAGCTTTCATGCGCCATGACGTGGCACCAGTGGCAGGCGGCATAGCCGACCGAGAGCAGGATCGGCCTGTCCAGCGCCTTCGCCTCCTCGAGCGAAGCCGGCGACCAGGCCCGCCAGTGGACGGGATTGCCGCTGTGCTGCTGCAAATAGGGGCTGGCTTCTTCAGCAAGCAGGTTTTGCGCGGGCAGCGTCACTGGGCAAACTCGGGTGCGATTGGCTGATGGGCGTAAAGCTAGGGCGGTTCGGTAGAGCGGGCAAATGATTTCAGGCGATTCCATCGTAGCGCTGTCGAGCGGCCGGCTGCCGGCCGGCGTCGCCGTCATCCGTATTTCCGGCCCACAAACTCGATTCGTTATCGAAACGATTGCCGGGGGTATGGTTAAAGACCGCGTCGCGGTCTTGCGCAGATTCACAGCGCCCGGCGGGTTGGTGCTCGACACCGGCCTGGTGGTTTTCTTTCCCGGTCCGGCCAGTTTTACGGGCGAGGATGTGGCGGAATTCCACGTTCATGGCGGACGCGCCGTGGTGGCCAGGATGCTGGAGACGATTACTGGTTTCGACGGCATCAGGCACGCGGAACCGGGCGAATTCACGCGCCGCGCCTTTCTCAACGGCAAGGTCGACCTGGTCGAGACCGAGGCGCTGGCGGATCTCGTCAACGCCGAAACCGAGGCGCAGCGGCGTTTTGCTGTCCAAAATGCCGAAGGCGCTCAGAGCGAACTCTATCTCGGCTGGCGTCGCAGGCTGATCCACGCCCGTGCCATGATCGAGGCGGAGATCGATTTTGCCGATGAAGACGATGTCCCCGGTTCCGTTTCGGATACGGTTTGGTCTGATGTCCGGACAATGATTGATGAAATCGACCGGCACGTTGCCGGATTTCGTGCTGCCGAGATCATCCGTGACGGCTTCGAGGTCGTTATCCTTGGCGCGCCCAACGCGGGCAAGTCGAGTCTGTTCAATGCCCTGGCCCGTCGGGATGCCGCTATAGTAACGGATGAACCCGGCACGACGCGGGATCTGCTTGAAGTGACACTTGATCTCCAGGGGCTGCGGGTCCGGCTTACGGATACGGCCGGATTGCGCGATGCGCCGGGAAAGGTCGAGGCGATCGGCATCGAGAAGGCCAAGGCCAAGGCGCATGGCGCCGATCTCTTGCTCTTGCTGCAGGACATCGCGAACCCAAGAGATGTCGGCGAGCTGCCGACTGTGGCGCCAACCGTGCGCGTCGGCAGCAAGCTCGATCTACTGGAAGACCGCGCGGCGAGTGACGCGACGGAGGATTATGACCTTGTCATTTCGGTAAAGAACGGGACGGGCGTCGAGGAACTGCTGGGGGAAGTCGGCCGGCGGGCAGCGGATGCAGCCGGCAGCGTCGGCGATGTCCTGCCGTCGCGCCTGCGCCACGTCGAATTGCTCGGCGCAGCGAATAGCCACCTGCGTCGCGCAACGGACGGCCGGACTGTCGGGCAGGAATTGCGCGCCGAGGAGTTGCGGCTTGCAGCAGATCGCCTGGGCCGTATTGTCGGCGCCATCGACGTCGAGGACATGCTGGACGTGATTTTCTCACAGTTCTGCATTGGGAAATGACTCACGTGAAACGATGCGCTCTCGTAAAATGACTCAGTTGTCGATGCAGAGATTTTGATGGACCGTTTGCGGAACGCCCCATCGCTTCGTCATCCACGGGCGGAGCAAGGAGCGTAGCGACGCGGCGCAGACCCGAGGATCCATGCCGCGACTTCTGAGCGCGCGCCACGGTGCAGAATTCTGATCCGCTGTACTCTTTGGCCAAGATCACGGCATGGATCCTAGGGTCTCCGCGACGTCGCTTCGCTCCTGCTTTGCCCTAGGATGACGAACGTTGCGAACGCTTGGGTAAGACCTTCGAGCAGCGGCAAGGTGCGACTCACGTGAAACATCGGTGCCCCGATGACTCACGTGAAACACACGCGATGGCGGTGCAAGGCTGTTTCACGTGAAACGACTCGCGGAGTTTTCTTGACAGCCAAGCCTCGCGGGGACATGTGTCCCTCAATCATTCGAGTCTGGGAAGTTTGTGATGACCAATCACTATGATGTGGTTGTGGTGGGCGGCGGCCACGCAGGTTGTGAGGCGGCCAGCGCTGCCGCGCGCGCTGGTGCCAAGACCGCGCTGGTGACGCTGCGCTTTGATACGATCGGGGTCATGTCCTGCAATCCGGCGATCGGCGGGCTCGGCAAGGGCCACCTGGTGCGCGAGATCGATGCCATGGATGGCCTGATGGGCCGCGTGGCGGACGCGGCCGGCATTCAGTTCCGCCTGCTCAACCGCCGCAAGGGTCCCGCCGTGCGCGGCCCTCGTACGCAGGCCGACCGGAAGCTTTATCGTCTTGCCATGCAGGAAGCGATTCGGCAGCAGAACGATCTCGACGTGGTTGAAGGCGAGGTTCTGGATTTTGAGATCGCCGATGGGCGGATCACGGCTGTTCTCCTGGCCGACGGCAGGCGGCTTGGCTGTGGCGCGGTCGTGCTGACGACCGGGACTTTTCTGCGCGGGCTCATTCATATTGGCGAGAAGAAGATTGTCGCCGGCCGCATGAACGAGCAGGCCAGCCTTGGGCTCTCGGCGACGATGGACCGCGCAGGCTTCAAGCTTGGACGGCTGAAGACCGGGACGCCGCCGCGGCTCGATGGCCGGACCATCGACTGGACGACGCTGGAAAGCCAGGCCGCGGATGCGGATCCGGTGCCGTTCTCGCTGATGACCGACCGCATCGAAACGCCGCAGATCGAGTGCGGCATCACCCGCACGACGCCGGACACGCATGAGTTGATCCGCGCCAATCTTGGCCGCTCGGCCATGTATTCCGGCTCGATCGAGGGCGTCGGGCCGCGTTATTGCCCATCGATCGAGGACAAGATCGTCAAGTTCGGCGATAGGGACGGGCACCAGATCTTTCTGGAGCCGGAAGGGCTGGACGATGATACCGTCTATCCCAATGGGATTTCGACCTCGCTGCCCGAAGATGTGCAGCTCGATATATTGAAAACCATTCCGGGGCTGGAGCGCGCAATTATGCTGCAGCCCGGCTATGCCATCGAGTATGATCATGTCGATCCGCGCGAACTGCATCAGACGCTGGAGACGAAGCGCATCGGTGGTCTCTTCCTCGCCGGGCAGATCAACGGCACGACCGGCTATGAGGAAGCAGCCGGGCAAGGCCTGCTCGCAGGCCTCAATGCGGCGCGGCGGGCGGCGGGGAGCGAGCAAATCGTGCTCAGCCGCACCGAGGCGTATATCGGCGTGATGGTCGACGATTTGACCAGCCGCGGCATCGCAGAGCCCTACCGGATGTTCACCTCGCGGGCCGAGTTCCGGCTGTCGCTGCGCGCCGACAATGCGGATGAGCGGCTGACGCCGCTGGCGGCGAAGCTGGGCATTGCCTCGACGCAGCGGATGCAGCGCTACGGGCAGGTCATGCAAAGCCTGGATGAGGCGCGGGAGCTGGCGAAGTCGCTCACACTGACGCCCAACGAGGCGGCGCGTCATGGGCTGGAGATCAACCGGGATGGCGTGCGCCGGTCCGGTTATGAATTGCTGTCCTATCCAGACGTCGATGTAGCCTGGCTGGCTCGCGTCGATTCGCGGTTCGCGGATATAGACGCGAAGACGGCGGAGCGCCTCGAGACGGAAGCGAGATATTCAGTCTATCTCGATCGTCAGAAGACGGATGTGGCGCAGATCCGGCATGAAGAGAGCCGGCTGATCCCCGAGACGGTCGATTTCGCCGGGGTGCCGGGGCTGTCCAACGAATTGAAGCAGAAGATGCAAGCGCGGCGGCCGCGCTCCATTGCCGACGCCCAGCGCATGGAAGGCATGACGCCGGCGGCGCTGGCGATCATTGTCGCGCATGTCCGCCATGCGGAGAGCGCCCAGCGCCCACAAAAGGATGTTGCGTGAATTCTATGTCCCTGGAGAGCCTGCAGAATGCGGCGGGCCCGGTTTCACGTGAAACATTCGATCGATTGGTGGCGTTCGAGCAGATGTTCCAGAAATGGAATCGCAGCATCAATCTCGTCGCGCAATCGACGTCGGGCGATGTCTGGCAGCGCCACATACTGGACAGCGCGCAGCTCGCACGCATAGAGCCTCAAGCCACGCGTTGGGTGGATCTCGGCTCGGGCGGCGGATTTCCGGGCCTTGTCATGGCTTTCCTGCTTGCCGAGCGCGATGGCGCCAGCATCGATCTGGTTGAAAGCAATCGCAAAAAAGCATCCTTCCTGCAGACCGTCGTCGGTCAGTTCAGCCTGCCGGCGCGGGTCGTGGCACGCCGCATCGATGACAGCCATGCGCTTGTTTCGACGCCGCAAATCGTCACGGCGCGGGCGCTGGCTCCGCTTTCGACCTTGCTGGACCTGTCGGCGCCCTGGCTGATTTCAGGCGCGCGCGGCCTGTTCCACAAAGGCCGGGATTACCGCACCGAAGTGCAAGAAAGCGTTCACCGATGGTCCTTCGATCTGGTAGAACATCCCAGTGTGACCGACGTTGGCGGCGTCATCCTGGAATTGTCCAACCTGCGACCTGTCTGATCCGTCACTGACAGGCGATTTGGCGCCTAAAATGAATTTCTGGCATAAACCCATGATGAAGAATGGCCCCCGAATCATCACTGTAGCCAACCAGAAGGGCGGTGTCGGCAAGACCACCACCGCCATCAATCTGGCGACCGCGCTGGCTGCAATCGGCGAAAAGGTGCTGATCGTCGATCTCGATCCGCAGGGAAACGCCAGCACCGGTCTCGGCATCGACCGCAAGGATCGCACGGTGTCCTCCTATGACGTGCTGACCGGCGAGCTGGAGCTGGAAGCCGCTGCCATCCCCACAGCCGTGCCCGGCCTGTCGATCGTGCCGTCGACGCTCGATCTGCTCGGCATCGAAATGGAGATCGCCTCGGCGCCCGACCGGGTGCTGAAGCTGCGCAACGCGCTGCGCGCCGCCACCGAGCGCGGCGCACCGTTCGGCTATGTGCTGATCGATTGTCCGCCCTCGCTCAACCTTTTGACTTTGAATTCAATGGCTGCAGCCGATTCTGTTCTTGTGCCGCTGCAATGCGAGTTTTTCGCGCTCGAAGGTCTCAGCCAGTTGCTGGAGACGGTCGAGCAGGTGCGCCGCTCGATCAATCCGGATCTCACCATCCAGGGCATCGTGCTGACCATGTATGACGGCCGCAACAATCTCGCCAACCAGGTGGTGCAGGATGTGCGGGCACATATGGGCGACAAGGTCTACGAGACCATCATCCCGCGCAATGTGCGGGTGTCGGAGGCGCCGTCCTACGGCAAGCCGGCGATCCTCTACGATTTGAAATGCTCGGGCAGCCAGGCCTATCTGCAACTGGCGTCGGAAGTGATCCGCCGCGAGCGCAAGTTACGCGCAGCTTGATTAGGCCGGATGCATAGTCAAGAGCCGATTCGATACCGAAACGATTTGGAATAGCCAACTGGAATAAAGATGAGCGAAGACCTTTCGAGAAAGAGACTTGGGCGTGGGCTGGCGGCGCTGATCGGCGAGATCGATCGCCCAGTAGCGCCTGAAAAACCTGGCATGAGCGCCGACGGCAAGGTGCCGATCGAGTTCCTGACCCCCAATCCGAAGAATCCGCGCCGGCATTTCGGCGACGCCGAGCTGACCGACCTCGCCCAGTCGATCCGCGAACACGGCGTCGTCCAGCCGGTGGTGGCGCGGCCTTCGCCGACACAGGCCGGCCGCTACGAAATCATCGCCGGCGAGCGGCGCTGGCGCGCGGCGCAGCGCGCCGGGCTGTCCGAGATCCCGGTCATCATCCGCGAGGTCAACGACCGCACCGCGCTCGAACTAGCGATCATCGAGAACGTCCAGCGCACCGACCTCAACGCGGTCGAGGAAGCGCTCGGCTATCAGCAGCTGATCGACGAGCACGGCTACACCCAGGCCGATCTCGGCCAGGTGATCGGCAAAAGCCGCAGCCATGTCGCCAATACGCTCAGGCTCTTGAAGCTGCCGGATGTGATCCGCGACATGCTGATCGACGGCGCGCTGTCGGCTGGTCATGCCCGCACGCTGGTGACGGCGGAAGATCCGGCGGGCCTTGCCAAGCGCATCGTCGAAGAAGGACTTTCGGTGCGCCAGGCCGAAGCGCTGGCGCAGATGCCGGCCGGCACCAGCAGCGCCAGGGAAGCCAGGCCGGCGCCAAGTCCTGACGAAAAGGACGCCGACACGCTGGCGCTGGAAAAACTGTTGACCGATACGATCGGCATGATCGTTTCGGTGGATCACAAGGGCAGAGGCGGCACGCTTCGGGTAGCCTATCGCTCGCTGGAACAGCTTGATGAGCTGTGCAGAAGGCTGAAGCAGGATCGGTAATTAGCCGACGAATTATCTTCTGCATTGGGCATGGGCTGGCGATTGCCAGCCTTCTCTTTTTCAGCGCCGATGATTGGCGAAATCGGCGATGCCGCGAATCTCCCTCCTTGAGGGGGAGATGGCCGGCAGGCCAGAGGGGGTCGCCCCACATCAAGCGCCGGCGCCCGCGCGGAAATGAAGAAAAGGTTGGCGCTTTCCGTTCGGCGACCCCCTCTGTCGCCTTCGGCGACATCTCCCCCTCGAGGGGGGAGATTAGCCGCGCTGCGCCAACCTACTGCTTTCCACCGCAATCCCCAGCAGTGCCTGCCGCGCCAGTGCCACGGAAAGATCCGGCCGGCGCCGCGTCTGCAGCACCGCCGTCTGCAGCCGGGTCAACGCGCGGCCGAGCGCGTCGGTGCTCCAGCGCTCCAGCGCCTTCTCGACCAGCTTGCGCCGCGAGAAAAACACCGGCGGGCGAGCGGCTGCAACGACCGAGGCGGCGTTGCGGCTGCCGGACTCCATCTGGCCGCGCATGATCTGGATCTGCTGCAACTGCCGCATTGCCGAGGACAGCACCAGGAAAGGCTGGCCGCCGGACTGGCAATGGCGGGTGAAGGCGGTGTCGAAGTCGCCGATCTTGCCTTCGAGGAGCGCGTCGACCGCGTCGTCGAAAGAGGCGCCGGAGACGTCGCCCGACATCGCCTTGACCTCCTCCAGCCCGATCTCGCTCTGGCCATGGGCGTAGAGCACAAGCTTCTCGATCTCGCCGCGCGAGGCCAGCCGGTCGCCGCCGAGATTGCGGCGCAGCGCCTGCCTCGCCTCCATGCTCATCGACATGCCGGCCTTGCCCAGTTCGGCATCAATGACGCCGTCGATGTCGCGCGCCTCATCGGCATAGCACGGCAGCGCCATGGCATTGTCGGCCGCCTCGACGATGGCGCGCAATCCGACACCTTTCTTGAGATCGCCGGCCTCGATCAGAATGATCGCATCGCGCGCGGGCTCCGCCGTCAGCGCCTTGACGTCGTCGGCCAGCGCCTTCTGGCCGCTGGCATTGCGCACCCACAGCAGGCGTCGGTCGGAAAACATCGGCACGGTGCGGGCCTCGTCGAGCAGCCGGCCCTCATCGCGGTCGACCTCCGAACCCTCCAACCTGACCACCGAGAAGGGATCGTCGAGCGGCAGGCCGGTCTTGCCGGCAAACGCCTTCGCCCGCTCGGAAACGAGGCCGCGGTCAGGGCCGTAAAGCAGGACGATCGAAATGCGCTGGTCCGGCTTCGCGAGCCAGCCATCGACCTCATATGCTTTCTTCTGTGCCATAGCGGGTTGGTTAGCATGATGCGGGAGCTGCATCCAGCTTGGGCGACGGTCGACCCCCACTCCGTCGAGCTTCGCTCGACACCTTGTATCTACACGAGAGAGATTTCGTGGGATTAGAGCGATTGAGCCAAGGTCCGGGCGGCCGCCCGGACCTTGGCTTGGCG
>NZ_JAMYUI010000056.1:0-7379 GCF_040322895.1 Mesorhizobium sp. M0088
TGTCCGAAGCTGTACCAGAATGTCGGAAGCCGACGAAACGGTCGCCGGGGCCGGACCGTCGGTATGGACGAGTGGTGCATCTCAAAACGGTGCGACAATCGGCACGCAACTTGCATCGATGGTTTTGTCACGGGCAGGCCAGTGGCGAGCGATTTTGCAGTATCTCAACTTTAACGCGTGCAAGCCGGCGACGCTCCTTTGAACCGGGGTCGACACGGATACAGCGGCTACTTGGACAGCGACTATTGATCTGATTGGAGCCTTCAATGCTTCATCGTTATTATGAACTCCCGTCCACGACTGCTCTCGAGATATTCGAGGCGTCGGCCCGCCATCTCTCATTCAACCTTGCGGCTTCCGAGCTAAACGTGACGGCGGGAGAGATCGGTCGGCAGATCAAAGCCATTGAGGACGAACTAGGCGTTCCGTTGTTTGTGAGGCCGGGAACCAGCGTGATACTTACCAGCGCCGGCAAAGACCTCTACAGCGTGCTGGCTAGCAGTTTTTCCCAGGCGTCCGATGTCGTCGAGACCATTAAACGCGGCGATCGTTTCCGGAATGTCACGATTGCCTCCACCGATGCGTTCGCCTCGATCTGGCTGATGCCGCGCATGCCGCGCTTTTGGGCACAGCATGGAGATATCACAGTCGACCATGTGATCTCCGACAGTTCGCGCGACTGTCGGCGCGCTGAAGTCGAGCTGCGCATCCGCTATGGCTTCGGCGTATGGCCTGACGAGACAGCGGAACTGTTGTTTGGCGATGTCATCTACCCGGTCTGCGGTCCCGGCTTCGCCCAGGAGCACAGTGATGCGACCGCCAAATGCTTGCCCCAACTGCCACTGCTGAAAGTCGAACGGATGGAACCGGACTGGGCCGGTTGGGACGAGGTCCTGCGCCGCGCGGGGATTCCCCACGGGCCGCTTCGTGGCCATAGGTTCAGCAAATTCTTCGTGGCTTTGCAAGCGGCCCAGGCTGATCAAGGCGTTTGCGTGGGCTGGCATCGACTGGTGAAAACATTGGTCGAAGAGGGCAAGCTCGTCAGGATTACAGACCTCGTGCTGGACGCCCTGGGAGGGTACTATCTGACGTGGAACGAGAACCGCGTCCTTTCGCCAGGGGCCGAGCAGCTGCGCGAGTGGTTGCGGAAAATCTCGTCTGAAGAGCGAAACGCTTGGAGTTAGAGTTCGCGCCCGGCGCCCCTGTGCATGGCTGGAGGCATAGCGGTGCGGCGATCGACATCAGACGTTTGCTGGGCGTGGATTCGCTCATTGCGGGACGGAGCAGGGAAGAAATGTGATCATTTCTGCATGCTGTCGCGTTCAGGCCTCACGGAGAGTAGGGATTTTAAACCTTATCAACTTCCTCAAGTGCTCAAAGATACTTTATAATCGTTCTTCGTGACGCTGTTTTCGATTTAACGGATACATCGCGCCGACATCGCCCCCACCTCAACCTTCTTCTGACGCTTCACTAGACCAGGCCGTTGGGATCAGGCGACCGTGGCCGAGCTTGCTGATTTCGCGCCCCCAATGCTGTGCCGATCTACGCAGGGCCTCCACGGCGACCCGGCAGCTCGGCTGGTTGGCAAAGAACGCCAGCACCTTGTCGCGCGGCTACGGAAAACAACGCGCCGACAGCATCGGCTGCGTGTTCAGTAATTCCCGGACGCTTGTTCCGGCATTAGCGAAACTGCTGTCCGGGAATTGGCGGAACCCTTGCCCGGCTTTTGCGAAATACGCAGCATCGGCCCATGCGCCCGAACAGTTCTTCGCCAGATCCACTTCGAATCGTGCTAACTTCCATGGGGGCACTCTTCTTTTGGCTGGCTGTCAAACACCCTCCATTCTAACACATCGATGCCATCGAGGGGCGCGCACACCATCAAACCCGTCTCTCTGCTCTCAATTGCAGCAATGTTCGGCGACGATCACCTCTTACCCGGGGCCACCTGCGCTGGTGCGGGGACGCGAGGGTCCGCTGGTTGTTCCTGTTCGCCAACTATCGAAAACGGTGTGATCGACCAATCGATTAAGTCGACAGCATGCTGCAGTATGAACTTGGTCTGAGCAAAGCTGCAAATTCCGACGGTTAACCGGACACCGTTCCGATCAAAAACCGGACGCGATTCCGAGAATTAACCGGACGCGTTTCCGATTAAATACCGGACAGTTTTAAAGCCTAGATAGTGCCTTTGGGTCAGCAACCTGCGCATGCACTCCCTCGACGGTAGAGGAGAGGTGCATGCCGAAGAGAAGAAAGCTGACCATGAGACAATTGAGGCAATTGCTACGACTAAGCGCCGACGGCATAAGCGTTCGTGACATTGCCACCATGCTTGGAATTGCCCGCAGCACGGTGCAGGACAACATGGAGAGAGCGACCGCCGCCGGTCTTTCCTGGCCGTTACCAGCGGAGCTGACCGACGATGTTCTCGAACATCGGCTCTTCTCCCGTCAGGGCGTCAAACAAGGACTGCGCCGACGCGCCGAGCCCGACTGGGGCGCGCTGGCGGTCGAGCTGAAGAAGCCGCGCGTGACGCTGTCGATCCTGTGGGAGGAGTATCGGGCCGTTCATCCTGACGGTTACGCTTACAGCAGATTCTGTGATCTCTTTAGAGGCTTCGAGCGGCGGCTGACGCCGACGGCTTTCCCCAGATCCAGAGCGATTCCGCCTCCGCGAATCCTCAGCGAGGCCGAGTTGGCATCACTCATCGACGCATGCCGCCGCATCTCGCCGGGAATCCTTCTCAAGGGCGGACAATGGCTTTCGTGAGGTACATTGAGCGCGCTCAGTTCGATGGGCCTGCCACTCGAACTTTGGCGCTGGATTTTGCCCTGCGGGCCTGGCTCGCCCAGGCACCGGTTCGCCGTGACCCGTCTCGGCCTCTGGCATCAGCAGCGCGCAGACGTTCAGGCGTTGCTCCCGCTGCTCGCCACATATCTCGGTCACGCCAGCTACAGCGACACTGCCTACTATCTCACCGGTTCGGCAGATCTTCTCGCCATTGCGGCGGAGCGCGCCTTCCTCGACGGAGGTGCAGCATGAGCGAACACCTGCTGCTGGCGCCGCTCCTGGAGTCCTACTTTCGCCGGCGCCTGACCAAACAACGCAATGCGACTCCCGCGACCGTGGCCAGTATCGCGATGCCTTGCGCATGCTGATCATCTTTGCCGCCACCCGATTGGCGAAGAAGCCGGCCGCATTGGCACTCGAAGACCTCGATCGAGACCTCGTTCTCGCCTTCCTCGATTTGAGCTCGAGGAGAAGCGCAAGAACGTCATCGCCACGCGCAACGCCCGACTAGCGGCCATCCGATCCTTCTTCCATCACGTAGCAGCCGCTGACCCGGCGTCCTTCGGTGTCGCCCAACGCGTGCTGACGATTCCCATAAAACGGGCTCACATTGAGGTGACGCACCACCTCACCAAGGCCGATGTGGACGCCCTTATTGCGGCCCCCGATCAGAGGACGTCCCGTGGGCGGCGCGACCGAACGTTTCTACTGTTTCTGGCACGGACCGGCGCCCTGGTCTCCGAAGCCACCGGCGTCAACGCAAACGACCTTCAGTTGGAACGGCCGCACCCACAAGTGCTGCTGCGCGGCAAAGGGCGCAGAGACCCCGTCGTCCCCATTGCTAAGGACCTGGCGCGGGCGCTGACATCCTTGTTGAGCGAGCGCGGGATCGCCCATCACGAGCCGCGAGCGATATTCGTCGGCGCCCGCACCGAACGCCTGACTCGTTTCGGAGCGACCCATATCGTGCGGCGTGCGGCCACAGAGGCCGTGCCTACCAGGCTGGCCTTGGCCGACAAGCCCATATCGCCGCACATCTTCCGGCACTCCCTCGCCATGAAGCTTCTCCAGTCCGGCGTGGACCTTTTGACGATCCAAGCCTGGCTCGGGCACGCTACAGGTCGCCACGACCCACCGCTATGCCGCAGCGGATGTCGAGATGATGCGCAATGGACTCGAGAAGGCGGGCGTCACCGGCGCTCACGGCGTGCGTTTCCGACCAAATGACTCCGTTCTGCAACTGCTGAACAGCATCTAAATATTATGTGGCGGAAAAATCCGGACCGGCGGGCCTAGGCTGGCACCAGGAAGGCTCCGCCACATAATCTCGCCCGACGCATAAATGCGGATCCCGGCCCAACGTCTCCTGAACCTGCAGGGCGAGGCCTTGCATTCCGCGACGCATATCGGTCCGGCCGACCGCCAACCAGATCCGCACCTGGCTCGGAACCGGGATCATGAAACGCCCAGCGCCTTCACCATCGCCGCCGCCAGTGTCGGCGGCGTGGTCAGCGGTATCCGCAGCCGCACCTTGCCGGCGACCTCCAGCTCGATCACCGCTGGGGATGCCGCCGGCACCGAAGCGGCGACAGGCTCATCGGGAGCCACGACAACCTCGGCAAAGCCCGTCTCGCGGGCTCTCACCGTGCGGCGCCACTTATAAATCAGGCTGGTCGCGACATCGTACTGACGCGCTACCGCCGCCACCGTGGACCCGGGCGCGAATGCCGCGGCCGGTATCCGGCACTGATCCTCTTCACGCCAACGACGACGACGCTCCGGTCCGGTCAATAACGTCACATGGCTCATGCTGTGCTGCTAACTACGCTCGAAAGGACGACCTTAAGAGCGCAGCTTCGCTACCGGGCCATGCTCCCGCAAGGCGGCCCTCGCCGAAGGCGTACCGATCTTCAATCATCTTGAGTCCGAAGTGCGCAGCTACGCTCGCAGCTTTCCCGTCGTTTTCGCGAGGGCACGGGGGGCTCAGCTGTTTGCGCGAGATGGGACAGCCTATCTCGACTTTCTCATGGGCTGCTCGAGTTTGAACTATGGGCACAATCCGCCTACGCTGAAGTCCGCGCTCGCAGACTACATCGCGAGCGACGGCATCACCCATGGCCTCGATCTGTATAACGGCCAAGGAGTCCTTTCTGCGAGAATTCCACGAGGCGATTCTTAGGCCGCGGCAACTAGACTACGTCGTACAGTTTCCCGGTCCGACCGGCGCCAACGCGGTCGAGGCTGCCCTCAAGCTAGCACGCAAGATCACTGGGCGCTCCAACGTCATAGCCTTCACCAACGGCTTTCACGGCGTGAGCCTTGGCGCTCTCTCCTGCACCGGCAACCGATACCACCGTGCGGCCGCCGGCCAGCTGCTTGGCGGCGTCACGCGGCTACCCTATGACGGCTATCTTGGATCCGCTGTAGACACCGCCGATTACCTTGATCGCCTGCTCTCAGATCCCTCCAGCGGCGTGGACGCTCCGGCGGCGGTGATTGTCGAGACAGTTCAGGGCGAAGGCGGCCTGAATGTCGCCGGCACGGAGTGGCTGCGCAAGGTGGCTGCGTTGCGCGCAAACACGGAGCTCTGCTGATCGTAGACGACATTCAGGCGGGTGTTGGCCGGACCGATGCGTTCTTCAGCTTCGAGGCCGCCGGTCTCCGCCCGGACATCGTCACGATGGCGAAATCGATATCGGGCTATGGCCTGCCTATGGCCCTCGTCCTTATTGATCGACAACTCGACAGGTGGGAGCCCGGAGAACACAACGGAACGTTCCGCGGCAACTGCCACGCTTTCGTCACCGCGCGCGTAGCCCTAGAGCATTTCTGGCGAACGGACAGCTTGGTAGCGTCCGTCAGCCAGAAAGGCAACCTGCTGAAGAGCCGCCTTGATCAGATCGCGCAGAAGTACGATCCCAGCCGAGTGTCAGCCAAGGGTCGTGGCATGATGCGGGGCATCGATCTCAAGTCTGGCGAGACTGCCCGTCAGGTCATCAGCACCGCCTTCCACAGGGGCCTTATAGTCGAGACCTCTGGTCCCAAAGACGAGGTCGTGAAGTGTCTGCCACCCCTCGTTATTGGGGAGGATCAGCTTAGCCAAGGCCTCGACATCCTCGAGGGTGCTATCGAAAGCGTGATCGGCAGCACAATGAACACGGCAGCGTAAGGGGTGAATCATGATCGTCAGGGATTTCAATGAGGAGAAGCTGGCAGCCCGACGGGTCCAGACGTCGCGGTTGCTTCTCAAGAACGATGGGATGGCCATATCACTAGGATCTATCCGGGCGCCCGACTCAAGATGCAATATCGGAACCACCTTGAGGCGGTCTACTGCATCTCAGGAACGGGCTCTATCGAGGATTCCCAAGCGGATGAGGTCCATGTCGGCGACCGGGCATCACTTACGCGTTCGATAAGCATGACGCCCACCTGCAGTGTGCCGAGACCGAATTGGTGTTGGCCTACGCCTTTGTACCTCCGTTGGCGGGCCGCGAGGTGCATGATGAGACCGGTGACCTCATGTCGCCCTAGGAAGTTCAATCCATGTCGGCAGCGAGAGTCGGGTCCTTCGCCTCCGCCGTCGGTCGTCATTCTAGCCGCCTTACACTGGCCCTACACGAGCACAGCCGCAGAACCAAAAGTATGACGGCGCGTCGAATTTCGATGGATTTCCCGTGGCGCGGGCTGTCCGGTGGACTTCGCATTGCACGACATTGCGATACGAGAAGCTCGCGACAATTGGCCCTGATTTTCAGTGCATTTCAAACTAACGGTAGAGTACGCTGCAATGCATGACGACGCGACCACACTTGAGGTATCGACATATATCTGCTCGCTTGACCAAAAGGCCCGCAAAGCGGGCGTGCAATTCAGGATGGGGGAAGATTTTGAGGAGTACCTTTCAATTACAAGTAAGATTGCCGGGAAATATGCTACCTTTCCGAACTTCCGCCCGGACTGTTCACAGCTTGAGCCCGGCCAGGCGTTTTGGGTCGTTGGAGAAGATAAATTCGGTAAAGTAGGGCATGTCCAGGCGCTTCGTGTGGATGATCTGGCGTCTACCAACTTGGCTGACCATCTTGAGTCATTGAAATCCTGCTATGTGGATCCTGCAAAGCATGCCGGCCCAGGTTCGTCGTGTGTTTGTGTCGCGCCGACTGCTCGGATCATAAGCGGGATCGCAGCGTATCACGGCGATTTATGGCTCCGAAGTGACCTTAGAGGACAGGGCTTAGCACCCCCGCTTGCAGGTGTCGCTTTTGGACTGGCATGGGCGAAATGGGCCCCCGATTTCATCTACGCTCTTGTGCCTTCTTGGCTTATCCAAAAGGGAGTCGCCGATCAGTACGGCTATCCTCACAGAGAAGCACATGGATCCGTCCTGCGTTTACCTGATCGAGACATCGAAGATGATGACTGGCTCATTTGGCTAACTCAACACGAATTATCTCAGCTAATCAAATGCTCGGCGACTGAAACGATCGAGCGGCTTTCTTGAGCGCAATTTTACTGTCGGATTTAGTCTTTCTGACGCAGACCTGACTATGAAAGATGAAGCTGTGGCGCCGGCCCGCAGTATG
>NZ_JAMYUI010000057.1:0-6014 GCF_040322895.1 Mesorhizobium sp. M0088
AATATTACTGTTTGACGACACGCAGATCCCTCCTTAAATCTTTCGATCTTTTGTCGTGTTAGGTGTCGCGGGCGGCCGTCGGGCGCTCGAAACCCCCCCCCCCCCGGCAGGTCAGATGGCTGGGAAGCCGGGATGGCGCGCCGGCGGCTCCTGTCCGAAAAAGTCCTTGAAGGCGGCATCGTAGAGTGCGTTTTCGTGGCCGAACATGGCGATGGTGAAGGTCGAGTTGACGAAGGTCAGCCAGTCAAGGTCGCCTTGCCGGAGTGCCGCGCCATAAAGCATGCTCAGCCAGCTCTTGCCGGCGTCGAAATATCTGTCCGGATTGCGCGAGGCGAGCCAGCGCACCGTGGACAGATCGACGGCAGCGGCGTCGACGCGTTTCGATTCCAGTGCCTGCAGCACGTTGGCCTGGGTATCGATCTGCATAACCTGGCACTCGGGCAGCACCGAATGCACCTGCGCCTCGGCATCGACATTCTGCAGGATGGAGACGCGTGTCGCCGAGCCGCCGGCAAGCAGCTTGTCGAAGGTCTTGTTCTCGGCGGTCGGAAGGCTCAGCAGGGCGACGCCCTCCACGTAGTAAGGCCGGGAAAAATTGACTAGCTGCGAGCGCTGGGCGCTCATCGTCATGAACTGAATGGTGATGTCGACCTTGTTGGTGGTGACGTTGGGGATGCGCTGTGCCGGATCCTGCATCACGAACTCGACCTTGGTCGGATCGTCGAAAAGGCCCTTGGCAAGAATGCGCCCCATGGTGATGTCCATGCCGACGAGTTCGCCGGCATCGTTCTCGAAGTGCCACGGCGCATTGGTGCTGCCGGTGCCGACGATCAGCTTGCCGCGATCGAGCACGGTGCGCAGCAGGCTGTCGGGTGCTGCCTGGGCAGCGGCCTTTTGGGCATCGACGGTTACCGCCGCACCCACGACGCCGGCCGCGGCCAGTCCCGCCATTCCCAATTTCAGAAAATCACGTCTTCCGGATGTGTCGTTCACGGCGACCTCCTTTCGTTTGTGTTCCCCTTGCACAGGCAATACACGCGTCAGTGACGTCAAAGCGATTGTCTCTTACAAGAGACGCGTGTATCCTGTACAGGACAGATACTAACACCGGGTATCAACAATGCAAGATGGCAATGCCTCGGCACTTTCAGCCGGCGAGAAGATTTCGGGCTCCCGAGAAAAGGGGCTCAACCGGGTGCTCGAGATTCTGGAGTTTCTTCACACGACCCAGCGCGCGATCGGCATTGGCGACCTTGCCAAGGGCGTGAACGCGCCCCGCTCGACGACCTATACGCTTGTGCGGTCGCTGGTCGATGCGGGACTGCTGGAAATGCAAGGCGACGACAATCGCGTCTATTTCGGCAAGAAGCTTTATCTCTACGGAATGGACTATGTGCGGGGCAACGACCTGTTGAGGCGGGGGCGCCAAGAGGTCGACAATCTGTCGCGCGAGACCGGCGAGACTTCCGAACTGTGCATGCTGCAGAGCGGCCGCTATACGATCGTCCATGCGAGTCCCGGCACCAGGCCGTTCCGCATCAGTTCCGCCACCGGCTTGCAGATACCGCTGCCCTGGACAGCCTCGGGGCGGCTGCTTCTGGCGGGGCTGGAGAAGGCTGAGATCGAAGACATGGTGTCAAACGACGATCTCGTGCTGCCCGACGGGCGCAAACTGCGGCTCGACGATTTCGTCGCCGACATCGCAAAAGCGCGGATCACCGGCTATTGCGTCACTTCAGGCCTTGTCGATGCCTATACCAAGTGCCTTGCCGCGCCGGTGTTTTCAGCGCCGGGCAAGGTCGAGGCGACGATGTGCCTGGTGGTCCCCATCGATACATCCGAGGGGCGGACCGGCGAACTTATCGGCCTGCTGCGTGATCGTGCCGCGAAGCTTTCGATCGCCGTGTAGCGCGAGCGAGCGAACGCCAACTCACGCAATGATGTCGGGAATGATCTTGTCTTCCAGCGCCATCAGCCGGTCCTTCAGGAACAGCTTCTTCTTCTTCATGCGCTGAATCTGCAGCGGATCGCAGGCCATGGCGATCATCGCGTTGATGGCCGCATCGAAATCGGCGTGTTCCTGCTTCAGGCGGGAAAATTCTAGGCGAATATCGGCCTGTTCCTGATCGGACATTCTCTACCGTCTGCACGTCTGCGGCGCCCAAAACTGGGCCTGATTGGGCGGGACCGGGTGTTTTGTCACCGGCGTGCAGCCCATATCACATTTCAAGGTGTCGTGGAATGCTACCACGGATCATTCGACATCGCGGCCGGATGGTGGCACAGTGTCATTGTGCCGTCACAGAAGCGAACCTGCGGTGGACGCGCCGTGACGGTTGCAATCGAGGAAAACCATGAAAGGGAGAACCAATCATGTCTCTTGCATCCCATCTTGATGAGTTGCAGCGGAAACACGGCGACATCGAACGTGAAATCGATGACGCGATGAATCATCCATCGGTAGACGACCTCGAAATCGTGAATCTCAAGCGACGCAAGCTGGCACTCAAGGACGAGATTGAAAAACTAAGAGGCAAACCGACCACGCATTGATGCCCTCCTGACATAGCCGCCCCATATCCGCGGCCTCTTTTCCCGGCGGCACCCCGCCGCCGGCGTGGAGGGTTTTGATTTTCCAGCACCGGTCTGTCAGCCGAAGCTGGACTTGCACCCGGCTCAATCTCCGCTTCGGCCGTCGCCCGTTTCGCCAGATCATCGATTGTTTCTGGTCGCCGGCGGCGGGCGATTCCGGCCAGTGGCGACCTGTCGCCATTGACAAGCCATCTTTGCTCCTCCACCTCATGCCCGGACCTCAGCGCATCGGCCCGGGGCGTCGTTGTGCGTCCATGCAGGACACAAGATGCCCCAGAGACAAAAGGCTGCCGGCATGACCGGATATTTTTCCTCTCCTTTCCCCCGCCGCACGTCGGTCGGCGTCGATGTCGGCGGCGTGGTCGTCGGCGGCGGCGCGCCTGTCGTCGTCCAATCGATGACCAACACCGACACGGCCGATATCGACCAGACGGTTGCGCAGGTCGCAGCCCTCCACCGGGCCGGCTCCGAGATCGTGCGCATCACCGTCGATCGCGACGAGAGCGCCGCCGCCGTGCCGCGCATTCATGAGCGGCTTCAGCGGCTCGGCATCAACGTGCCGCTGGTCGGCGATTTCCACTATATCGGCCACAAGCTTTTGGCCGATCACCCGGCCTGCGCCGACGCGCTGGCCAAATATCGCATTAACCCCGGCAATGTCGGCTTCAAGGACAAGAAGGACCGGCAGTTCGCCGATATCGTCGAGATGGCGATCAGGCACGACAAGCCGGTGCGCATCGGTGTCAACTGGGGCTCGCTCGACCAGGAGCTTTTGACCCGGCTGATGGACGACAACCAGGACAAGGGTTTTCCGCTGACGGCGCAGGAGGTGATGCGCGAGGCGATCGTGCAGTCGGCGATCCTGTCGGCCGAGATGGCGGAAGAGATCGGCCTTGGCCGCGAAAAAATCATCCTGTCGGCCAAGGTCAGCGGCGTGCAGGACCTGATCGCCGTCTATACCGAACTCGCCACCCGCTCCAATCATGCGCTGCATCTCGGCCTGACCGAAGCCGGCATGGGCTCGAAGGGCATCGTCGCTTCGTCGGCCGCCATGGGCATCCTGCTCCAGCAAGGCATCGGCGACACCATCCGCATCTCGCTGACACCGGAGCCGAACGGCGACCGCACGCGCGAGGTGCAGGTGTCGCAGGAATTGCTGCAGACCATGGGGTTCAGGCAGTTCGTGCCGATTGTTGCCGCTTGCCCCGGTTGCGGCCGCACCACCTCCACCGTGTTCCAGGAACTCGCCCAGAACATCCAGGCCGATCTCAGGAAGAACATGCCCGTGTGGCGCGACAAATACCCCGGCGTCGAGAACCTCAAGGTCGCGGTGATGGGTTGCATCGTCAACGGCCCTGGCGAGTCCAAGCATGCCGATATCGGCATTTCGCTGCCCGGCACGGGCGAAATGCCGACGGCGCCTGTCTTCGTCGACGGCAAGAAGGCGGCGACGCTGCGCGGGCCGTCGATCGCCGCGGATTTCGAGAAAATGGTCGCCGACTATATCGAACAGCGGTTCGGTCGCGGCGGCAAGGCCGCGGCAGAGTAGGTCAAATGCAGCGTTTCCTATGGGCGACGCTGATCCTGCTGTACGGGCTGACCTGGTCGGCCCTTGTGCAGGCCGATCCGCCGCAATCCGCCAAGCAGCGGCTGATCGACAAAGTCTGCAATCTGATCCAGGCGCATGCCGACCAGAACGGCCTGTCCAGGGATTTCTTCGCCCGGCTGATCTGGAAGGAAAGCCGTTTCGATCCCAACGCCGTCAGTCCGGTCGGTGCCGAAGGCATTGCCCAGTTCATGCCGGGCACCGCCAAGATGCGCGGGCTCGCCAATTCCTTCGACATCAACCAGGCGATTCCGGCTTCGGCTAGATATCTCGCCGAAATGAAAACCGGCTACGGCAATCTCGGCCTGGCCGCCGCCGCCTACAATGCCGGCGAGAGCCGGGTGTCGCGCTGGCTCAGTTCCGGGGGGTTCCTGCCGATGGAGACCGAAAGCTATGTCTTAGACATCATGGGCGAACCAGCCGACAAGTTCACGGACCGGGCCTATGCCGGAAAAGTCGAGCCGCTCGACGCAAAGACGGATTTTGCCGTCGCTTGCCGAAAACTGCCGGTGATCATGTCGCGGACGGTGGCCATGGCTTCGATCAACATAAAGCCATGGGGCATCCAGGTGGCCGGCAATTTTCGCCGCAGTGCCGCGATCAACCAGTGGCTCAGAGTAAGGAGCCGGTTCCCGGCCCTGCTCAACGGGCATGATCCGGTGGTCAGCCGGGTGCGCACGCCGATCGGCCGGCGCGGCATCTACGCGGTCAGGATCGGTGTCGACCGCCGCGCCGATGCCAACGTTATTTGCCAGAAATTGCAAAGTGTCGGTGGGGCGTGCGTGGTGGTGCGCAACCGGTAATTTGGCCGCTGCCGGCATGGTGTTTTGTCCGAGAGAGGCATTTAAAAGCGACAGCCGTGACGCCGCATCCAGCAAAGATTTCAGCTATAGCGGCCGCCATCTTTACTGGGCGGCGGCCCTGTCTTTGACGAGCAGCATGGGTCTCAACATGTTCGATGGATACATATCTGCGGCACGCCGAGGACCGGAAGCACGCTGCTGTGCGAGCATCTGGCATCCACGAAGACGACTGGCGATCCGCACTCATTCTATCGGCGGCAGGATGTGCTGGAGTGGGCTGAAGAGTGGAAGCTGCCTGATCGCGACACGATGAGTGAGCTCGACTTCAATGTCGCCTATCTCAACGCGGCGATCGCTGCGGGCAAGGGTGGAACCGGCCTCTTCGGCCTTCGCTTGATGCGCGAAAATCTGGATGAGCTTTCGACGATCCTCGACCGGATTTTCCCGAAACTGCCGTCGGACGGAGCGCGGTTCGAAAGAGCATTCGGCAATGTTCTCTACATACACCTCTCGCGGGAGGACAAGCTCGCGCAGGCTGTCTCCCTGATCAAGGCAGAGCAGACCGGTCTTTGGCATATCGCTCCCGACGGCACCGAGATCGAAAGGGTCGCGCCGCCGAAAGAGCCTCAATATGATTTCGAGCGGATCAAACGAGAGGTCACGGAACTCGAGACCTATGACGCGGCCTGGAACATTTGGTTCGCAGAGCAAGGCATATCCCCGCTGCGCGTCGGCTATGAGCGCCTTTCAGGCAATCCGGCCGCGACATTGCTAGGCATCTGCGAAGCCCTGGGAGTCCCAGCGCCTGACGGGGAGGATGTAAGCCCCGGCGTTGCAAAAGCTCGCTGACGCGACAAGCCTCGACTGGATGCGCCGCTATCGTCTGGAGGCAGCAGCCGTCTGACGCATCCTCATGGACGCAGTCTAGCCCGGATATCTCACACAGTCTTTCGGCGCGAGGCTGGCGGCAGCGATTTTGCCGGCGCTTGAGCTGCGGGCAAGGGATGTCCGCC
>NZ_JAMYUI010000058.1:0-5683 GCF_040322895.1 Mesorhizobium sp. M0088
GACAAGCAGGGCAAGGGCACCTTGCAACGCGCGGTCACAACCGAGATCGATGCGAAGACGACAATCAGCGCCGATGCGACCGGCAACGGCGATGGCGGCACGGTCATCGTCTGGTCCGACGAGCAGACAAAGTTCGCGGGCAAGATTTCCGCACGCGGCGGCGATGACGGCGGCAATGGCGGCTTCGCGGAAGTGTCCGGCAAGCAGCGCCTCGATTTCACCGGTGAGGTCGATCTGCGCGCCCGGTTCGGCGATACCGGCGACCTTCTGCTCGACCCCTACAACGTCACCATCTCCAACGCTGCCGGCAACACCGGCGGCAGCATGTCCGCCAACACCGATGACAGCGTCATCAACGTCACCACGCTGCAGAACCTTCTCGCAACCGCCAACGTCACCATCTCAACCGGCAGCGGCGGTTCGCAGGCTGGCGACATCACCATTGCCGCGCCGATCAGCTGGAACACCAACACGCTGACGCTCAGCGCCTCTCATTCGATCGTCTTCAATGCGAACGCCACGATCGGCGGCGTCGGCGGCCTGTCGCTGGTCACCAACAATGGCGGCACCGGGGGCACGATTTCCTATGCCTTGGGTGCATCGGCGACCTTCACCGGCACGCCCGGTGCGCAGGCGCTGTCGATCGACGGCCAGAGCTACACGCTGATCTACGATGTCAACGGCCTGCAGGCGATCAACAGCGGCCTGACCGAACGCTATGCGCTGGCCAAGAATATCGATGCCAGCACCACGTCCAGCTGGAACAGCGGTCTCGGCTTCATATCACTGGGCACCGACGGCAACAGCAACATCCAGAACGGCGGCAATGGCTTCACCGGCTCGTTCGACGGGCTCGGCCACACCGTCGACAGCCTGTCGGTGACGCAGTCCGCCGCCCAATATGTCGGCCTGTTCGGCTATATCGGCGCGGGTGGCCTTGTGCAGAATGTCGGCGTCACCAATGTGACGGTCCGGGGGTTCAGGACCCTCGGCGGGATCGCCGGGTTCAATGCCGGCACGGTGGCCCAGAGTTATTCGACTGGTCAGCTGTTCACCACACAATACGGGTCCGCCTCAGGTGGTCTGATCGGCGAGAACGACGGCGCACTCTCCGACAGCTTCTCGACGGTGGTCGTCAATGCTCGCGATACGAACACCGCCGGCGGCGCGGTAGGCTTCAATAATTTCGGCACCATCGATCGCGTCTATGCCATGGGCGCTGTCGATATCGGCAGCGGCGGCGCGGCCGTCGGCGGCCTCGTCGGATCGAATTATGGCTACTCGGGGGTCGGCGAGGGCGGCAGGATAACCGACAGCTATTCGACCGGCGCGGTCAGCGGCGGATGGAATGTCGGCGCGTTCATCGGCAACAACCTTTACGACGGCGTGGTCACGGGCGCGTACGACACATCGACATCAGGCCCCTACAATACCACATCCATCGCCAAGCCTGCGATCGGCGGCGGCACCACCGGCCCCAATGTCAATGTCGTCGGCCTGTCGACCTCCAGCTTCCAGAATGGCGGCGCCAACGGACTGAGTGCCGCCTTTGGCGGCGGGACTGGCGGCCTCTATCCCTATCTGAAGAGCTTCTACCCCAATGGCGTCCAGGCGATCTCCGGAATTGCTTACAAGGATGCCGGCAACACGCCACTGATTTCCGGTACCGGCCAACCCTATTACACAAAGAATCCCGGGCTGGTGTCCGTCGTCTCCGGCGGCGTAAACCTCGGCACAGTCTCGACCGGCGTCAACGGCTACTACTATCTCGCTCTGCCGGCGGGCGCGGTCTCGAACTCGGTGCTCGCTTACACCGTTGCCGAAGCGGACTCGGGCGCCAAGAATAGCGTGACCTTCCGGACCGGCCTGTCCGGCAGCAATGTCTCGAACCTCAACGTCTATGGCGACTGGCGGCTCGACGAGACGGATGGCTCGATCGCTTCGCTATCGGCGCTGAGCAGCGCCTATAGCGCGGCTATTGGGTCAACCTCTGTCGGCAGCCTGTCCTTCGCCAATCGCCAGATTGAAACCGCAGCAGCCACCTTCGCCCTCAACCAGGCGCTGTCGGTCGGCACCGGCACGCTGGCGCTGTCGTCGAACGGCGTGGTGACGCAGACGAGTGGCCTGACGGCGGCGTCGCTGGTTCTCGGTGGCACGGGTAGCTTCACCCTGACCAACGCCGGCAACCAGATCGGCAACGTCGCCGGCAACGCCGGTTCCGTCGATCTGCGCGATGGCGCAAGCCTGACGATCGCCAGTGCTTCCACCGCCCGCGGGGTTACGGCGACCGGGGTGAACACCACCGGTTCGGTAAGGCTTCAGACGGCGGGCAATCTGACCATCGCGGCAAGTGCGACGATCAGCGGAACGGATCCGGTGCTCTCAGCCGCAGGACAATTCATCAACAGTCGCGGCAGCGATGCCGTCACCGCCACCAGCGGACGCTGGCTGGTCTATGCGGCAGCTCCCACCGGAAACAATTTCGGCAATCTCGACAGCGGCAACACCGCCATCTGGAACACGACCGCCGGCGGGGCGGTGAGCGCAACGGGCAATCGCTATGTCTTCGCCTATCAGCCGACACTGACGTTTACGTCCAACAGCGCGACCAAAACCTACGGCGACACCGCCCTGCCGGCACTGACCTATTCAGTGGCGGGCTATCAGGCGGGCGCGGTCGGCGCCTATCTCGGCGACACCGCCGCCACGACCTTCAGCGGCGACCCAAGCGTCACGTCCGTCAACCCGCCGGGCAATACACAGGTCGGAGCAGGATCGTATGCAATCACCGTCGGCGCCGGCAATCTCGCGGCGTTGAGCGGCTATGGCTTCGCCTACAGCAGCACCGGCCTGCTCACCATCGGCAAGCGCGCGGTGACGGTGACGGTTACGCCGGGCCAGGGCAAGATCTATGGCGATGCGAATCCGTCATCCTATGCGTACACCGTTTCGGATCTCGGCGCCGGCGTGGCTCTGGTCGGCACCCTCAACCGCACGGCCGGGAACAGTGCCGGCACTTACGCCATCAACCAGAACAGCATCACCAACGCTAACAATTCGAACTACGACATCACCTATGTCGGCGGCAGTTTCGCCATCGCCAAGCGCGCGATCACGGTCACGGCCGATGCCAAGAGCCGTATCTATGGCAACGCCAATCCGTCGCTGACCTACCAGCTGACATCAGGCAGTTTTGTCAATGGCGACAGCTTGGGCGGTTCGCTGACGACATCGGCGACCACGGCATCCGGTGTCGGCAGCTATGGCGTCACGCAGGGTACGCTCAACAACAACAATTATGCGATCACCTACGCCGGCGCCAATTTGTCGGTGACGCCGCGCGCGATCACGGTGACGGCGAATGCCAAGAGCCGTGCCTATGGCGATGCCAATCCGGCGCTGACCTATCAGCTGACATCAGGCAATTTCGTCAATGGGGACAGCCTGAGCGGTGCATTGGCAACAACAGCTACGACGGCATCCAGTGTCGGCAGCTACGGCATCACGCAAGGCACACTCGCCAACGGCAACTATGCGATCACCTATGTCGGCGCCAATCTGTCGGTGGCGAAGCGCGCCATCACGGTGACAGCCGATGCCAAGAGCCGCATCTATGGCGATGCCAACCCAGCGCTGACCTATCAGCTGACCACGGGCAATTTCGTCAATGGCGACAGCCTGAGCGGCGCGCTCGCAACAGCGGCCACGACAGCATCTGGTGTCGGCAGTTACAGCATTACGCAAGGCACACTCGCCAACAGCAACTATGCGATCAGCTACGTCGGCGCCAATCTGTCGGTGGCGAAGCGCGCGATCACGGTGACAGCCGATGCCAAGAGCCGCATCTATGGCGATGCCAATCCGGCGCTGACCTATCAGCTTACATCAGGCAATTTCGTCAATGGCGACAGCCTGAACGGTGCGCTGGCGACCTCGGCAACGACAGCATCCGATGTCGGCAGCTACGGCATCACGCAGGGCACGCTCGCCAACAGCAACTACGCGATCAGCTATGTCGGCGGAAACCTGTCAGTGACGCCGCGCGCGATTACGGTGACGGCCGATGCCAAGAGCCGTGTCTATGGCGATGACAATCCAACGCTGACCTATCAACTGACCTCGGGCGATTTCGCCAATGGCGACAGCCTGAGTGGTGCGTTGGCAACGACCGCCGCGGCATCATCCGATGTCGGCGGCTACAGCATCACCCAAGGCACGCTTGCCAACGGAAATTACGCCATCAGCTATATCGGCGCGGATCTTTCGGTGACGCAGCGCGCGATCACGGTGACGGCCGATGCGGGCCAGAGCAAGATCTACGGGGACGGAGATCCGCTGTCTTACGGCTACGGAGTATCCGATCTCGGCAGCGGCGCAGCGCTGACCGGCACGCTTGATCGCGCCGAGGGCGAGAATGTCGGGACCTATGCCATTGGCCGCGGCACTCTCACCGATGCGGCCAACGCCAACTACGACATCACCTATGTCGGCGCCGGTTTCAGCATCGGCAAGCGATTCGTGACCGTCACTGCCAGCTCGGGCCAGGGCAAGACCTACGGCAATGCCGATCCGTCGTCCTATGGCTACACCTTCACCGATCTCGGCAGTGGTGCGGCGCTGGTTGGCGCTCTCCACCGCACTCCCGGCGAAGATGTCGGCGCCTATCAGATCGGGCAGGGCACACTCGCCAATGCGGCCAATTCGAACTACGACATCAGCTATGTCGGCGCCGATTTCAGCATCGGCAGGCGTGTCGTGACCGTCACGGCCAATTCGGGCCAGGGCAAGATCTACGGCGATGCCGACCCGTCCTCCTATGGCTACACCAGCACCGATCTCGGCAGTGGTGTGGGATTGGTCGGCGCTCTCGATCGCGTTTTGGGAGAGAACGCCGGAGCTTACGCGATCGGCCAGGGCACGCTTACCGACAGCGCCAATTCGAACTACGAGATCAGCTATGCCGGTGCCGATTTCAGCATCGGCAAGCGGGCGATCACCATAGTGGCGGATGCGCAGAGCCGGCCGCAGGGCATGCCCAATCCGCCACTCACCTATTCGATCGGCGGTCTGGGGTTGGTCAACGGGGATACGTTTCTTGGCGCGCTCTCGACTGGGGCGACACACGCTAGCCCTCCTGGCAACTACGCCATCGAACAGGGAAGTCTGACCCTCTCGGCCAACTATGAGCTGACCTATGTCGGTGCCGATCTGGTGGTCTCGCCGCCCAACACCGTGCCGGCACCGGATGCGGCCAGCACGGTCGCGTACAACGCCGATGCCCACGCTGCTGGCGGGCCGGCTCCGGTTTTTTTCACCGGACAGCCGGTGGATGGCGATGCGCAAACGCTGGTCGAAGACCCGCGGCTTGATGGCCCCGCCTTCTGCCAGGGCGTGGCGGACGCAGCTTCCGTCTGCAGCGTTGCCTCGATCCGGTAGGAAGACATGACCGCGCAGCGCCAAACCCTCTCACTGCAGCATCTCAACCGCACCGGCGCCCCCCTGATGGCGCTGCTTTTGACGTCGACGGCGCTTGTCGGTTTCACGTCGGCGCGAGCACAGGAACTGCCAACAGGCGGCAGCGTCGCGTCCGGCGGTGTCACCATCGCCAATCCATCGTCGTCGCAACTGACCATCAGGCAGTCGACCAGTTCGGCGATCGTCAACTGGCAGAGTTTTTCCATCG
>NZ_JAMYUI010000059.1:0-5083 GCF_040322895.1 Mesorhizobium sp. M0088
GGCATGCATCGTGAGATACTCGGCGATGAGGCGCCGCATTGCGGCATCATCGTCAATGACAAGAACATGTTTCAACGGCACACCTCGTTTTGGGGGTTGGGCCCCGATCAGGGTTGCATTACCTGAATCTGCAATCAAAAGGCATGTATTAGTGATGACATTACTTGAAATTGAACAACTGGTTCTCAAAACCCTCAACGCTCTAGTTGCCGAAAAAGTAGAGGTCTCGATGACAACCAGAATGCGGGATCTCGGCCTCGACAGCCTCGACTATAACGAGCTTGCTACGGCGATCGAGAGCCGACTTGGCTGGTTTGTCGACGATTACAAGCTCTGGCGATACGAGTCCGTAAGGCATGTCGCCGACGCCGTCGCCAGTCAGGAGTTGCGCACCGCGGAACCACCAGCAGTGCGGCAAGTGCTGGAGTAGTGCTGTAGGCACAGGTTACGGTGAGGGCAGCTTGGGCGGCGGTAGCTATGGCCATTGCTCCGCTGTGGTTTGTATCCGTGACTGGTGTGTTTGAGAACTGTTGGGTCAGCCCGGTCCATGTCGCAGTGCCGATGCCCCCTTGGTGGCGTTGCCCGCAATTGCGATCGCTGCGCCCAGGGCACCAATGCTGACGGTCGTTGTCAGGCCACCCGTTGAATTGTTGTCAGAGGCAACAGTGCCCACCACACCATCCCAATCGGTGGTCGTATAGACCGACATGTAGTCACGGAACACGCTCTCACTATACGTGGTCACGATCGTTGCCGTCGTACCGGTTGGCACGAGGGCTGACCACACTGACAGATAGACCACACCAGAATTGAAGATGCTTTCCACCTGAGCGAGAAGGGTGGCAGCCACACCCCCAATCGTCATACTGTTGACGGTCACTGCACTTTCGGTGTCAGTGGTCTCAGTTGTCACGATGACACGACGATTAGCGTGTGGCGCGACAAGAAGCGGAATGCTGGTGTGGGTGTAAACGGTCGTGGCAGTCGAGTCTTCGTGAGTGCCATTGAAGACCAGATCTATCGGGAACATTTTCTCCCAGACGCCCGAGCTGCGCACATAGACCTGTCGAGCCTTGGTCCAGAGGCTTGAGATTTTCACCCAGACGGCGCTGGCCGCCCCCCAGACCCCGGAGGCTTTGACGTAAAGGGCCATTACGGCTGCACCCAGAAATCACCGTCCACGCCGCCAGAAGGGGCAGCGGCCGAGATCGTGACGCTGCGATTTGCCATCGTGCCGACGCCGAGAAGCGCCTTGGTCTGGGCAATGGACTGCGGTCGACGATAATTGTCCCCGGTGCCGTCACTCGACACGCGACCGACGAAGCTCGTCACAGCGTCGGCACCTGTGGCGTAGGTCGAGCGGTACAAACGCGTCGTGATATCACCAGCGCCATCGCGCTGAGGCGATGAACATGTATGGCGAGAGCAGAACGTTTGGGGCGGGGCGGGACGAAGAGGTTGCGGAGGGCTGACAAGGTCGAGACGAAGCGTTGCAGGCCTCTCGGCGATCGGACCCCTGCATCATCCGCTCCCGTTTTCGCGGCGGCACATGGGAATTCTCCGCTCCGTTGTTCAACCCCTTGTGCGACCGGTGCTTGACGTCCGGCATCACCTGTCGCTTTGCCGCTCCATACGAGCGCAGCTAGTCGGTGATCATGCGCTTCGGCGCGAGCCCCTGCTTCTTCAACAGCCGCGTCAGCAAGCGCTTGGCGGCCTTGGTGTTGCGGCGGTTTTGCACGATTTCGTCCAGCACATATCCATCCTGGTCGACGGTGCGCCACAACCAAAGCTTTTTGCCGGGCGATGGTGACGACCACTTCGTTCAGGTACCAGACGTCATTCCGGCACGGCGGCTTGCGGCGCAAGCAGCGAGCGCAGTCCAGCCCGAACTTGATGCCCCACCGGCGACTTGTCTCATACGAAACCACGATGCCGCGTTCCAGCAGCATTTCCTCAACCAGGCGCAGGCTCAGCGGAAACCGGAAATAAAGCCAGACCGCGTGGGCGATAATAGGCGGCGGAAATCGGGGGGCGTGTAGCTGACGGCGGGCGTATTCATGCCCCCCGGCGTCCATGTCGCAAATCTTGACGATTGCTTTGTGTGTCAAGCCCGCCGCAGGTCTCAACGCGTTCAATGCAGACATTGTGAAAATCGCCCTATTCCGCCTTTTTTACCGCCCCTTAAGTCCCCCGCTCGCATGCTTGTCGATGCCATTGAACTCATAGCCATCGGCCAAGGATTTTGGAAAATATGTTTCCGCTCGCAGCAGAAAACGTGAGAGTCGCTGTAGGCCTAACGTTAAGGGGAGAGAGCGGTTTGATTGGACGAAATGGGTACCGGAGTACCGAGTCATGAAGCCACGAGGTAATCTGGTCCGACTGAAGCAATTTCAGGTGAATGAGAAGCGGCGACAGTTGCACCAGCTAGACATCATGATTGCCGATTTCGAACGCATGGCGCGAGAACTGGACTTCCAGTTAAACGCCGAGGAAACGAAGGCCGGCATCTCCGATGTCAATCATTTCGCTTATCCGACGTTCGCCAAGGCCGCTCGCCTACGTCGTGACAACGTCAAGAATTCGCAATCGGACCTTCTGCGGCAGAGAACCGCAGCCGAGCCATGCCTCGCCGAGGCTGAAGCAGAGCTCTCCAAGGCGCAAATGCTAGAATCGCGCAGCGGCAGAGGCCACGACCTCGAACCCGGCAACCGAAGCGCCATGATCGGCTGAGCCGGATGGCTTCAGCGCGCCTCATTCGCGACACCCGACTGGCCGTTGGCGCGCGAGAGGCGTGCGGGCACTGTAAAGATATCAGCGTATTGATGCAGCGATAGCTGGTCGGGACGGCTGTCGTGCTGCGGCGACATACGCGATTTTGTTCCAGATTTGCATGGCGGCGTTACGCAGGTATTGGGGGAAAGTGGAACTGGTTGGCACTCGGATCATCGGTGGAAACGAACCGCTGCCGGCGGATCGGCGCCTGGCGGCAACGCCTGGCGCTTTCGGCGGCGGCGGTAACGGCAAAGCAGGCTGGCCGGTCGAGGATGAAGCGGCACCTGCGCGATGCCGTTCTGCTCACGGCCGGGAGACGGGGTCGGCCCCGCCGGCCGGATGCTGCTCGCTTGGCGCGGCATCGTAAAGTCAACCGACAGCTTATGAAGATGTGCGTACATTGGGCCATGTCAGAAGTTGCTCGTGATCCGCTCTATGGTCGCCACCGCTTTCCCGCCGAGATCATTGCGCACGCGGTATGGCTCTACTTTCGCTTTCCGCTCAGCCTGCGCATGGTTGAGGACATGCTGGCGGCCCGCGGCATCATCGTCACGCATCAGACCGTTCGAAGCTGCGCGGAGAAATTCGGACGGCATTCCGCCCAGGAGATCAATATCAGCCGGCTGCCTGGGCGATAAATGGCATCTCGACGAATGTGTCGTGGCTATCAGTGGCAAGAAGCAGTGGCTCCGGCGTGCCGTCGATCAGGACGGCTTCGTCCTCGAAGTGCTGGTACAAAGCCGCCGAAATGCCAAGGCGGCAAAGCGTCTGATGCGCAAGTTGCTGAAAGCTCAAGGGCGGACACCACGGATCATGATCACCGACAAGCTCCGATCCTATGATGCCGCCATGCGCGACCTCATGCCCGGCGTCGAACACCGGTCGCACACAGGCCTGAATAATCGAGCGGAAAATTCGCACCAGCCGACCCGACGACGCGAAAGGATCATGAAACGCTTCAAGTCGGCACGCCAGCTTCAGCGGTTCGTTTCCATCCATGATCCGATTGCCGACCTGCTCACTTTCCCTGCAATGCGCTGTCATCGGCTCAACATCGAGACCTGCGTAACGCCCCATGCAAATCTGGAACAAAATCGCGTGTGTCGCCACAGCGTGACAGCCGTCCCGGCCAGCTATCGCTGCATCAAGCCGCTGAAACTTACAGTGCCGGGCGCGCTGCTACCTGAATTTCCTTACCGCTCAATCAATGTGACAGCACCGATTCTTCTCAACCGCGGCATGCCCTAAATCGTCACTTGCGTTCCGATCTCGACGACGCGTCCGGTCGGGATCTGGAAGTACTCCGTCGCGTCGGCCGCCGTACGCGCCAGGCCGATGAACAACCGGTCCTGCCACACCGGCATGCCGGAATTGGGCGAGGCCTTGAGCGAACGCCGTGACAGGAAGAACGAGGTCGTCATGATGTCGAACTTCCAGCCTTGCTTGCGGCAGATCGCCAGCGCGCGCGGGATGTTCGGCTGCTCCATGTAGCCGAAGGTCAGCGTCACCCGCATGAACAGCTCGTTGACCGTCTCCATCTTGACCCGGTCGCTGTCGGGCACCACCGGTTGCGGCGCGGTCACCACCGAAAGGATGACGTTCTGCTCGTGCAGCACCTTGTAGTGCTTCAGGCTGTGCATCAGCGCGGTTGGCGCGCTGAGTGGATCGCTCGTCAGGAACACCGCGGTGCCGGACACCAGCTGCGGCTTTTTCTTCAGGAGATTGCCGGCGAGGAAATCGAGCGGGATTTCGTTGCGGCGGGTCTTGTCGAACAGATAGCGGCTGCCGCGCACCCAGGTCCACATAGCCAGCACAATGGTGAAGGCCACCGCCAGCGAAGCCCAGCCACCCTCGAACACTTTGACGATGTTGGAGGCAAAAAAGCCGACATCGATGAAGCCGAACAGCGCCGTCATGGCGACCGCCACCCACAGCCGCCATTTCCAGATCCGGGTCATGACGACGAACAGCAGCACCGTCGTCACCAGCATGTTGCCGGTCACCGAGATGCCATAGGCGGAGGCGAGCTTGCTCGATTCGCCGAAACCGACGACCAGCAGCATCACCGCCAGCGCCAGCAACAGATTGACGCGCGGCATGTAGATCTGGCCCGACTGCTTCTCCGAGGTGTGCAGGATTTCCAGGCGCGGCAGCATATTGAGCTGCACCGCCTGCCGGGTCAGCGAGAACGCGCCGGAGATGACCGCCTGGCTGGCGATGACAGTCGCGGCAGTCGCCAGCACGACCATCGGGATCAGCGTCCAGCCTTCGTTCATCTCGAAGAACGGATGGCCGACGACGCCATTCTTGG
>NZ_JAMYUI010000060.1:0-4626 GCF_040322895.1 Mesorhizobium sp. M0088
TGGGGTGACGAGGCTGATCAAGCCTTCCAACAGTACCAGCCTGATCAATTACGGCGAGAGCTACCGGTCCGGAGATCGCATCAGCCCCTCTCTGCATATGCACGCGGCCGCCTGAATTGCCGATTTCGCTCAGCTGCTGCTGAATGGCGACGGCTTGCGGCGTATTCAGGGCCCTCTGCGTCTGCGCTGGCCACAACAGCGCTGGTGAATGTTCATTGTTGGGACGACTCACTCGGGTGGCAGGTGGTTGCCCTGGTCAAGCTCATCCGGCGAAGGGCGGATCTGCTGTTGGCTGGCAGCCAAGACTGGGGGCGGCGGCCCGAACTCCGGCGTCCCAGAGCTTGCGAAAGCCTCCGACACGCTTCCCTTGAGGTCATCCCGTCCAGCGGGCATCCCTGGGTTGCTGAAAAAAGACGAGGCGGCTTGATGATCCTGCCCTCGCTGAAGCACCTCGCGAAACCCCCTGTTCCAGTCGCAGAAGCTCCTCTGGTTTGGTTGGCGGCTCGTCAGCTCGACCATCGAACAGCGGCCGGAGCGCCTCGGACACGTGCTGCTCAAAGCCCACTCGCCGGGCCTGGACCGCTTGCCCGTCTTCCAAGCCGGCGTCCTGCACCTGCGACAAAGCTGTTACACGGGATGGATTACTATTTCGCGGGTTCATACTAGCCTCACATCAAACTGTATCGTCAAAGTCCTGCGCCAATTCACACAGCGGGTCATCGAGTTGAGATTCTGCGGAGAGCGCCTCCTCTGCTCCCGTCAAGGGCGCCGGCTCCGGGAGGGCGCCTGTCTGGCTTTCAAAGATGCGTTTCAGAATGCGATCCGAAAAATATCGCACCTTCCTCAATTTTAATGGTGGCAGACCTTTGATGAGAACAATCTCGTAGTCGTCATCGAGCAGCCGAACCTGTTCGGGACGCAATAGCGGTGCACCTTGATGTGAATTCTGAATGGTCCAGTCGAACGTTCGCGCCTGGCTGTGGGAAATCGATTTGGCTTCAAACGTGTATTCACCGATGGCCTTGGAAATGTAGTTCGGAGTCTCGTCATCAGCCGTGGCCATGAACACTTGCAGTCCGGTATTGCTGAGAAAATTCTGCTTGCCAGCCTCTCCATAAGCCCCCGTCAGTGCCGAAAGGCTTTGGATGATGAGCATGAAACGCCCCTTGTAGCCCGCGATAGTCGTGATTGCGGTCTCGATCGCTTCCAGCTTACCCAAGTGCTTGAACTCGTCGAGCAGGAAGAGAACCTCGTGCTTTTCATCCCGGCGGGCCAGCGACCGCTGCAGAATTGAAACGATTTGCTGAAAAAACAAGCGTATCAGAGGCGCGATCACCTCAAGGTCGTTCGGACCAACGCAAAGATAGATGCACGTTCTGCGACGGCGAAGATCATAGACCGAAAAGTCCGAGCGACTTGTGGCCGCCTTTACAGCGGGATCCGCCCACAGGTTGAGCCCGCCATCGCCGAGCACGGAAGTGTAGGAGGTTAGGATTTTCGTATCGTTCCCCGCCATGTCGTCGAAGATGCGTTGTGCCTCTTTGTTCTGGGTCTCCATGGCGAGTCGCGCGAAGAGCTTAAACTTCTCCCCCGGCTGGGCGAAGAGGTCATAGACGGCGCCGATTGTTGGCGTGCCCCGCTCGATGCAGGCAAGGATTCCCGCGACAAAGATATCTCGCGCGCCGCTGACGAAACCTTCCGCGCCCTCCCCCTTGGCCGTAATCAGGTTTGCGGCCAAGCGGCGGGCTTCGGTGAATTGCTGCTGTGGAGGCAACGCTATAAGATCCAACAGCGGATTGTAGCAGTTTGTGCGCCGCTCCGAATCCAGCGGCGCGAATTTAAACACGTCGTCACCTGCGGCTTTGCGCGCCCTCGAGGTGAGCTCAAAGAGCTCCCCCTTGACGTCCAGAGCTATCACCGAGCCTTTGAATGTAAGTAGCGTTGGAATGACTATGCCGACGCCCTTGCCAGCGCGGGTCGGTGCAACGATGAGGCTGTGAGGCTGCTCGCCATTGGTCAGGTAGTAGCCAGGCCAGAAAGGGCCACTTGTCTTCCCAAACACCGGCCCTGTCACGCCACGGTATCGTCGCAGATATCCCGTGCGTCGCATTTCATCCACTCGAGCCCAACGAGCCGTCCCGTGGTGTTCGAGCTTGCGGCGCAATACGATCTGCTGAATCAGCAAGACGACCGCGGACGTCGAGAGCACGATAGCCGCGCCCCGATAGAAAACGGGGGTTGCGAAACCCAAATAGAAGGGCGTCTCAAACCAAAAGGCACGGACATCAAACGCCATCAGAGCCTCGCCGCTGCCGCCGTGGCGGAAGGTTGCGTAAAGACTTGCCGCACAGAAGCCCACGGCGAGTGAGCACGCGATGCTAATGGCTATGTTGGGGGGCGTCGTTTTTGTTGAAAGCATTGTTCCATTGCCGGATTAGCCGTAGCTAATGCTGCGCGTGCTTCAGAGACCGAACCGGCGTCGCGCGATGTCGCCGCTCGACAGATCGATGCCGCAGCGGGTGGTGCGATGCTTGCAGCGCATCACCCGGCAGACGTGGTTTTTGAAAGTTACACTAAGCAGGTACGTCAACGGCCAGCGAATTGGAAACGGCAAGGCCGTAAACGGAATTCGGGAGAGAAAGCGTCACTGTACCATGGCCGAGACCTCAACGGCCGGAGCGATCTCTGCTTCTGGTGGCCTCCATTAGGTCCTCTCGGGCGTGATTGAAGGCGTGGTTTATGGACCGCCCGATTTGAGCACCCCGCTGCAGCTGTTCATACGAGGTTTGCGGGCCTACTGTATCACGGACTGCAGCCTCAATACCTGCTATGTGGCCGTCCAGATTCGCACTCCGTTCCTCTGCTGCATGCTGCGGCGGCGGCATGTGCGGCAAGATGTCTTGCATGCCGGGAAAAACTGAGTGAGCTTGGGCCTGTTGGTTTGCGTCTAACTGTTGATACATGTTGAGAATAGCATTGGATGCCATCATCCTGACATTGCCATCCGGATCAGAAGAAGCCAATCCAATGGCCTGATCAAGAATGCGAGATTTGTTTTCGTCAGTAAACTTACTGAAGTGTGGCGCAACGTAATAAGCTCCGAGAGCTTGCGACGGCGGATCCATGTTGCCAATGCGATTAACAATAGCATCTTGCAGCCCTGGCGTTAGGTAATCGCCTAGATTACTGGCCGCTCCGACTTTCTGCAATGCTATGTCATCCGTGCTGTACCCCAATTCGGCTGTTAATGTCGCGGCCAGATCGATGGCTGATCGTCCAAGACGATTGGTCCGCCTTTCAAATCTCGCGAGGTCAGTTTCTGGCCCGGGTTGAGTGCCCCGAACGGCTGTTCGCTCGTGCGTCCCGAGGCCTTTGAAGCCCCCAAGATTTCGCGCTGTATCGCGCGGGTTAGCGGTTACCAGCCGTTCTGCAACATCGCTCAATGGCCCCTCTGGAACGTCACGGAGGCTACTGCTCCCCACGCCTTGAGATGATCTTGCAGCTGCACGTGCCCGTTTGTTATCGCGATCCATTGCTCGCCTCCAAAGTAGTTATTCTACCCAATGAGGTTACCACCAAAGCTTGACCTGCTAAACCGATATGATGTTACAGTTGTAGTATGGCAAAGGGTTCCCAGCTCTGTGGGTCTGCCAAGTGCCCGTCCAAGCCGAAGAAAATACGATGAAGCTGGCATCAAATGCGATGTGAACTGCCCCGGGCATTCCGGTGGCCGTTTCGTTTGAGTCACGCGGCTATGGCTGGTTCATCCAACATGCCGTAGTAGCGTTCCTCGGCTTCGGCCGGCGGGATGTTGCCGATGGGCTCCAGCAGCCAGCGATTGTTGAAGCAGTCGACCCATTCGAGCGTGGCGAACTCGACGGCCTCGAATGAGCGCCAGGGTCCGCGTCGATGGATCACCTCGGCCTTGTAAAGACCGTTGATCGTTTCCGCGAGAGCATTATCGAAAGAGTCGCCGACACTGCCCACTGCGGGTTCGACGCCGGCCTCCGCAAGCGCTCGGTGTATTGAATGCCGAACCCTAGAGAATCAGCCCTCAGAGCCTTTGGTAATAGACCGACCCCTCGCACCTGTTTGGGCTGGGTGTACAAGTCAGGTTTTCATCAGGTTGGACGAGTATGTCTGGCAGCCAGAGCGCGACCACTTCCGTGCCCGCCCGCTCGTCTGGCAGACACACAAAGGAGAAAGACATGCCGTCAGCTACAAGCAGCGCCATCGTTTCCTGCCGCAGATCATCGCCCATCCGGTCTGGCCCTCCTTCAGGTCCCCTTGGCCTGTGTCTCGTCGAGGAAATGGCCCGGGAGCGGGATCGTGGTTTCGTATGAGACAATCCGCCGGTGCGGCAACAAATGCGGTCCGCATACGGAGCCATTACGTCGCGGCACTTGATATTGCAGTGCAGCAAAGGTAGAGGGCCGCCCCTTATCGGAGTGTCGTCCATGGTCCTTACCAACACTGGTAGTGAGGCAGAACCCGTCGAACAATCGAGCCATTCGGAAGTCGAACAGCACAGCACCAAGGTGCTGATGCTGGGCGCGCTCGGTGTCGTCTATGGGGATATCGGCACCAGCCCGATCTACGCCTTTCGCGAGGCGCTGGTGGCGTCGT
>NZ_JAMYUI010000061.1:0-1632 GCF_040322895.1 Mesorhizobium sp. M0088
CCCGGATATCTCACACAGTCTTTCGGCGCGAGGCTGGCGGCAGCGATTTTGCCGGCGCTTGAGCTGCGGGCAAGGGATGTCCGCCGCTTGGAGCGGTTGGTGTGGTTCGGCGCTGTTTCCTTGCTGTTGACGGGAGGGGTGGATCGGGCCGTTCAGGCGGCGGCTGCCGAGAGCCGGGCATAGGTCAGGGCCCATTCGCGCTGGAAGGGGCAGGCTGAGTTCATGGCCAGCTTGATGCGACGCACCGAGACGCTGACTAGGGCGCCGATCTTGAACAGCTTGAGACGGATGGTGGCGCAGCTTGCCCTGGCGAGCCGTGTATCCACCAGGCCGATGCGGCGCAGCGCGCAGATCAGCACATAGGCCATCGAGGCGAACCAGAGCCTGAGCTGGTTGGCGCGCAAGGTGGCGGTCGAGGTGCGGTCGGCGAACAGGTCGAGCTGGCATTCCTTGATGCGGTTCTCCATCTCGCCGCGGGCGCAGTAGAGGTCCTCGTAGAGGCATTGCGCCGGCCAAGCCTCGGCGTCGAGCGAGGTGACGACAAAGCGCGGATTGGCCTCGCCTTGCGTCCACTCGGCCTTGGCCACGACCCGGCGCCGGCAGCTCCAGCTCTTGCGCGTGGTCCACAGGAAGTCCTTGAAGCGGCGGGCGGGCCGGCTGGTGAGGGCACTTTCTGCCTTGGCCTCCTCCAGTTCAGCCGCGATGTGGCGGACCAGCCGAACATTGCGGGCCAGACCGAACAGGTAGTCGACGGCGTTGGCCTCGCACCAGGCCATCAGCTCCTGACGGGCGAAGCCGGAATCGGCGCGCAGCACGATGCGGACCTTGGGCCAACGCTCACGCAGCTGGTGCACGATGCGCTCGATCTCCTGAACCGCACCGGCGGCCGCGTCGATGTTGGCGGGCCGCAGCTTGGCGCACAAAAGGTGATCGCCGCAGAAGATGTAGAGCGGCAGGTAGCAGTAGTTGCCGTAGTAGCCGTGGAAGAACCGCCCCTCCTGGTTGCCGTGCAGGGGATCGTCCGTGGCATCCAGATCCAGCACGATCTCTTCGGGCGGGGCGGCGTGCGCACCCATGAACAAATCGACGAACAGCGCCTCGATCGCCGCCGGATCGTGGCTGATCTTGTGATAGCGCGAAGGCTGCGGCCGGCTCAGCTCCAGCCGGTTGAGCGTCGACTTGCCGGCCACGGCCGCGCATTTCTTGTGACGGCGCGCCGTGAGCTTGCCGGCCAGCACCGCCAGCACCGGATCATGGCGCAATTCGTCATGGTCGTTCAGGTCTTCATAGCCAAGCGCGAGCGCGAAGACGCGCTGACCGACCAGCGTCTTCACCTCATGCTCGATCAGTGCCGGACGGCGGGCATCCACGAAGCAGCGGGCAAAGCGGCCGACCAGCCCGATCGCCCGGTCCGTCAGCCCCAGCAGAAGCGCGCCGGCGTCGGAAGTGATCGTTCCACCGTCAAAACCGGCCACGACGGCGCGCCTTTCAACAGGTGCAAAATCAAACCGTTCCGGTGTACACTCTGTTTGCATCGGGGAAGACCTCTGCTCAAGGTAAGTCTTTGTCGCAGAAGCATTTTCCTTGATTCGGAGCCCCGATGCACTTCAACTGTGTGAGATATCCGGGCTA
>NZ_JAMYUI010000062.1:0-1526 GCF_040322895.1 Mesorhizobium sp. M0088
CAGACTGCTGACAAACCCCGTCGATTTTCGGCGGGGTTTTTTGTTATGTGATTGAAGTGTCTTGGACTGTTTGTGTCAGGAGATTTTGACAAGAGGCATTGAGCCTCATGCGCGGGCCGGCTTGGGCTTCGGGCACAGGCAAAGGGCGATCTTTTTGATGTTCTGGGCGGCGGCGGCGATCAGGCACTGGCAGGCGACCTTGGTGAGACTTCGGAACCGCGCATAGCGGTGACCATGCAGTTGCTTGGCGTCGGCGAAGGAGCGCTCGACGGTCTCCTTGCGGCGGCGGTAGATAGCCTTGCCCCATGCGGTCAGCCGATTGGCGTCGGTGCGCTCCTTCGCATCGGCCCAGGCATGGCGGATGATGGTGCGTTGGGCCTTGGCATTGCTGGTGCAGGAGGCAAGCAGCGGGCAGTCGCGGCAGATAGCCGGGTCACTCTTGTAGTGGCGGTAGCCATTGCGGTCGGTGGTGGCGTAGGCCAGCATCTGGCCCTGTAGGCAGCGATAGCCATCAGCCGCCGGCTCATGGGTGAAGGAGGACGGACCCATCATGCCGGGCTTGGGCGGTCTGGGGCGACGATAACCGGTGACACCGCGGATTGCCCGATCCTCCAGTCCTTTGGCGATGCCTGCCGTGGCATAGCCGGCGTCCAGCCCGACGGCGCCGACATCAAAGCCGAAGCGCTGCACCTGCCGATCGAGCCTCGACAGGTAGACGGTCGAATCGTGGACGATCGCCGTCGTGTGCGTGTCGGTGATGATGGCGTGCGCCGCATCCACCGTGCGATGGTCGAGATAGAAAAAGCCCTTCGGCTTGCCCTCGCGTACCATGTAGCCGCTGTCGGGGTCGGTGCGCGAGACCTTGGTCTCCTTAACCGCAGGCCGCCGCTCCTTCTGCTTCAGCGGCTTCTGGCCATGCAGCGCCCGTTCGGTGTCGATCGCACGATCGAGGTCGGCCCAATAGTCGGCCCGCGACTTGGCGATCATGGCAAGATCGTATTTGCCCTTGTTGGCGTTGGCCTTCAGATGGGTGGAGTCGGTGTACAGCACCGTGCCGTCGACCAAGCCCGCCCGGATCGCCTGCTCAACAATGCGGTCGAAGATCGCCTGCGACACGCTGGTGTCGTCGTAACGCCGCCGCCGGTTCTGGCTCAACGTCGAGGCGTCGAACACCTTGTCCGTCAGCTTCAGTCGCAGGAACCAACGATAGGCGACATTGACCTCGATCTCGCGCACCAGCTGCCGCTCCGAGCGAACGCCAAACAGGTAGCCGATGAACAGCGCCTTGAACATCAAGGTCGGGTCGAGTGGCGGGCGGCCATTGTCGGGGCAATACAGCGGCGCGGTCAGATCGTGGATGAAGGTGAAATCGATCACACGGTCGATCTTGCGCAAAAGGTGATCGGCAGGAACCAACTGATCCAGCGTCACCATCTCGAGCGCGGTCTGTTCAGGGGCGGGTCGCTTCAACATGACCCAGTGAATCAAAAACCCCCAGCAAATGCCAGGGGTTTGTCAGCAGTCTG
>NZ_JAMYUI010000063.1:0-1403 GCF_040322895.1 Mesorhizobium sp. M0088
TAATGCAGTTCACTTAAGTTGGGCTGGATGAGGATC
Source organism: Mesorhizobium sp. M0088 (assembly GCF_040322895.1). Classification (NCBI taxonomy): domain Bacteria; kingdom Pseudomonadati; phylum Pseudomonadota; class Alphaproteobacteria; order Hyphomicrobiales; family Phyllobacteriaceae; genus Mesorhizobium; species Mesorhizobium sp. M0088. The sequence goes on from NZ_JAMYUI010000063.1 coordinate 37, forward strand.
TGGTAAGACCTATCGAACAGGATGGAGATTCGTTTCCATCCTGTTCGTGTTTTGAGATGCCAGGTCGCATAGGACATACAGCCGATTTATCGGCACTTTCGGGTGCAATTGATCCGGAATGGATCGCCTTGGCGCTTGCCAGCAGCGGCAAGGCGAGCATCCGCAAGCGCAAGCTCCCCGCCGAGCAAGTTGTCTGGCTGGTGATTGCGCTTTCCTTGTATCGTCATCAGTCCATGCCTGAGGTGGTGGCCCATCTGGATCTGGTGTTGCCCGATGAGGTGAACCCGGACATTGCCAAGAGCGCCTTGACGCAGGCCCGCCAGCGCTTAGGCCAGGCGCCGCTGGCGCAGTTGTTTGCGATGAGCGCGACGTGCTGGGACGAGCGACACCAAGTCGGGCGAGGCTGGCGGGGTCTTGCGCGCTATGCCGTGGATGGCAGCACATTGCGTGTCGCCGACAGCGTGGAGAACCGCGCGCATTTTGGAGCGCAAGCCTATGCATCCGGCGCTGTTGCAAGTTATCCGCAGCTACGGCTCTTGACCCTGACGGCGCTCGCCACGCACCTGGTGCGTGATGCGGTGTTTGGGATCTACGGCAAGAATGAGATGCTCTATGCCAAGAGCTTGCTCGACCAAGTGCCGGACCAATCCCTGACGGTCTTCGACAAGGGCTTTTTCAGCGCCAGCCTGCTGCTGCAGCTTCAATCGAAGGGCAAGCAACGTCATTGGCTCCTGCCGGCCAAAGGCAACAGTGCATGGCAGCGCCTGGACCAGAACGCCACCGACTATCGGGTGCGCATGAAAGTCTCGCCGCAAGCACGCGAGGCCGAGCCCGACTTGCCGACATTCTGGGAAGCTCGGGCGATCGAGACGGTCAACCGGCATGGGCAAAAGCGAATATTGCTCACCTCATTGACGGACAAGAAGGCCTATCCTGCCCAGGAGATCGTGCAGCAATACGAAGACCGCTGGCGGATCGAAACCAGCTATCGAGAGCTGAAGCAGGAGCTTCTTGGCAGCGAATTGACGCTGCGCAGCGGCACACCGCAGACCGTTTATCAGGAAGTTTGGGGAGCCTTGCTGGCTTACAATCTGGTGCGGTTGGAAATGGCCGAGGTTGCCTCTGAAGCCGAGGTCAAGCCAACCGAATTGAGCTTCACCACAGCCCTGCACTACATTCGTCACGAATGGGGGTGGATGGCGATCGAAGCGCCAGCAAAACTACCCGCACACCTCATCCGATTAAGACAACGGCTGGGAGACCTCATCCTCCCAAAAACACGGGGGCGATCATGCCCCCGTGTCGTCAAAAAGCTACCAGCCAAATATCCTGTCAGAACACTGAAGGTGCCTAAGTGAACTGCATTA
>NZ_JAMYUI010000064.1:0-1243 GCF_040322895.1 Mesorhizobium sp. M0088
TGGAGTGCGCCCCTGGGGGTGGACACTGATCAGGCTGCGGTTTTGCCCGTCTGCCGGATATGTTGATCCTCGAACTGTTGCGGGCTGAGATATCCCAGCGCCGAATGGAGCCTGCGTTTGTTGTAGACCTGGTCGATGAAGTGGGGAAGGTGCTCGGCAACCTCCTCGAAGGTTTCAAGCGCCATCGGATAGACCGCCTCGAGCTTCAGGGTCTTCATGAAGCTCTCCGCTTTGGCATTGTCATAAGGATTGCCCTTGCGGCCCATCGAGCCCGCCAGACCGTGGCCGGCGAGAAGCTGCCGGTAAGTCTCGGCGGCATATTGGGAGCCGCGATCGGAATGGTGAACGCAGCCTGGCGGAGGCTTTCTGCGCTCGATTGCGGCGCGCAAGGCGGCGCCCGTCAGGCGAGCATCGATGGCGCGGCTGATGGCGTAGCCGACGATCATGCGCGACCAAACATCGAGAATGATGGCGAAGCGGACCGGTAGCGCGACATAGGTGATGTCGCCGACCCAGAGTTGGTTCGGACCGGTCGGGACGATGTCCTTTGCCAGATTGGGGAAGATCGGACTGTTGTGATTGCTGTCGGTCGTGGCGACGAACCGGCGTCTGACCTTCGGTTGCAGGTCGTGATCGCGCATCAGGCGGCGGATCTTCTTGTGGTTCACCACAAAGCCTTGCTGGCGCAAGGCCGCGCTCACGCGGCGATAGCCATAAAACTCGAATTCGTCGCAGATCGCGAACATCGTCTCGACGATAGCGGTGTCATCGGCCGGCCATTGCGGACGGTCATAAAAGGTCGAACGCGCCAGATCCATCAGCCGGCATCCTTCGGCGACGGAGAGGCCGGGGGGCCGATGATGGCGGATGTAGTCCCGCTTTTCGGCCGCGGAGCGCTTTTCAGAGCCCCCTTTAGAAACTCCAGCTCCAGAGCCTGCTTGCCGACCAGCCGCTCAAGCGCGGCGATCCGCGCCTCATATTCCGTGATCAGAGTGGCCGAAGCCGTATCTTCATCGAAGCCGCCTGCCTCATACTTGCCAATCCAGACACCGATCAGGGTGCGGGTGATGTCATGCCGTTTCGCCAAACTGTACAGCGTCTCGCCCGACAGATATTCCTGCACGACCTGACGCTTGAACGTGATGCTGTAGCTACGATGTCTTGCCATGGTTCTCTCTCCGAAAACCCGACAGCCATGGTCAATTCCTCAGGACGATCTGTCCACCCCCAGGGGCGCACTCCA
>NZ_JAMYUI010000065.1:0-1161 GCF_040322895.1 Mesorhizobium sp. M0088
CACCTTGTATCTACACGAGAGAGATTTCGTGGGATTAGAGCGATTGAGCCAAGGTCCGGGCGGCCGCCCGGACCTTGGCTTGGCGAAGTCGCCCGTACCACCTGAGGTTACAACCGCGGGAGAGCTTGGGATCTTCGCCTTCGTCACGCACGACCGAACAGTCGCTTGGTTCCAACCGTACGCACAAGGCAGGTTACCGTGAACAGGATTATTTGTGGAGTTGATGTTTCGAAAGATTGGCTGGACGCGCATGTCCGGCCTGGCGGAGCGGCAGCGCGCTTCGCCAACGATGCGGCGGGGATTGCAGCTCTTTGGCTGTTCTGCCGCAGCCATGGCGCAGCCCTTGCGGTGATGGAGGCATCGGGCGGCTATGAACGGCTGGGGTTCATGCTCTTGTGGGCGCACGGCATGCCGTGCGGCGTGGTCAATGCCAAGAGCGTGCGCCGTTTCGCCGAGGCGATGGGCTATCTGGAGAAGACCGACAGGATCGACGCCGCTGTCATCGCCCATTACGGCGCAGTCAAGAACACGGTGCCGACGCCACCGCCAAGCGCTGCCCAACAGCGGCTTACCGCGTTGGTTGGCCGGCTTTGCCAGATTGTCGGCGATGCGACCATCAACAAGCAGCGTAGAAGTGCCGCATGCGACGCCGAGGTATGCGCCAGCATCGAGGCGACGCTGGCCTTCCTCAAGCGCGAGCAACGGCGCCTGGAAGGCGAGATTGCCTCGATGATCGATGACGATCCGCTGTGGGCCAGGCTGGAGCGAGCCTTTCGTTCGCTCAAGGGCGTAGCCGGACGCACTGTCGCCCGTCTGATGGCCGAACTGCCCGAGATCGGCCTCATCTCCAACAAGGCCATCGCCAAGCTGGCAGGCCTGGCTCCTTTCGCCAACGATAGCGGCAAGCGCACCGGCAACAGGCATGTGCGAGGCGGACGCGCCGGGCCGCGTGGCATCCTCTTCATCGTCGCAGCTATCGTGGCCAAATTCGATCCTCATCTCAAAGCTTTCGCTCAACGGTTGCAACAGGCGGGAAAGCCAAAAATGCTCATCCGCATCGCACTCGCCAGAAAACTCCTGGTCATCCTCAATGCAAAAGCACGCGATGCGCGCAACGAGTTCGTAATTGCAACTTGACACCCCAGATAGTCGCTCTCCCCC
>NZ_JAMYUI010000066.1:0-1159 GCF_040322895.1 Mesorhizobium sp. M0088
CAATGAGCGACTATCTGTGGTGTCAAGTTGCATTGGCGAACTCCATGCGCGCATCGCGTGCTTTTGCATTGAGAATGACGAGGAGTTTTCGCGCCAGCGCCATGCGGATGACCATTTTGGTTTTGCCAGCCTTTTGCAACCGTTCGGCGAAAGCTTGCAGATGAGGATCGTACCTGGCGACGTGCCGGGCAACGATAAAGAGAATGCCACGCGGCCCGGTGCGACCGCCCCGAATATTACGAGGTCCCTCGCGTTTGCCGCTATCATTGGCGAAAGGCGAGAGCCCCACCAGCTTGGCGATGGCCTTGTTGGAGACGATGCCGATCTCGGGGACCTCCGCCAACAGACGGGCAACGGTGCGGTCAGCCAAGCCCTTGAAGACGCGGAATGTCATGTCGAGCCTGGCCCACAACGGATCATCGTCAATCAGCGAGGCCACCTCGCCAGCCAGCCGCTTCTCCTCGCGCTTGAGGCAGGTCAGCACCGTGGAGAGACTGGCCAGCGTCTCGGCGTCTGTGGTGGCGCTCTTGCGCTGCTTGTTGACGGTGATGTCGCCGGTGACTTGGGAAAGCCTGGAAACCAAGACTTTCAGTCGCTGCTGCGCGGGACTGGGCGGCGCCGCCGGCACGATCTGCTTGACCGACGCGTAATGGGCGATCACGGCCGCGTCGATGCGATCGGTTTTCTCGAAGGTGCCCATTGCTTCGGCGAAGCGACGCACGCTGCGAGGATTGACGATGCCGCAAGGCAGGCCGTTCTCCCAAAGCCACAGAAAGGCCAACCGCTCATAACCGCCCGTGGCCTCCATAACCGCGAGCTCGACACGATGGCCGCGGCAAAACACCAGCAACTCGCCTAGTCCCGCTGCGTCGTTGGCGAAGCGAGCAAACGCAGCGCCCGGCCGGATATGGGCGTCCAGCCAATCTTTCGAAACATCAACTCCACAAATAATGTTGTTCACGGTAACCTGCCTTGTTCGTGCGATTGGAGCCAAGCGACTATTCGGTCGTGCGTGACAAAGGCGAAGATCCCAAGCTCATTGACGGTTGTAGCCGGAGGGGCAGCGGGCGACTTCGCCAAGCCTCGGGCCGGATGGCCATCCGGCCCGAGGCTCAATCGCTTCCATCGCACATAATCATCTCGTGCAGATACAAGGGGC
>NZ_JAMYUI010000067.1:0-845 GCF_040322895.1 Mesorhizobium sp. M0088
TAGGGCTAAGACTCATAACCAGTAGCTGACGGTTGCAGCGATGCAGACGGCGGCGAGGAAGTTGCGGGCGAGCCGATCGTAGCGAGTTGCGATGCGACGGAAGTCCTTGATGCGACAGAACATGCGCTCAATCGCATTGCGGTCCTTGTAGAGGAAGGGCGAGAAACAATTCTTCCATTTTCGGTTCGCCTTGGGCGGGATATTGGCGAAGGCGCCGCGTCCGCGAACCTGCTCCCGGATGGCATTGCTGTCATAGCCTTTGTCGGCATGCAGGATTGGCGCCGCCGGCATCTGCTCGATCAGCAGCGCCCCGGCAGTGCAATCGGCGACCTGGCCGCCGGTCAGGAGAAAGGCGACCGGCCGGCAGAATCCATCCGTCAGGGCATGGATTTTGGTAGTCCGTCCGCCTCTCGAGCGACCGATGGCCTGATTTTGCTCCCCCCTTTGCCGCCGGCCGCACAGCGATGCGCCCTTACCGCCGATGAGTCGATGAGAAGCTCGGCCGGAGGCCCGCCGGCGTTGGCAAGAGCATGGAAAATGGCACTCCAAACGCCCTTGGCCGACCAGCGCTGGAAACGGTTGTAGAGGGTCTTGCGCGGTCCATAGACCGACGGAGCGTCGACCCAGCGTCCGCCGCTCTTCACCACATGAATAATGCCGCTGATCACGCGGCGATCATCGACGCGCGGCTTGCCTCGGGTGTCGGTCGGCAGATGTGGTTCAAGCAACCCAAACTGCTCATCGCTGAGCCAGAAATATTCGCGATTCATGAGTGGTCCCCCTCAGAGACCCGTGAATCACAATCCCGCCGTCAGAGGAACCCCTTTTATGGGTCCCGACCCTAG
>NZ_JAMYUI010000068.1:0-817 GCF_040322895.1 Mesorhizobium sp. M0088
CTGGCGGGCCCTCGTAGAAGGGTCCTTGCATGAGAATTCCAATCGTCGTCGTTGAGGGTGGCCGCGCGAGCGGCCGCGATCATGCGGCGAGGATCGGTCTCGGCGGGCGATCGAGCCGGGAGCTTGCTTCCGGATCGGACAGGGACGGCGGATAAATCACCCAGTTCCGCCCGGCCGCAGGGACGGCCGGCGCGAAGTCGGGAAGCATGCTCCCCGTCTCGTGCGAATGGTCGGTCGGATTGTGGCCATGGGAATGCCCAGGCCCCTGCTCCTCGGTCGCTCCGTCATCGTGGACGTGCCCATGCGTCTCGATCTGTTCCGCCAGTTCGGCGTGACGGGCGGCCTCGACGGCTGCAAGCGCGATCGGATCGTGCGAAACCGAACCGCCCATAGGCGAGAGCAGCATGCCGAGCGTCATCACGAAAGCGATGACGAGGCGAAAGGCTGCGCTATGGATCCAATTCGGCATGCTTGGCGATTATTCCCTGAAATCTTAACGAGAGACTACCTGCACCAGAATCGGGGCCAGTTTGAGGCTTGTATATCCTCTCCAGGAGGATAGTATCAATGGCATGAGCGAGCAATCTCACATCCACGAAACCCATCCCGATATCGTCAAGCGCCTGAAACGAGCCAACGGACATCTTAAGGGCGTCATCGAAATGATCGAAGCGGCCCGGCCCTGCCTCGATCTCGCCCAACAACTTCATGCTGTCGAGAAGGCCATTTCGCAGGCCAAGAAGACCTTGATCCAGGATCACCTCAACCATTGCCTTGAAGACGTCGTCGGGCCGCTGGCGCGCGAGCAGCGCCGCTC
>NZ_JAMYUI010000069.1:0-737 GCF_040322895.1 Mesorhizobium sp. M0088
GTCACGGTCAGCGTGCCGGTCGCGGCCGTGGCGGCCGTGTCGTCGGCGTCGTAGACCTTGTAGCTCAGGTTGAAGCCGAGATTGTCCTCGGTCCCCGCCGTCGGATGCTGGACCGGCGACAGCAGCGTCACCGTATAGGTGCCGGTGACCGCATTGGTCAGGTCAACCTGGAACACATCGACGCCGCCGGCCGACGCGATGATCTGCGTGCCCGCCGCGTTGGCCGTGTAGGTGTAGGTGGTGCCGTTCACCGTCTCCGAGCCGGACACCAGCGCGATATGGCCCGCGCCGTCCGCACCATAATTGTGCGTCAGCGTCCCGGGCTGCACGCTCGGCACGTCATCGCCAGGAGCGTTGTCATGGTTGCCCGTCGCAAGGTCGTCCTCGTCGACCAGCGCCGCCGACGTGCCCGCCGTCGCATGGTTGTTGTCGCCCGAGAAGGTGAACGACAGAACCGCCTGCGAGGTGTCCCCGTCCGCGTCCTTCATCGTGTAGGTGAAGCTGTCCACCGTCCCAGCCGGCACCGATACACCGATCTTCGGGGTATAGATGTAGGAGCCGTCGCCGTTCAGCGTCAGCGTGCCATAGGCCGTCACGATCGGATTGCCGAGCGTGCCGCCCGCCACCGCCGTCACCGTGCCGGGCTGATCCGCACCGACATGGTCGTTGGCCAGGACGCCATTGGCCGCATTCGTCACGATCGCCGCGCCGCCTTCCGTCGCGGCCTGCCCGTCATT
>NZ_JAMYUI010000070.1:0-681 GCF_040322895.1 Mesorhizobium sp. M0088
CCTGCGCCACGGGATGTTTTGACCAGGCGAGGGTTGGCCGCATCAGCCTCCAGCTTTCGGCGCAAGCGCATGATTAGGACATCGATACTTCGATCGTACACCTCTTCTCCACGCACACGGCTCGCGAGCAAAAGCCGTTCTCTGGATAGCACGTTGCGGGGGTTCTCCAGAAATGCGATCAAGAGATTGAACTCACATGCGGTAAGCTTGACCTCGCCACGCTCCGCACAGATCAGTCGCCGCTGCTTCACGCTGAGCTTCCAGGCCCCAAAGCGAAATGAGCGCTGCTCTCTGGTTCGCGGACTAGAAATGCGCTGGCGTAGCGCTACTCGAATGCGGGCCAAGAATTCGCGCATCCCGAAAGGCTTGGGAATGAAATCGGTTGCGCCGAGCTCCAGTGCAACCACTTTTTCCGCCTCATCAAGCCGGTCGCCGCTGATCACTATGATAGGAACATCCGATTTTGTCGCCAGATTGCGGACGATCGCAAGTCCATCCTCCCGGCCTAGGTTAAGGTCAACAACCACGAGATCGACTGGCTCACGTGAAAGAACATAGTCAAACTGCTTGCTATCGTGGACTGCGGTTACCTTCAGGGCATGCATCGTGAGATACTCGGCGATGAGGCGCCGCATTGCGGCATCATCGTCAATGACAAGAACATGTTTCAACGGCACACCT
>NZ_JAMYUI010000071.1:0-642 GCF_040322895.1 Mesorhizobium sp. M0088
TCTCAATGCAAAAGCACGCGATGCGCGCATGGAGTTCGCCAATGCAACTTGACACCACAGATAGTCGCTCATTGCCCTGCCGGGCGTTCGCTGTTCGAAAAGCCAAGCAATTGGCTTTTCGTCCGCTGCGCGGACCACACCTCACCCCCGTGAACGGGGAGAAAGAAGCAAAACCTTATTTCGGTATTTGCCGGCCTTGCTTGGGCGTGCGGCTCTGCATGCTCCTTGCGTCCATCGCCATCGCCGGGTTGCCCTCGTCGACCAATATGCCGGTGACCCGGGCAAAGCCGGTAAACACCTTCATGGCGTCGGCTTCGGAAATCTGCGCGGCGATCGCCGCGCTGCAGGCGTTCAACGCGCTGCGGTAGACATGGCCGCGTCGCTCAAGCGGCCAACGCTGCAGAAAATCGGCGGCTTCGCTAACGCTGTCGATCTCTTCGATCTCATCTTCCACCCGCACTTTGAGCGGCACTCCGGTTTTCATCGTACCCACGGCGTTCACCTTCGCTTTGCGCGCGGCTCCAACTACCGCATCGATAAACGCGCCCCGCTGGCGGTAATGCAGTTCACTTAGGCACCTTCAGTGTTCTGACAGGATATTTGGCTGGTAGCTTTTTGACGACACGGGGGCATGATCGCCCC